>NZ_QKMQ01000003.1:0-478766 GCF_003208145.1 Pseudomonas sp. RV120224-01b | reverse complement strand
GCTGTTTGGCGCAGCGAGAGTCGATGCTCAAGCATGTGCTTGAGTACCTGCCGTTTGAAGTCCTCAGTGTAGCGCTGGCCATGTGGGCGGGGACTGAGGCTGGCGGTGGATCGGTAACTGGCAACCCAGCGCCGAAGCAAACTGAAATCGATGCCCAAGTGTCGGGCCACTTTGCGAAAGCCGTTGCTGCCTTCCAGATAGGCCGTGATCGCCGTGAGCTTGAACTGCTCTGAGTATTTGCCCATAAATCCCCCAAGGGTTGGATTGGTGTCCAACTTCTTGGGGGCAGTCCAGGTACAGCGCCGCCCTCAAGGCTGATGACATCCCTGTGGGAGCTGGCTTGCCGGCGATCGGGGGCAAAGCCCCCGCCTTCAAAAGGTAACGCCGGAGATCAGCGCAATATTGCTGTAGGGCTGGCACTCGCCCGTACGCACCACGGCGCGGGCACTGCGCGACAGCACCTTGAAGTCTTCGTGGCTCAGCCATTCCCGCTTGCCCAGCTTGCCTTTCAACCGCTCGATCTCGACCAGTGCCGGTGGCACCACTTTCTGCATTTCTTCGGCCAGTACGTGCCGCTCTACCTGCAGTTCGCTCAGCACCGCCCGCAAGACACTGGCGAAATCTGGCAGGCCTGGCGTAACGGCCAGGTCGATCAGCTCCACGCCTGACGGTACCGGCAGCCCGGCATCGCCGATCACCAGAATGTCGCCATGCCCCATGCCCGCGATGGTCCGCGACAGGGCAACGTTCAGCAACGGGGTTTTCTTCATGGCGTTAGCTCCGCCAGATAGGGAATCGATGGCTGTGCACCGGCGCGGGTAACCGACAATGCCGCCGCACGCTGGCCAAAGGCGATGGCCTCGCCCTCCCCCAAGCCCCGCACCAGACCGGCGGCGAAACCACCGATGAAGGTGTCGCCGGCGGCAGTGGTATCCAGCGGCTGCACCACAGGCGCCGGGAAATGCTGGTGGCCCTGTTCAGTCACCAGCAAGGCCCCTTGAGCCCCCAGGGTGATGATCACCTTGCCCGCCCCCATCTGCCGCAAGCGTTCGCCTGCGCGCCGGGCACTGTCCTGGTCGGTTACCGGCATGCCGGTCAGGGTTTCAGCCTCGCTTTCGTTGGGCGTGAGGTAATCGATGCGGGCGAACCACTCCGCCGGCAAGGGGCCGGTGGCAGGCGCCGGGTTAAGGATGACTTGCTTGCCCAGCTCACGCGCCCTGGCCAAGGTCCAGGCCACGGTGTCCACCGGCACCTCAAGCTGGCAGATGACCACCTCGGCCGCTTGCAACAGGGCATCGAAGCGCTGTACCGACTGCGGCGTCAGCAGGCCGTTGCCGCCGGGGATGATGACGATGCAGTTCTGGCTGGCCGCATCCACGGTAATCAGCGCCACACCACTGGATACGCCAGGGCAGGTACTGACACCCTGGCAGTCGATACCCTCGACATACAAGGCGCGGTGCAACTGCCGGCCATAGTCATCGTCACCCACATTGCCGATCATGGCCACGCTGCCGCCTAGCCGCGCCACGGCCACAGCCTGGTTGGCGCCCTTGCCGCCCGGCACGGTGAAAAAGCTTTCGCCGGGAAGGGTCTCGCCGGCCCGGGGCAAGCGCTGGGCGCGGGCCACCAGGTCCATATTCAGGCTACCCACCACCACGACCTTGGCACTCATGACATTTCCTTAGCGTTAGCGGTAATCGTTGAACAGGTCCGGGCGCGGCCCGGTGGATTCGCGCAGTACGATGCGCGGGGCGACGATGCGTTGCTCTGCCGCGCCTTGGCGGGGGGCCGCGATGCGTGCCAGCAACAGCGACGCGGCGTTTTCGCCCAGCTCACGTATGGACTGGCCCACGGTGGTCAGCGGCGGGTACACGTAGCGGCTGAGCTCGATATCGTCGAAGCCGATCACCGACAGCTCACCGGGTACATTGATATTGCGCTCGGCGGCAGCACGCAGCACACCAAAACCGATCATGTCGTTGCCGGCAAAAATCGCCGTTGGCCGCTTGCCCTCCAGCACCTGCGCTGCCGCTGCGTGCCCGCCGGGGCTGGTGAAGTCGCAATGCAGCACACGATTGCCCTGCACCTGCGCCCCGGCCTCGGCCATGGCCCGACGGAAGCCGCTCAGGCGCAGCTGGGTAACCCCGGTTTCGGCGGGGCCGCCGATGTAGGCGATATCCCGATGCCCCAGTTCCAGCAAATGCTGGGTAGCCAGATAGGCGCCCTGCTCGTGGTCGATGCGCACCAGGTCGGCATCGACGCCTTCCAGCTCGCGGTCAACGATCACCATTGGCGTGCGCACGCTGGCCAGGCTTTGCAGCAGGTCACTGTCCTGGCCTACCGACGCCACCACCAGGCCGTCGATGCGCTTTTCCAGCAGCACGCGCAGATAACTGCGTTGCTTCTGCGGGTTGTCGTCGGAGTTACACAGGATCACGCAGTAGCCGTTGCGCTCGCAGGCGTCTTCGATACCCCGTGCCAGCTCGGCGAAGTACGGGTTGACGCTGTTGGGCACCAGCAGGCCGATGGTGGCCGTGCTGCGCGCCTTGAGAGAACGCGCCACGGCACTGGGCACGTAGTCCAGTTCGAGGATGGCGGCTTCGACCTTCTGCCGCACGTGTTCGCTGACGGGTCGGGTCTTGTTCAGCACATGGGACACGGTGGTGTAGGAAATGCCCGCCAGTGCCGCGACGTCTTTGATGGTTGCCATGTTGTCAGTTCCGCCGGCCTGCGCGCCGGCTACGGTAGGTGTCGAGCACCACGGCGATGACGATCACCGCCCCGGTGATGATGCGTTTGGTCGGTTCGCTGGCACCGATCTGCGCCAGCCCGGCGGCCAGCACCGAAATGATCAGTACGCCAAAGAAGGTGCTGATGACCGAGCCGCGCCCGCCCATCAGGCTGGTGCCGCCGATGACCACGGCTGCGATCACCTGCAGCTCCAGGCCGGAGCCGGCATTGGGGTCGGCCGCTTCAAGGCGCGAAATCTGGAACAGGGCGGCCAGGCCGGCGAGCAGGCCCATCAGGGCGAACACCAGCACCTTGTACGGGCGCGGGTCGATACCGGCCAGGCGCACGGCCTCTTCGTTGGTGCCGATGCCGATCAGGTAGCGGCCGAACACGGTGCGGGTCAGCACCAACTGGGCCAGCACGATCACCAGCAAGGCAATGATGAACGCGGGCGATATGCCAAAGGCCACCGGGTTGGAGAACCAGGCATAGGCATCGCCAATGTAGGCGGTGCGCGAGTCGGTGAACTGGTAGGCCAGGCCGCGGGCCATCTCCAGCACGCCAAGCGAGACGATGAACGACGGAATGCGCCAGGCTACGGTGACGCCACCGGTGATGCTGCCGGCCAGCGCGGCCACGGCCATGCCCAACAGCGCCGAGGGCAAAACGCCCCAGCCCCAGCCAAGAATCGCCACGCTCACCGTGGAAGCCGCCAGCGCCAGCACCGAGCCCACCGACAGGTCGATGCCGCCGATGATCAGCACAAAGGTCATGCCCACCGCCAGTACCATCAGGTCGGGGATCTGGTTGGCCAGGGTGCTGAAGGTGTTATACGACCAGAAGTGGCTGCTGAGGAACGAGAACAACACGATCATCGCCAGCAAGGCGCCGGCCAGGCCCAGGTAGGTGCCAAGGCCAAAACAGGTGCCACTGCGGCGCACGGGGGCGGCGCCTTGGCTATCGAGCGGGGTGGTTTTCATGCATCCATCCTGGGGGCTGCGTCGTGCAGCAGTGCGTCACGTTTCTGATAACCGGCAAAGGCGGCGGCCAACAGCTGGTCCTGGCTCCAATGATCGCGGTCGAAGGTGTCGATCAGGCGACCGGCAGACAGCACGGCGATGCGGTCGCAAATCAGCATCAGCTCGCGCAGGTCGCTGGACACCACCACCAAGGCCTTGCCCTGACGCGCCAGTTCGGCCAGCAGGCCGTAGATGTCGAATTTGGCGCCGACGTCGATGCCACGGGTGGGCTCGTCGAACAGCAGCACCTGGCAGTCGCGCTCCAGCCAGCGGCCGATCACCACCTTCTGCTGGTTGCCGCCCGACAGCTCGCCCACCACTTGCTGCGCGCCGGCACTGCGAATGCGCATGGCCTGGATCTGGCGCTCGGCCAGGCTCTTTTCTGCCTCGCCATCGAGTATGCCGGCCCGCGAAACCGCGCCCAGGTTGCCCAAGGCGATATTGGCGCTGATCGACTGTGTCAGCAGCAGGCCTTCGCCTTTGCGGTCTTCGGTAATCAGCGCGATACCCGCCCGCACAGCCGCCTTGGGCGAATCGATGTTAACGGCCTGGGGGGGCTGGCCAAGTGCAATGCTGCCGCTGTCGGCGCGGTCGGCGCCGTAGATCAGCCTTAGCAATTCGGTTCGTCCGGCGCCAATCAGGCCGGATATACCGAAGATCTCCCCTGCCCTGACTTCGAACGACACGTCGCGCACCTTGTCGGCACGGCTGAGCTTGTCGACCTTGAGCAAGGGCGCACCAATCTGCCTGCGGCCCAGGTCGATATGCTCGCCCAGCTCGCGGCCAACCATCAGGTTGACCAGCTCGGCGCTGCTGTAGCGCTGGATCGGCTCGTCACACACCAGCTTGCCGTCGCGCAGCACGACGATGCGCTGGGCCACCCGCTGCAGCTCTTCGAGGCGGTGCGAGATGTAGACGATGGCCACGCCACGCTCACGCAGACGCTCGATCTGGGTGAACAGCAGCTCCACCTCGCGGGCGGTGAGCATGGCGGTGGGTTCGTCGAAAATCAGCACACGGCAGTCGCCGATCAGGTTACGGGCGATCTCGACCATCTGCTGGTGGCCGATGCCCAGCTCACCGACAGGCGTGTCCGGGTCGATGGCATCGAGCCCGACCTGCGCCATGGCGGCCGTGGCCAGCTGGCGCAGGCGCTTTTGGCTGATCCAGCCGAAGCGGCTGGGCAGGTTATCGAGGAACAGGTTTTCCGCCACGGTCAGCGTGGGCAGCAGGTTGAGTTCCTGCATGACCATGCGCACGCCAAGGCGCTCGGCCTCGCTGCGGCTAACAGGCGCGTAGGCCTGGCCGCGGTAGGTCATGTGCCCGGTGGTCGGGGTTTCCAGGCCACTGATGAGCTTGGACAGGGTGCTCTTGCCCGCACCGTTTTCACCGGTCAGGGCCAGCACCTCGCCGGCCCGCAGGTTCAGGCTGACCTCGCCGAGCACGGGCTGGACGTAGGTCTTGCCCAGCCCGCTGGCGGCGAGTACCACTTCGTTGGCCGATGCAGGCATGGCCGTTTCTCCTGCCAGCAATCAGGGCTTGGTGATGAGTTGGACCGGGGTCTGGATGACGTTGTCGGCATCCACGTCCGGCTTCTCGCCCTTGACCATTTTCAACGCCGCCTGGATGCCGTACACCGCCTGCTGGCTGGCCGCCTGGTCGAGGGTGGCGAGCACGCGGCCATCCTTGAGCATGGGTTTGATGGCGTTGATGTTGTCATAACCCACCACTTGCACTTGGCCAGTCTTGCCGGCAGCGCGCACGGCCGACACAGCGCCCAGGGCCATGCTGTCGTTGCCGGCCAGCAGGGCTTTCAGGTCGGGGTATTCGTTGAGCATGGAGGCAGCGACGGCGTTGCCCTTGTCGATCTCCCAGTTGCCGCTTTGCACCGAGACGATCTTCATCTGCGCGGCGTCCATGGCGTCCTTGAAGCCGGCGGTGCGCTGTTGGGCATTGGTGGTAGTCGGCACGCCTTCGATGATGCCGACCTGGTCACCGGCCTTGAGTTTCTCGTTGGCCAGGTAGTCGCCGACCAGGCGCGCGCCTTTGCGGTTATCGGGGCCAACGAAGGGCACGCTGATGCCTTTGCTCTTGAGCAGTTCAGGGTCCAGGCGGTTGTCGATATTGATTACCACCACACCCTGGTCCATGGCCTTTTTCACTGCGGAAACCAGTGCCTTGGAATCAGCCGGGGCGATCACCAGCGCCTTGGCGCCGGCATTGACCATTTGCTCGACGATGCGGATCTGCTCGCCGGTATCGGTCTCGTTCTTGATGCCGTTGGCGATCAGGTCGAACTCGTTGGCATGCGCTTTCTGGTAGTCCTTGGCGCCGTCTTCCATGGTGCGGAAGAATTCGTTGGCCAGTGACTTCATCACCAGGGCGACCTTGGGCTTGTCTTCGGCGTGGGCGGCGGAAAACGGCAGGGCGAGAGACAGGGTGGAAACGACAGCGAGGGCCAGCAGACGACCGGGGAACGGCAGCTTCATGGACGATGACTCCGAATCTTGTGTTTTTTATCGGATCGCAAACGTTTGCGTTGCCTAACTATGGAAACAAGACCGGGGTTTGTCAAATCCGTTTGGCGTTCGGTGGCCTGAGCACTGCTGGTGCCGATTATCCAGAATTTTTCCGGAAAACCGAACACCTTTTCCTACGCCCGTTCGGATTTTCGAATGGAATACTGCCCCCTGTCGCGGCTCAAGACCGCGCCTGCACGCGTTTGCACAAGCTGGTATGAAACATGCCTCAAGCCTTGTGCGACATACAAAAAATCTCATTAGGAAGAGAGAGAACAATAACGATGAATGCTGCACTTAAAACCTTCGCCCCCAGCGCCCTCGCCCTGCTGCTGATCCTGCCCGCCACCGCCTCGGCCAAAGAAGCCGAAACCCAGCAGAAGCTGGCCAACGTGGTCATCCTCGCCACCGGCGGCACCATTGCCGGCGCCGGCGCCAGCGCCGCCAACAGCGCCACCTACCAGGCCGCCAAGCTGGGCGTCGACAAGCTGATTGCCGGCGTGCCTGAATTGGCCGACCTGGCCAACGTACGCGGCGAGCAAGTGATGCAGATTGCATCCGAGAGCATCACCAACGAAGACCTGCTGAAGCTGGGCAAGCGCGTTGCCGAACTGGCCGAAAGCAAAGACGTCGACGGCATCGTCATCACCCACGGCACCGACACCCTCGAAGAAACGGCCTACTTCCTCAACCTGGTGGAAAAGACCGACAAGCCCATCGTGGTGGTCGGCTCGATGCGTCCGGGCACTGCCATGTCTGCCGACGGCATGCTCAACCTGTACAACGCCGTGGCCGTGGCCAGCGACAAGCAATCGCGCGGCAAGGGCGTGCTGGTGACCATGAACGACGAGATCCAGTCTGGCCGTGACGTGAGCAAGTCGGTGAACATCAAGACCGAAGCGTTCAAGAGTGCCTGGGGCCCGATGGGCATGGTGGTGGAAGGCAAGTCGTACTGGTTCCGCCTGCCGGCCAAGCGCCATACGGTTAATTCCGAGTTCGACATCAAGCAGATCAGCAGCCTGCCGCAGGTGGACATCGCCTATGGCTATGGCAACGTGACGGACACTGCCTACAAGGCGCTGGCGCAGAACGGTGCCAAGGCGCTGATCCATGCCGGTACGGGCAACGGCTCGGTATCGTCGCGGGTAGTGCCGGCGCTGCAGGAGCTGCGCAAGAATGGTGTGCAGATCATCCGTTCGTCGCACGTCAACCAAGGTGGTTTCGTGCTGCGCAACGCCGAACAGCCGGATGACAAGAACGACTGGGTCGTGGCCCATGACCTGAACCCGCAAAAGGCGCGGATTCTGGCGATGGTGGCGATGACCAAGACCCAGGACAGCAAAGAGCTGCAGCGGATCTTCTGGGAGTATTGATCGTTCCGCCCTCAGGGCCGGCACGCCGGCTCTGGGGGCTTCATTACGCTGCCTTGGGAGGGCTCAGGGCGCGATGCGCTTCAGGTCATTCAGCAACCCCATCAGCTGCTGCAGTTTCTCTTCGCCAAACTGCGTCTGAATCTTCTGGTAATTGGCTTCCATCCCCTCCTTCATCGAGGCAAAGCACGCCTCCCCGCCCTCGGTCAGCGTCACGAAAACACGTCGCTGGTCCTGCGCGGCCTTCTGTCGCCGCACCAGCCCGTCACGCTCCAGCCGCCCCAGCACCCCGGTCATGCTCGGTTTGAGGATGCAGGCCAGCTCTGCCAGTTGGTAATTCTCCAGCTCGCCATGCTGCTTGAGGATGCGGATCACCCGCCATTGCTGCTCGGTCAGGTCGTGCTCGTTCAACAGCGGCCTGAAAAATGCCATTGCGGCTTCCCGGGCCTGCAGAAGGCTCAGCGTGAGCGAAGGTTGCGTCTTGGTCATGGTCAAGCCTGTGGTTTTTCTCTGTTCACGAATTTAAGGGCATGCGCGATGGAAAGTGCAATCTGTTCCACGGAAAACCCATTCAAGCCCGGCGCGCGGGCTGCGACCATCCGTTGCAAACAACAACACATTCCGGGTGCCCTGCCATGGCCCTTTCACTGCAAGCCCGTCTGCCGTTGGCGGTACTCACCCGGCGTAAGCTTGGCGTAGCGGTTGAAGAAGCGGCTGAAATAGGCCGGGTCCTTGAAGCCGAGCTGGTAGCAGATTTCGTTGGCCGTGCTGCCAGAGAACAACAGCAGGCGCTTGGCTTCCTGCATCAGCCGCTCCAGCACCAGGCGCTTGGACGGCAGGTCGGCGATGCGTCGGCACACGTCGTTCAGCCGCGCCTCGGTCACGCCAATTTGCTGCGCGTAGCGGGCCAGCGGCCAGTGCTCCAGGTAATGCGCTTCGATCAGTGCATTGAAACGGTGGAAGATTTTCAGGTCTTCGTGCCGCGCCGGGGTCGACTCCAGCGAGTGGGGGCACAAGCGCAACAGGCTGACCATGATCAACCGCGTCAGCGACTGCATTGCCGCCTCGCGCCCCGGCTGTTGCGTGGCAAATTCGTCGCTCAACGCTTCCAGCCAACCTTGCAGGCGCTGCGCCTCGGCCTGGTATTCAGTCGGCAAATTGCCCAGCGCCACACAGGCCGGCTGCACCTGCATGCCTGCCGGCAGCAGGCTGGCATCGGCTTCAATCAGTTGCCACACCAGTTGCTGGCGCACGGTCAGCACATGCCCGTCGCTGTCCGCCTCGGTGACGAAAGCATGGGCCACCGTCGGCGGCGTGAGGAAAAACATCGGCCCCGATTCGATGTACTGCTGGTCATCCAGATACACGCGCACCGTGCCCGACTTCACGTAATGCACCTGAAAAAACCGGTCATGCCGGTGCACCGGCATGTTGCGCCCGAAAAAGCCCGCCAGGTTGCCCAGCCGGTCGTAATGCACCTCGCTGTCGCTGTAGCGCTGGTCGTAGACCTGGCCGATGTTGATGTTCGGTATCGGATGCCGGTCGCTCATGGCTGCTTGCTCGCAAATCGCTTGACCCTGTTGACGATGGCCCATGGTGCACCGCCTTGTCGGCAGGCGCCACTGGCCACCCCTTGACCATCGTTAACATATTAACTATAACATTAACACATTAACAAAATCCGCAGGACGGCCACCGCCCTGCACTGCCAGGAGAAGAGCATGAGCCATGCCCTGCATGAAGTTGCCAGCGGCACCCTGTTCGGCGTCGCGCTGAACTACCAGGGTTTGCTGCAGCAGCACCACGCGGCGTTCGTCGAAGCACCGTACAAGCAGTTGCCGGTCAAGCCGGTGCTGTTCGTGAAAACCCCGAACACCCGCAACCAGCACGAAGGCCAGGTCGTATTCCCGGCCGGCGTGCAGCGCCTGCAACCTGGCCCGGCGCTGGGTGTGGTGATTGGCAAGGACGCCAGCCGCGTCAGCGTGGCCGATGCCCTGAAACATGTGGCGGGCTACACCATCGTCAACGAAGTCAGCCTGCCCGAAGACAGCTACTACCGCCCGGCAGTCAAAGCCAAGTGCCGTGACGGCTTCTGCCCGTTCGGGCCCGAACTGGTAACGGCCAGCCAGGTGGCCAACCCCGATGCCCTGGGCCTGCGCCTGTATGTGAATGGCGAACTGCGCCAGCACAACAACACGGCCAACTGCGTGCGCACGGTGGCCCAGCTGATTGCCGAAATCAGCGAGTTCATGACCCTGCACGCTGGCGACATCCTGATCACCGGCACCCCCGAGGGCCGCGTCGATGTACAGCCAGGCGACCGCGTCGATATCGAGATCGACGGCCTGGGCAAGCTGACCAACCACATCGTCGCCGAGTGAGGAATTACCTGTGAAACACGCCCGTATCCAGTTCGACGGCCAGGTTCACGACGTTACCGTCGAAGACGATCACCTGCGCCTGGCCGACGGCCGCCTGGTCCATCAAAACCAGGTCACCTGGTTGCCGCCCGCCACCGGCAGCATGTTCGCCCTGGGCCTGAACTACGCCGACCACGCCAAGGAGCTGGCCTTCGCACCGCCCACCGAGCCCCTGGCCTTCATCAAATCGCCAGGCACCTACACCGGCCACAACCAGGTCACCTGGCGCCCGGACAACGTTGAATACATGCACTACGAGTGCGAGCTGGTCGCGGTCATTGGCAAGGCGGCAAAAAACGTCAAGCGTGAAAACGCCCTGGACTACGTAGCCGGTTACACCGTGTGCAACGACTACGCCATCCGCGACTACCTGGAAAACTACTACCGCCCCAACCTGCGGGTGAAGAACCGCGACGCTACCACTCCGGTCGGCCCATGGATCGTCGATGCCGCCGATGTGCCGGACGTGAGCAACCTGAAGCTGCGCACCTGGATCAACGGTGAGCTGAAGCAGGAAGGCACCACCGCAGACATGATCTTCGACATCCCGCACCTCATCGAATACTTCTCCAGCTTCATGACCCTGCAACCGGGCGACATGATCGCCACCGGCACGCCGGAAGGCCTGGCCGATGTGGTGCCGGGCGATGAAGTGGTGGTGGAAGTGGAAGGCGTCGGTCGCCTGGTCAACCGCATCGTCAGCGAAGCTGACTTCTTGAAGAACAACAAGGCATGAGCAGCATGATCAAGCACTGGATCAACGGCCGTGAGGTCGAGAGCAAAGACACATTCGTCAACTACAACCCGGCCACCGGCGATGCCATTGGCGAAGTCGCCAGCGGCGGCGCCGAAGAAGTGGCCCAGGCGGTGGCTGCAGCCAAGGAAGCCTTCCCCAAGTGGGCCAACACCCCGGCCAAGGAACGTGCCCGCCTGATGCGCAAGCTGGGTGAGCTGATCGACCAGAACGTACCGAAACTGGCCGAGCTGGAAACCCTCGACACCGGCCTGCCGATCCACCAGACCAGGAACGTGCTGATCCCGCGTGCCTCGCACAACTTCGACTTCTTTGCCGAAGTGTGCACGCGCATGGACGGCCACACCTACCCGGTCGACGACCAGATGCTCAACTACACCCTGTACCAGCCGGTGGGTGTGTGTGGCCTGGTGAGCCCGTGGAACGTGCCGTTCATGACCGCCACCTGGAAGACCGCGCCGTGCCTGGCACTGGGCAACACGGCAGTATTGAAGATGAGCGAACTGTCGCCGCTGACCGCCAACGAACTGGGCCGCCTGGCGGTTGAAGCCGGCATCCCCAACGGCGTGTTGAACGTGATCCAGGGTTACGGCGCTACTGCCGGCGACGCGCTGGTCCGCCACCCGGATGTGCGCGCGATTTCCTTCACTGGCGGCACCGCTACCGGTCGCAAGATCATGCAGACCGCCGGCCTTAAAAAGTACTCGATGGAACTGGGCGGCAAGTCGCCGGTGCTGATTTTCGAAGACGCTGATCTGGAACGCGCACTGGACGCCGCACTGTTCACCATCTTCTCGCTGAACGGCGAACGCTGCACCGCCGGCAGCCGTATCTTCATCCAGGAAAGCGTGTACCCGCAGTTCGTTGCCGAGTTCGCCGCCCGCGCCAAGCGCCTGATCGTGGGTGACCCGACCGACCCGAAAACCCAGGTCGGCTCGATGATTACCCAGCAGCATTACGACAAGGTCACCGGCTACATTCGCATCGGCATCGAAGAAGGTGCACGCCTGGTCGCCGGTGGCCTGGAGCGCCCGGCCAACCTGCCGGCGCACCTGGCCAAAGGGCAGTTCATCCAGCCCACCGTGTTCGCCGACGTGAACAACAAGATGCGCATTGCCCAGGAAGAAATCTTTGGCCCGGTGGTGTGCCTGATCCCGTTCAAGGACGAAGCCGAAGCGCTGCAACTGGCCAACGACACCGAGTACGGCCTGGCTTCGTACATCTGGACCCAGGACATCGGCAAGGCCCACCGCCTGGCACACGGCATCGAAGCCGGCATGGTGTTCATCAACAGCCAGAACGTGCGCGACCTGCGCCAGCCGTTCGGCGGCGTGAAAGGCTCCGGTACCGGGCGCGAAGGTGGGCAGTACAGCTTCGAGGTCTTTGCAGAGATCAAGAACGTGTGTATTTCCATGGGTAGCCACCACATCCCGCGCTGGGGCGTGTGACCCACTTGCCACCGGGCCAGCGCCTGCGGGCCGGCCCGGCGGCCTCACAAGAATAAGGAGTCAAACCATGGGCAAGCTGGCACTCGCCGCCAAGATTACGCATGTCCCCTCCATGTACATGTCCGAACTGCCAGGTCCACGTCAGGGCTTTCGCCAGGCAGCCATCGACGGGCATTACGAAATCAGCCGCCGCTGCCGCGAGCTGGGCGTGGACACCATCGTCGTGTTCGACACCCACTGGCTGGTCAACGCCAACTACCACGTGCTCTGCGGCCCGCACTTCGAGGGCGTGTACACCAGCAACGAACTGCCGCACTTCATCAGCAACATGCCCTACGCCTTTCCCGGCAACCCCGAGCTGGGCAAATTGCTGGCCGCGGAATGCAACCGCTTCAACGTCGAGACCATGGCCCACCACGCCACCACCCTCGCCCCTGAATACGGCACCCTGGTGCCGATGCGCTACATGAACCAGGACCAGCACTTCAAGGTGGTCTCGGTTTCGGCACTGTGCACCTCGCACTACCTGGCCGACAGCGCCCGCCTGGGCTGGGCCATGCGCAAGGCGGTAGAAGACCATTACGACGGCACCGTGGCGTTCCTGGCCAGCGGCTCGCTGTCGCACCGCTTCGCGCAGAACGGCCAGGCGCCGGACTTCGCCACCAAGGTGTGGAGCCCGTTCCTGGAAACCCTCGACCACCGCGTGGTGCAAATGTGGCAGGACGGCGAGTGGGATGCCTTCTGCGGGATGCTGCCGGAGTACGCCGCCAAGGGCCACGGCGAAGGTTTCATGCACGACACGGCCATGCTGCTGGGTGCGCTGGGCTGGTCCGACTACGACGGCAAGGCTGAAGTGGTTACGCCCTACTTCGGCTCGTCCGGCACCGGCCAGATCAACGCGATCTTCCCGGTCACCCCTCAGGATGGCAAGTCCATCCCGGCGGCGCAGGCTGCCAACCCGGCTGCGGTGGTGTCCACCAGCCGCTTGTAACTCACCTGTCTGTGGCTGGCCGCCCACGGATGGCCAGCCGCGCCTCACCGAGGAAGCGCCCATGCCACACCTGGTTCTGCTCTACACCCCCGACCTGGAAACCGACGCCGACATCCCCGGCCTGTGCCGTGCCCTGGCCGACACCATGCTGGAGCAGCGCGATGCCGAAGGCAAAGCGGTGTTCCCCACCGGCGGCACCCGCGTGCTGGCCTACCCCGCCGCCCATTGCGCGGTGGCTGACGGCAAGGGCGATTACGGGTTCCTGTACGCCAACCTGCGCATGGCCACCGGCCGCAGCGCCGAGGTGCACAAGGCAGTAGGCGACAACCTGCTGGCGGTGTTGAAAGCCCGCCTGGACCCACTGCTGCAACAGCGCCCGATCGGCATCACCGTGCAGATCGACCACAGCACCGCCCAGGTCTACGACGCCAAGCACAGCACCTTGCACCCGCTGTTCAACCGCTAGCGCGCCGGTTCAAAACCACGCCCTCCCTGACTCATTACAGAACAAGTACAAAAACATGAGCACACTCGAACACGCCTCGCCGCGCGAGGCCCACGCTGAACGGGCCGACAGTACCCATCGGGCAGTCACCTGGCGGCTGATGCCGTTGCTGCTGGTGTGTTACCTGTTCGCCCACCTGGACCGCATCAACATCGGCTTCGCCAAGATGCAGATGAGCCAGGACCTGCACTTGTCCGACACCGTCTACGGTCTGGGCGCCGGGCTGTTCTTCATTGCCTATGCGCTGTTCGGCGTGCCCAGCAACCTGATGCTCGACCGCGTCGGCCCGCGCCGCTGGATCGCCTGCCTGATGGTGGTATGGGGGCTGTTGTCCACCAGCATGCTGCTGATCGAAAGCAGCAGCGCGTTCTACCTGCTGCGCTTTGCCCTGGGCGCGGCCGAGGCCGGGTTCTTCCCGGGCATTCTGGTGTACCTCAACCGCTGGTACCCGGCCGGGCGCCGTGCCCAGATAACCGCGCTGTTCGCCATTGCCGTGCCTTTGGCCGGGGTGGTTGGCGGGCCGGTGTCCGGGGCTATCCTGGCCTTCATGCACGACACCGCCGGCCTGCGTGGCTGGCAGTGGATGTTCCTGCTTGAAGGCGCGCCGGTGGTACTGCTGGGCCTGGTGGTGCTGGCCGTGCTGCCGGAGCATTTCGAAAAGGTACGCTGGCTGGACGATCAGCAGAAAGCCACGCTGCGCGCCCAGTTTGGCGAGGAAGAGCAGCGCAAGCCGGTCACCTCGTTCAGCGCCATTTTCGCAAGCCCGGCGCTGTGGCTGCTTGTGGCGGTGTATTGCGCGGTGATGCTGGCGGTCAACACCCTGGCGTTCTGGATGCCCAGCCTGATTCACAGTGCCGGGGTGGGCAGCGATGCCAGCGTCGGCCTGCTCAGCGCCGTGCCATACCTGGCCGGCTGCGTGTTCATGCTGACCTGCGGCCGCTCCAGCGACCGCCTGCGTGAACGCCGCTGGCACCTGTGCGTACCGCTGCTGATGGCCGCTGTCGGCATCGCCATTGCTGCAATTGCGCCAGAGCAGCCGCTACCGGTAATGGCCGGCCTGGTGCTGGCCGGCATGGGCGCCAGCGCCGCACTGCCGATGTTCTGGCAACTGCCACCGGCATTCCTCAACTCACGCACCCAAGCGGCCGGCATTGCCCTGATCAGCTCGCTGGGCAGCATTGCCTCGTTCTTCACGCCCTACTTCATCGGCTGGGTACGTGACACCACCCACAGCGCCAGCCTGGCCCTGTACGTACTGGCCGTGTTCATCGCCCTGGGTGGCCTGCTGGTGCTGCGCACCCGGGCCGCCATCGTCAACCCTTGAATCAAGAGACCTCCCCCATGCTAGACAACGCTTTCATCCAGCACGCCGCCGAACGCCTCGACCAGGCCGAACGCAGCCGCGAGCAAGTGCGCCAGTTCTCGCTGGAACAACCGGCCATTACCATCGAAGACGCCTACGCCATCCAGCGCGCCTGGGTGGCGAAAAAGATCGCCGCCGGCCGCAAGCTGGTAGGCCACAAGATCGGCCTGACCTCCCGCGCCATGCAGGTGTCGTCGAACATCACCGAGCCCGACTACGGTGCCCTGCTCGACGACATGCTGTTCGACGAGGGCAGCGACATCCCCCTCGAACGCTTCATCGTGCCGCGCGTTGAGGTGGAGTTGGCGTTCATCCTCGGCAAGCCGCTGAAAGGCCCGAACGTCACGGTGTTCGACGTGCTGGACGCCACCGAATGGGTGATCCCGGCACTGGAAATCATCGACGCACGCATTCAGCAGGTCGACCCGCAAACCCAGGCTACCCGCAAAGTGTTCGACACCATTTCCGACAACGCGGCCAATGCGGGCGTGGTCATGGGTGGACGCGCCGTGCGCCCTACCGAGATCGACCTGCGCAAGGTGCCAGCCGTGCTTTACCGTAACGGCGTAATCGAGGAGTCCGGGGTCAGCGCCGCCGTGCTCAACCACCCGGCCAAGGGCGTGGCCTGGCTGGCCAACAAACTGGCCGCGTACGACGTCACCCTGCAACCTGGCCAGATCATCCTGGGCGGCTCGTTCACCCGCCCGGTCGCTGCGCGCCCTGGCGACACCTTCCACGTCGACTACGACATGCTCGGCTCCATCGCCTGCCGCTTCGTTTGAGGACCTGCCCATGGACATGCCCATCAATCACTTCAAGCAACGCCTGCGCAGCGGCGAGCCGCAGATCGGCCTGTGGCTCGGCCTGGCCGATGCCTACTGTGCCGAGCTGGCTGCCAATGCCGGTTTCGACTGGCTGCTGATCGACGGCGAACACGCGCCCAACGACCTGCGCGGCATGCTGGCGCAGTTGCAGGCGGTGGCGCCCTACCCCAGCCAGGCGGTAATCCGCCCGGTGATCGGTGATACCGCGCTGATCAAACAAGTGCTGGATATTGGCGCGCAGACGTTGCTGGTGCCAATGGTGGAAAGCGCTGAGCAGGCGCAGCAGCTGGTGAAGGCCATGCATTACCCACCCAAAGGCGTTCGCGGGGTGGGTAGCGCACTGGCGCGGGCTTCGCGCTGGAACAGCATCCCCGGTTACCTGGACCATGCGGATGAGCAGATGTGCCTGCTGGTGCAGATCGAGAACAAGGAAGGCTTGGCCAACCTGGACGAGATCGCTGCGGTGGAGGGTGTGGATGGCGTGTTTATCGGGCCTGCGGACCTGAGTGCCGCGATGGGCCACCGGGGCAATCCTGGGCACCCTGAAGTGCAGGCAGCGATCGAAGACGCCATCGTGCGTATTGGCAAGGCGGGCAAGGCTGCCGGCATTCTCAGCGCGGACGAGAAACTGGCGCGGCGTTACATCGAGCTGGGTGCGGCGTTTGTGGCGGTGGGAGTGGATACCACGGTGCTGATGCGCGGGTTGCGCGAGTTGGCGGGGAAGTTCAAGGATACCCCGGTCGTTGGCAGTGCCGGAGGGAGTGTCTACTGAGGCACTTTGGGGCTGCTGCGCAGCCCATCGCCGGCAAGCCAGCTCCCACAGGTACTGCGCAGCCCTTGAGCATTGTGCGGTCCCTGTGGGAGCTGGCTTGCCGGCGATGGGCCGCAAAGCGGCCCCAGCTTTTCAACTTCAGATATTGATTAGCGCCTTGAGCACGGTCTTGAAGGTATCTACCTGCTCATCACTGAACTGCCCAAACACCTTGTCCTGCTGCTCCCGGGCAATGGTCCACAACGCCTCAGTCTCATCCACACCCTTCACCGACAAGCGCACCCGCCCTTCATCATCGGCAATCAACCCTTTGCGTTTGAGGTTGGCCACCGCTTCCTCGATCTCCCGAGCCGGCATCGCCACTTCCCGTTGCAGCTCGTTCAGGCTCAGCCCCGCATCGTTCTCCAGCACCATCAACATGCGCGCCTCACTGGTCCGCAGCCCGGTGCACAGTTGGCGTGGCTGGTAGTCAGCCTGGTACGCCCGCAATGCCTGGGTCATCAGGTAGTAAAGGTTGTGCTGCAAGCGGCCCTGGAAATGGCTGCTCGGTGCCTGCCCCTCTGCGCGCCGGGTCATGCGGGTATGCGGCAGCACCATGGAATAGGCGCCCTGGTGGTACAGCAGCGGCGAGCGGCCGAAATCGTCGAAGGCCACCACCTTGCCCACCAGAATCCAGTGATCGCCACCGTCCAGCTGCTGGTACTTTTCGCACTCGAAGCGTGCCGCGCAGTCGGCAAACAGCGGCGCACCGCCTGCCCCCGTTTCGTAGTCGATACCGGCAAAGCGGTCTTCCTTCGGCCGGGCGAAGTTGTTGGACAGGTCGATCTGGTCAGCCGCCAGAATGTTCACGGCAAAGTGCGAGGCTTCTTCGAACACCTCATGGCTGGTCGAGCGCTTGTCGATGCTCCACAGGATCAGCGCCGGGTCCAGCGACACCGAGTTGAAACTGTTGGCAGTGACGCCGACCTTGCGGCCACTGGGGCCGGCGGCGGTCACCACGGTCACGCCTGTGGCGAAGTTGCCCAGGGCGCGGCGGAAGGCACGTGAATCGAAGGTTTCGTTGGACATGCAAAGCTCCCGGGCAGGCCTGGCAGCCTGCCCTGATTGTTGTTGTGCTTGTGGGGATGGTTACAAAGCTGGCGGCTCAGACCATGGCCGGGTCGGGCTCCAGGCCCATCAGCTCCCGGCCGAGGATTTGCGAACACACGTCGTAGTCGGTGTAGGCATGGGCACCGGTCATGTGCGAATCGCGGAACAGCCGCTGCAGTTCGTTGCTCTCGAACCAGGCGCCACCGCCCGCCGCTTCCATCAGCCGGTCGACGGCCTGGATGCACATCTTCACCGCATAACCCTGGTTGGTGCGCCAGAACGCCAGCGTGCCCCGCGTGGGGTATTCATGGCGGGCGCTGTACTCGGCAATTTCGTCCCAGCTCTTTTCCAGCAGCGCGCGGGCAGCAGCCACCTGGTGGGTGGATTCGGCCAGGCGCATCAGCGCCGGGGTGGCGGCGCCAACGGCTGCACCGGTGTAGGCCCGCACGCGGTTACGGGTTTTCTCGCGGAACACCTCCAGCATACGCTCGGCAACACCCAGGCTGACCGTGGAGAAGCCACTGGCGAAATACGGGCGGTACGGGGCGAAGAAAATCTTGCTGTCGGGGTACAAGCCAAAGCCTGCCGACTTGCCCTCCATCATGTCCTTGGCCTTCTGGATCCGATGCTCGGGCACGAAGGCATCGCGCACGATCAGGGTCTTGCTGCCACTGCCGCGCATGCCCACGGCATACCAGTCATCACGGATTTCATAGTCGCTGCGTGGCAGGATGGCAAAGCAGTAATCCTGGCTGCCTTCGGCATTCTTGCGGCGGAAACCGAGGATCGCCCATTCGGCGTGGTCGCAACCGGAGCTCCAGCCCATCTCGCCGCTGAACGAAACCCCACCCTCGACCTCTTCGGTACGGCCGAACGGCGCGATACTGCTGCTGGCGGTGGCGTCCGGGTCGGCGCCCCACACTTCTTGCTGCAGCTTGGGCGAGAACATCGCCATCTGGTGGCTGTGGGTGCACAGCAGGCTCATGGCCCAGGCGGTGCTGGCACAGGCACCGGCCAGCAACGCGATGCACTGGGCGAATTCCGGCAGGGTGATTTCCATGCCACCGTAAAGTTTGGGCAAGAAAGCGCGGTGCATGCCGATGCTTTTCAGCAAGGCAATGTTCTCTGCCGGCACACTGCGGTCCTGTTCTGCGCGCATGGCGTTGGCGGCAATGGTCGGCAGGATGGACTTCAGGTCTTCCAGCAGCGGGTTTGGCTTTTTCATGAACGGTCTCTTTCTTATTGGATTCGAAGACGCGATCAGTATGTGAGCCGTAATTGGGCGGCGGAATGCACGTTACGAGGGGAACATTGTACTTTCCATGGCGCGGTCAAATTGCCCTGCGACAAGCATTGACCCGTGCATTTTCGATCACCACAATCCCCCCCTCAAGACGCGCGCGGGCCACCGCGCCCCTGACGGAGCGATGCAGTTGAAAGACCTTTCCCCTTCTGCGGTGCGTGTGTGCGATGCCGCCGTCGGCCATTTTGCCGAGTACGGCTACGACGCCTCTTCGCTGAACGAAATCGCCCAGCTGGCCGGCATGCGCAAGGCCTCCCTGTATGCGCACTTCGCCAACAAGGATGCCTTGTTCGTGGAAGTGTTCCAGCGGGCGCTGGTGCAGGAAACGGCCTTTGTCGAGCACGCCTTTGCCCAGGAAACCCGCGACGGCCTGGCACCCGGTCACTGGCTGGCCTTGCACCTGGCAGACCGTTATCGCGACTCGGCCGAACTGCGCTTTGTGCTGCGCACGGCGTTCCTGCCCCCGGCAAGCATCAAGCCGGTTGTTACATCGGGCTTCGAGCACTACCTGGACGGCATACGTGTGGGGTTCTGCCAGGCCCTGCAAGCTCGCCACGGCTGGGCAGAAAGCCGGCTGGCACTGTATGCCGATGCCTACCAAGGCATCATCGACAGCCTGTATGTGGAACTGATGTACGCAGGCCCAGGCGCCTATGAACGGCGCGCGGCAGCGCTGCTGAAAGTGCTGGAAGATTCGCTGTCGCTCAACCCCTGACGCCGGGTGAGTCAGGGTTTTATCTTTCTCATTTCATCCAGCAGCTGCATCAGCTGCTGCAGCTTGTCCTCGCCGAACTGGGCGATGATCTTGTCGTAGTTGCGCGCCATTTCCTCGCTCATCGCCAAGAACGCCTGCTGGCCGGCGTCCGTCAGGCTGATGAACACCCGGCGCTGATCGTCCGGCGACTTGCGCCGCCCCACAATGCCGTCGCGCTCCAGACGCTTGAGCACCCCGCTCATGCTGGGTTTGAGGATACACGCCAGTTCGGCCAGCTGATGGCTTTCCAGCTCACCTTGCTGACGCAGGATACGGATTACCCGCCATTGCTGCTCGGTCAGGTCATGGGCATTCAACGCCGGGCGGAAGAACGCCATGGTGGCTTCGCGCGCCTGCAGCAAGGTCAGGGTCAGGGAGGGTCTTGGTGTGGTCATGCGGGCTCGTGGGGCTGAGAATAGCAAACCGGCGAGTATGCCAGTGCACAATCATTAATACATTAATAGAATGGTTTCTAGCCATTTCGTTGCAGCAACGCCCGGGCGCCCCTCGAAACGGCCATATCACCCTTTCAATTCAGCAGGCTGCGACATGATCACCCTCGAAAGCCCCACCTACTACTCGGCGACCAAGAAGTACAACCTGAGCTTCCCCACGCTGGAAAGCGACATCGAGGCCGATGTGGTGGTGATCGGTGGCGGCTTCTCTGGCATCAATACCGCACTGGAGCTGGCAGAAAACGGCGTGACCAATGTCGTCGTGCTCGAAGCCCGCTACCTGGGTTATGGCGGTACCGGGCGCAACGGCGGACAGATCATGGCAGGCATAGGCCACGACCTGGAGAAGATCCGCAGCAGTGTCGGCGACCAGGGTGTGAGGGACATTTTCGAGATCAGCGAACTGGGCGCCGGCATCATCAAGGCGCGCATCGCCCGCTACGCCATCGACGCCGACTTCTGCCACGGTTACGGGTACATGGGTTTCAACCGCCGCCAGGAACAGACCCTGCGCCAATGGGAAAAGGCATTCAAGGCGATCAACACACACGACGAAATCCGGTTTCTGGGCGGCAGTGAAGTGCGCCAGATCATCGGCAGCAATGCCTACAGCAGCGCCCTGCTGCACATGGGCGGTGGCCACGTACACTCACTCAACCTGCTGCTGGGCGAGGCACAGGCACTGGTCGGCCATGGTGCGCGCATCTTCGAACACAGCCCCGCTCTGGAAGTGACCTACGGCGAGCGCATCAAGGTGCGCACTGGCCGCGGCTCGGTACGCGCCAGCAAGCTGCTGTGGGCCTGCGACAGCTTCCTCAACAAGCTGGAGCCAGAACTGCACGCACGCACCATCAACACCTATGCCTTCCAGATGATGACCGAACCATTGGCGGACGAGCTGATCGAGCGCATCAGCCCGATTCGCGGAGCCTACAGCGATATTCGCCCGGTGATCGACTACTACCGGGTCACCCGCGAAAACCGGCTGCTGTTTGGCGCGGCCACGCCCTTTATCGAGCACTTCCCGCTGGACCTGAAGGCCTGGAACCGCGCCCTGATGCTGAAGATTTTCCCCTACCTGAAAGACGTGCGCATCGACCTGGCCTGGGGTGGCCCGATGGCCACCAGTGCCAACCTGTTCCCACAGATCGGCACCCTCAGCAACCGGCCCAATGCCTTCTATGTGCAGGGCTATTCGGGCTTTGGCGTCACGCCCAGCCACATCATTTGCAAAGTCCTCGCCGAGGGCATGCAGGAAGGATCGAAGCGCTATGACCTGGTCAGCGCGGTCAAGCATGCGCGCATCTTCGGCAAGGACCATTTCCGCCCGCTGCTGCTCACCGCCGGCAAGACCGTGCACCAGCTGTCGGGCTACTTCAACGGCCGTCGCTGAACCTTCTGACAGCGAGTTGTTCGTCAAGCATTACCTGGCGGTAACCTGAGCCCGATAGTCCTTGGGCGAGCGCTCGAACTGCTTCTTGAACGAACGGCTGAAATGCGCCGAGTCGGTAAACCCCCACTTGTAGGCGATCGAGGTAATCGACTCGCCCTTGAAGAACGGGTTGGCCAGGTCATCGGCGCTGCGCTTCAGCCGTGCCCGCTGAATGTAGCGGCATACGCTATCGCCCTCCTCCTCGAACAGCCGGTACAGGTGGCGAACCGAAATGTTCAGGCGCCCGGCCAGGCTGGAGGGAGTAAGCCCAGGCTGTGACAGCGACTCGTCGATCACCTGCTGCACGTAACCCCGCAGATTGGCGCCGCTCAAGGCCCCAAGATTACCCGGCGTTTCGCCATGGCGCTCGAAGCCTGGCTCCAGCAAGGCAACAAAAGCGGTCTGCAGCGCGTCACCCTGGGCACCATCACCGCTCACATTGCCGTCCTTGCACAGCTGGTCCATCAACACATGCAACATGCGCCCGCAGGCGTTGGTCGAGGAAATCTTGCCGAACATCGGGCCACTGCCCTGCACGTACTTGCGCACCTGCTCGCGTGACAGCGCCAACGAGACGTGCTCGATCAAGCCGCTGGGGGTGATCTCGCAACGCCCGACCGAATCCATCAGCAGCAACTCGCCCGGCGCCAGGCTGACCTGCATGCCGCCTTGGGACACGGTCGAGTGGCCCGCGCGCTGGCTCACCAGAAAGCAATGCTGGTCATCGTCGAGGGTGGGGTTTTCGCCCAGCCGGCGGATGTTGCCGGCGTTGGTGCGCAGGTTGGCCAGCGGCAAGCCGGCGCGGGAAAAGGTGGAAACCTCGCCAATGAACAGCGAGTGATTGGACGCAAGCTCCGTCTCGAAGCGGCCGCAGATCTGCTGCATGGCCGTGGTCCAGCGTTCCAGCCCCTGACGGTTGGATTGTTGAGTATGCATGGCTGCCCTCGACGCAGGATTTGTTGTTATGCGCACATTGTTAACATGTTATCTATGTGCGCACAACTGTCATCATTTGTCGGTAGACACAGCAAGGCGTATGCCAAGCGTCATCAAAGAGCGGGTAGCAAGGTGCTGAAATGGGCCAGGCTGGCCATCAGATGCGCCCGTTGTTGCGGGCTGATCGAAATGTAGCGGCGAAACGCAGGCATGCGGTTGACCACTTCGCTGCCCCCCATGTGCTCCAGCGTCAGCAGCCACTGGCCCTCGTGGCAGGCCAGGGTCAGGCGCTTGAAGTCCAGCGGCATCAGTGCCGCCCGCAATGCGTCATGCTGTTGCAGGCCATCACGCAGCCGGGTGAAGCGCGCCTGGTCGCCCTTGCGGTATACACAGGTGAGGCCCGTGCGGCGCAACGCACCGGCATGGCGCACTTCAAGGCTCACATCGCCCCCTTGCCGGGCAGCGACCTGCAACTGGAACTCGCAGGTGACGATGTGCATCAGCAAGTGTGCCTCGACACGCTCATGCACCTCGGCCCGCCAGCCTTGAGCCGGGTCTTGAAACACCCCGGCCGACGCGATGCCCTGCTGCCCTAGGTTGCGCGCCAGACACACCAACGTCGCCCCTGGGCGGTAGCCGGAAGGCGCCCGAGGCGCCAACAGCTGCTTACGCAAACTTTTGATCATGCACGACGTGCTCCACGGCATGGCCAGGCTCGGCGGCGAACTCCTTCTCAAGCACATCTTCCACCCGCGCCGGCTTGAACGGGTTGACCTTCTGCACGCACAGCGTCCAGAACAATGCGTAGGCCGCAGTCGCCCCCAGCATGATGGCAAACGGCACATAGACGTCGGCGGGGTTCATGCCTGGCGGCGTGATGAACGCCATGCCGATCAGAATGCCCGTGCTGGAGACGATTTGCGGCAGCGGGAACAACGGCGAGCGGTAGGCACGCGGCAGGTCCGGGCGGCGGATGCGCAGGATCACCACCGACAGCGTCACCAGCAGGTAGGCGGTGCTCCACGCACACACGGCGGCCAGCACCAGGTGCAGGATGTTGTCCGGGTTGCCGCCCAGGTACCACGCGTGCAGGCAAGGGATCAGCGCCACCACCAGGATGCACAGCAGCGGCGTCTTGAAGCGCGGGTGCAGGTAGGTGAATACCTTGGGCAGCGCGCCGTCGACCGCCATGCCATAGAGAATGCGCGGCACACCGGCCATCAGCGTGTTGATCGTCGCAGCGCCAGCAAACAGGAAACCAATGCCCAGCCACACCGGGCCGATATCACCCATCACCTGCTCGGCAAAGCGCGGGATGGCCATGGGCGTGTCCAGCAGGTGCACGCCGCTGGCGGCATCGAGCAGCACGTTTTCCACCTGGCGCTTCATCGCCGCACCGTAGATGAACATGCAGCTGGCCACGCCGAACAGCCCAAGTGCCATTGCACGCGGCAGCACCCAGGCCGAACGACGCAGCTCGGGCGCCAGAGGCGTGACGAACTCGCAACCGACGAACATGAACATGGCCATGCCGATCAGCGACAGGATGGTCATCAGGTCAGTGCCCACCAGCGATACGCCGAACGGGCCGTCCAGCTCCACTGCCGGTGCTGCGATCAGGCCCAGCACACCGAACACCATCAAGGTGGTCCACATACCGAAGGTGAGGACCACTTCTGCACGGCTGAAGGCGCTGACGCCAAAGGCATTGAGCACCGCGAACGCCAGCACGAAGCACACCCCCAGCAGCCACGATCCGCCGGCGGATTCTGCCAGGGTGTTGAGGTGTTCGAAGTTCACCAGCGCCATCACGCCCGAGAGGATGGTTTCGGCGGTACCGGCAAACACATGCACGATCAGGTAGGCCGACAGCGTGCCGGTGATGGCGAAGAAGCGGCCCAGGCCGCAGTTGATGTAGTCGTACACCGAGCCTGTAGTCGGCAAGATCGACGCGGCCTCGGCGAAGGTGGTGGACTGCGCCAGCATCATCAGCGCGGCAATGACCATGGCCACGGCAAAGGCGCTGCCGCCGATGCCAAAGCCCATGGTCGCGGTGAGAATCACCGGGCTGGCCATGATCAGCCCGACAGTGCTGGCCAGTGCGGTGGGGAAACCGACCGTACCGCGGTTGAGGTGCTCGGTGAGCTTGTTATTGAGTGACATCGTTGTGCCCCGGCTTGTTTTTGTGGCGTTGAACGAGTGATTACTCTGCGCTGTGGGTGGCATTGCGTCTTGCCAATGGCTGCCGCCGGGTTTGTTGCTGCCTGCCAGCACCTGGCAGCCACAGTCATGCCGCTGTCACGCTGGCACAAGAACCGCTCTCGCCCGCTCACTAAGCTGCAGGCTTTGGCTTCCTGCCCCCGGAGTTTGCATGAGCGACATTACCCTCCTTCCTGCCGTCACGGCATTCCTGGCCCGCGAGCATGGCGTGTTCATCCACGGTCAGCACCTCGCCAGCCAATCGTCCGCGAAAGTTGCCGTGATCAACCCGGCCAACGGCCAGACCATCGCCCACATCGCCGACGCCAACCAGGCCGATGTCGACCAGGCCGTCAGCTCGTCGCGCCAAGGCTTCACAACGTGGTCGCGCACCAGCCCAGCCGCCCGCGCCGCCGTACTGTTCAAACTGGCCGACCTGCTGGAAGCCAACCGTGAAGAACTGGCGCAGCTGGAAACCTTGCAGTCCGGCAAGCTCATCGGCATCTCCCGCGCCTTCGAAGTAGAGCAGGCGGCACACTTCCTGCGCTACTACGCCGGCTGGGCCACCAAGATCACCGGGCAAACCATCACCCCGTCGCTGCCCTCGTTTGCGGGTGAACGCTACAGCGCCTTTACCCTGCGCGAACCGATCGGCGTGGTGGTGGGCATCGTGCCGTGGAACTTCGCCACCATGATCGCCATCTGGAAGCTGGCCTCGGCGCTCACCACCGGCTGCAGCATCATCCTCAAACCCAGCGAGTTCACCCCGCTGACGTTGCTGCGTATTGCCGAACTGGCCACAGAAGCTGGCCTGCCGGCCGGGGCACTGAACGTGCTGACCGGTGGCGGCCTGGTGGGCAAGGCGCTGATCGAGCACGCGGGCACCGACAAGGTCTCGTTCACCGGCTCCGTGCCCACGGGTATCGCCGTCGGCCAGGCCGCCATGGGCGCCAAGCTGACCCGCGCGACGCTGGAACTGGGCGGCAAGAACGCAGTGGCCTTCTTGCCCGATGTGGCAACCGACAAGGCCGTTAACGGCATCATCGAAGCCGGCTTCCTGCATTCGGGGCAAATCTGCGCTGCGGGTGAGCGCTTCTACGTGCACCGCTCGCGCATCGACCCGCTGCTGGACGCCCTGTCCCAGCGCCTGGGCCAGCTGAAAATCGGCTCGCCGCTGGACGAAGCCACCCAGTTCGGCCCGGTGGCCAACAAACCGCACCAGCAGAAGCTGGCCGAACTGTTCGCCATCGCACGCGCCGAGGGTAGCCAGATCATCCATGGTGGCAAGGTAGGCGATGGCCCGGGCTGCTTCGTCGAACCCACGGTAATCCTCGCCAGGTCGGCCAGCGACACCCTGCTCAATCAGGAAACCTTCGGCCCGGTAGCCACCTTCCTGCCCTATGACGACGAAGACGAACTGCTGCACCTGATGAACGCCTCGCCCTACGGCCTCAGCGCCAGCCTGTGGACCAACGACCTGGCCAAGGCCATGCGCATGATCCCGGAAATCCAGGCCGGCACCCTCTGGGTGAACATGCACACTCTGCTCGACCCGGCGGTACCGTTTGGCGGCATCAAGGCATCCGGCATCGGCCGCGAGTTCGGCTCGGCGTTCATCGATGACTTCACCGAACTCAAATCGGTGATGATCCGCTACTGACCCACCCCTTGGCCAAGGCGTGCAAGCGCCTTGGCAGCCACGAACAAGACCCCGCCCCAGCGCACACGCCCTAATAGGCCATCGCCGCCAACCGCGATGGCCCCTCGCCAAGCCGAGGGTGCCCCCGAACAACAAAGGCCCCCGTGAAGCGGGCCGAGAACAATCGAGGGATGTGTAATGGTCAAACCGCAAACGCTGTCCACCCTGGCACTGGCCACCCTGCTGGCCAGCCAGGCCGCGCAGGCTGTTGAGTTGTACGCAGACGACGACAGCCACCTGAACGCCGACATGCTGGCGGTTTGGGGCATGTTCAACAGCCGCAAGAACTACGACGGCACCTCGGGGGGATCAACCTGGCGCGAGGGCTTCATCAAGTATGGCCTCAGCGGTGACCAGGGCCTGGCCGGCAACGGCACACTGTATGGCAGCCTGAACTGGGTAAGCTCGGCCACCTGGGACGATGGCGATGCAGCCGGCAACACCGACGGCTCCGAACGCACCACCAAGATCGAGGACGCCTTCCTCGGCTGGCGCTCGGCCGACCTGTTCCCCGTGCTGGGCAAGGATGGCGTGGATATTTCCGCCGGCCGCCAGACCATTCGCCTGGGCAGCGGCTTCCTGATCAACGATGACGGCCCGAACCTGGGCAATGGCGTGGCAGAGGGTGCGCTGGACCGTGGTGGTGCCTACTACCTCGCCGCCCGCCACGCCTTCGACCGCACGGCGATGCTGCGCCTGGGTGGCAGCGAAGGTTTGCACGGCAGCCTGCTGTGGCTGAAATCCGACAACCGCGCCCAGGCCGAAACCGAACTGGCCGCTGGCACACTGGACTACACCCATGCGCTGGGCACCGTGGGGTTGACCTGGATCCACGGCATCGACGTCGCCGACCAGTGGGCCAGCGACTTCCAGAAGGCCCGTGAAGGCATGGACGTGTACAGCGTGCGCGGCGAAGGCAGTGCCGGCATCGACAATGCCAGTTTCGCCTTCGAATACGCCTGGCAGGACAAGACCGACGGCCCAGAGCAAGCCTGGTACCTGCAGGCCGGCTACACCTTCGCCGACCTGCCCTGGGCCCCCTCGATCACCTACCGCTATACCCGCTACTCGGCTGGCTGGGACTCGCTGTTCAGCGGCTTGTCCAGCGGTTACGGCACCTGGTTCCAGGGTGAAGTCGCGGCCAACTATGCCGGCCCCTTCAACAGCAACACCGGCATCCACCATGTGGGCGTGAAGGCGACGCCGCTGGAAAACGTTACGGTCGGCGCCCTGTACTTCGACTTCGACACCGTGCGCACCCGCGACAGCCTCAACCTCGATGCCCGCGAGCTGGACCTGTACGTGGAATGGGCGGTCAACGAACACCTGATCATCAGCCCGCTGGTGGGCCTGTACCAACCACGCAAGGACGAGCGTAACGGTGGCAACCAGGTGGGGGGAAATGGCACCAATGTGTACAGCCAGTTGACCGTGGCCGTGCCGTTCTGAAGCCACCTTTGAAACTGGCAGGATCCCTGTGGGAGCGGGCATGCCCGCGAAGCAGGCGACTCGGTGTATGGCACCGGCTTTGCCGGTGTTCGCGGGCATGCCCGCTCCCACAGAGGTGGGTGACTGGCCCACAGATGGGTTTGACCTTGCCTGGCCTGGCGAATAATATTCGCCAACCTACCGACCGGTAGGCGAAAAATCAACCAGAGAAAACCATGCAAGCAGATCCCTCCCCCCCAATACGCTTCAGCTTCGCCCTGGGCCTCGGCCTGGTCGGCGCCCTCGGCCCTTCCGCTGTCGACATGTACCTGTCGAGCCTGCCGGAAATCGCCAGCCACTATCAGGCAAGCTTCACCCGTGTGCAGCTGACGCTCACCTTCTTCCTGCTGGCCATGGGCGCCGGCCAGTTGATCTTCGGCCCCATCGTCGACGCCTATGGCCGGCGAAAACCGCTGCTGGCCGGCCTGCTGCTGTTCATCCTCTGTTCGCTCGGCGCAGCCGCAGCCCCCAGCCTCGATACCCTGATTGCGCTGCGCTTCTTCCAGGGCCTGGGCAGCGCACTGACCCTGGTGGTGATCATGAGCATGGTCCGTGACGTGAGCCAAGGCGTTGCCGCGACCAAGCTGTTCGCCTTGCTGATGACCATCGAAGGCGTGGCACCGATCCTGGCACCTGCCTTGGGCGGCGTGATCGATGCGCACTTCGGCTGGCGGGCAGTGATGCTGGTACTTGCCGGCATGGGCCTGGCGGTGCTGGTCAACAGCTTGCTGAACCTGCCGGAAACCCTGCCCGTCAGCAAACGTGCCCCCCTGCACCTCGGCCACGCCTGCCGCACCTACCTGGCCATCCTCGCCGACCGCCGCTTCCTGCGCCCGACCCTGGCCGTGGCTGCCGTGTTCTTCTTCCTGTTCGCCTACATCGGCGGCGCCACACTGGTGTACCAGGCCCACTACGGCCTGAGCGCCCAGGCCTTTGGCCTGTTGTTCGGTGCCACCGGGGTGTCGATCCTGTTCGGCGCCATGGCCGCAAGCCGCCTGATCGGCCGCCTGGGCCTGAACAACCTCACCCGCCTGGGCGTGCTGTGCATGGCTGGCGGCGCCTGCATCAGCCTGCTCGGTGCGCTCACTGGCCTGGGGCTACCGGGAGTGGCTGGCGGCATGGTGGTGGCGCTGTTCGGTTTAGGTATCGCCGAGTCGACGCTGATGTCATTGGTCATGGCTTCGCAAGACAAGGCTTTGGGCTCCACCGCAGCCCTGCTGGGCGCCATCCAGCTGTCGGTGTCGGCCAGCGCTGCCCCGCTGGCCGCCGTGGTACTCGGCCACGGTCCCACCGCATGGGCCGCGCTGCTCGCCCTGTGCACCCTGGTGGTGTGCCTGCTGACGGCCTTCAGCTTGCGCGACACCCCCGCCAGCTTCTCGCTCGCTGGCCATTGAAGCCCTGGCACTGACGGTCAACTCGGCTGGCAGGCAGGCACAAGACGACCTACCAGTCGTTAGCGAAACTGGCTGCCACGTCACCAACAATAAATCCGACGGCAGCCAGCCCCGCGAGACCCGCCATGACCCCCGATACCAGAATTGATTTCATCTACCTGTCCGAACAGGACATGATCCGCGCCGGCGTGACCGACATGCCCGCCTGCGTCGACACCATGGAAGAAATGTTCGGCCTGCTGTACCAGGGCGACTACCGCATGGCCGGCCCGAACAGCGACTCGCACGGCGCGATGATCACTTTCCCCGAGCACTCGCCGTTCCCCACCATGCCCAAGCCCACCGCCGACCGGCGCATGATGGCGATGCCGGCGTACCTGGGCGGCAACTTCCAGACCGCAGGTGCCAAGTGGTACGGCTCGAACATCGCCAACCGCGAAAAGGGCCTGCCGCGCTCGATCCTGATGTTCACCCTCAACGATGCCGACACCGGCGCTCCGCTGGCGCACATGTCGGCCAACCTGCTGTCGGCCTACCGCACCGGCGCCATCCCGGGTGTGGGCGCACGCCACCTGGCACGCAAGGACGCCAAGGTCATCGGCCTGGCCGGCCCGGGCGTGATGGGCAAGACCACGGTCGCCGCGTTCATGGCCGTCTGCCCGCTGATCGACACTCTCAAGCTCAAGGGCCGCGGCCAGAAGAACCTGGATGCCTTCGTTGCCTGGGTCAAAGCCACTTTCCCGCAAATCACGACGATCCAGGTGGTTGAAACCCTGGAAGACGTGGTACGCGGCTCCGACCTGGTCAGCTACTGCAGTTCGGGCGAAGTCGGTGACCCCAGCCAGTACCCGCTGGTACGCCGTGAGTGGGTCAAGCCCGGCGCGTTCCTGGCCATGCCGGCGCCGTGCAGCATCGACGCCGGCATGGAGCAGGACGACGTGCGCAAGGTGGTGGACAACACCGGCCTGTACGAAGCCTGGTTCGCCGAGTTGCCCAAGCCCGCACACAACCACGTACCGCTGGTTGGCGTGCGCTTCATGGACATGATTGCCGAAGGCAAGCTGGCCGCCGAGCAGGTGGAGGACATCGGCAAGATCATCAGCGGCGATGCACCAGGGCGCCTGCACGACGACGAAATCATCCTGATGTCGGTCGGCGGCATGCCCGTCGAGGACGTGGCCTGGGGCACCGTGGTGTACCGCAAGGCGCTCGAACAAGGCATCGGCGTAAAGCTCAACCTCTGGGAAACCCCCGTTCTCAGCTGATCCCTCCACTACCGGATAACAAGGCAAAGCCCATGACACAGATCACCAAACTGAAAACCGGCTCCAAATTCGAAGACATGGCCAGCTACTCCCGCCTGGTGGCGGTGGACAACTGGATTCACGTCTCCAACACCGCCGGGCGCAACCCGCAGACCCAGGTCATCCCGGAGGATGTGATCGAGCAGACCCACCAGGTGTTCGCCAACATCGAAACCGCCCTGGCCGCGGTCGATGCCAGCCTGGCCGACGTCATCAACTCACGCGTGTTCATCCAGGACCCGGCCGATGTGCCACGGGTAATGGACGTGATCGGTGAGAAGTTCCGAGGTATCGACCCGGCCACCACGGTCACCTGCCCGCCTCTTGGCTCGACCGTGTACAAGGTCGAGCTGGAAGTCACGGCCTATCGCGGCGCGGGGCAAGCACACGTGACCATGATCCGCCTTGGCCAGTAAAGGCTCTGACTGCCCCTGAGCACTCCCCTGTCTGACCTGTATCGAGTAAAGCCATGTCTCCCACGATCGCCCCTGTGCAAACCAGCGCCCGACACCCCGACGCCACCACCGTGGTCATCATCGGTGGCGGCATCATCGGCCTCACCGCCGCATTGACCCTCGCCGAACGCAACATCCCGGTGGTGGTGCTGGAAAAGGGGCGCATCGCTGGCGAACAGTCGTCCCGCAACCTGGGCTGGGTGCGCAAGACCAACCGCCACGCCCACGACATCCCCCTGGCGCTGGCGGCCGACCGGCTGTGGGCCGAAATGCCGGCACGGGTGGGCAGCGACGTCGGCTATCGCCAGGCCGGCATCATGTTCATCGGCCGCAACGACACGCAGATGGGCATGCATGAAGGCTGGCTGAAAAGCGTCAAAGCACTGGGCCTGGACTCGCGCTTGCTGAGCGCGCGTGAAATTGCCCAGATGGTGCCGGGTGGCCGGGCAGACTGGGCGGGCGGCATCTTTACCCCGTCGGACGCACGCGCCGAACCCACCCTGGCCGCCAGCGCCATTGCCCGTGCGGCAATGGCCAAGGGCGCGGTGGTGGTAGAGCACTGCGCAGTGCGCACCCTGGTCACCGCTGCTGGCCGAGTCAGCGGCGTGGTCACCGAGCAGGGCGAAATCCGCTGCGACCAGGTGTTGCTGGCCGGGGGCCTGTGGTCACGCAAGTTCCTCGGCAACCTGGGCATCAACCTGCCAACCTTGCCGCTGACCTGCTCCGTGCTGCGCACCGAGCCCATGGACGGGCCCACCGACATCGCCGTCGGTGCACCGGACTTTTCCTTCCGCAAGCACAAGGACGGCGGCTACATCATCACCCAGCGCGGCGCGCTGGATGCCTTCCTGACCCTGGACCACTTGCTGCTGGGCAAGCGTTACCTGCCCCAGTTGCGTGCCCAGCGGGACTTCCTGCGCATCAGCTTTGGCAAGTACTTCTTCAAGGATCTGGCCCTGGCCCGGCGCTGGAAAGCCACCGATGTCACCCCCTTCGAGCGCATACGGGTACAAGACCCGCACGCCAACCCGGCACTCAACGACGAAGCCATGCGCAACCTCAAGGCGGCCTGGCCCGTGTTCGAACAGGCCCGTATCGCCAGCGCCTGGGCTGGGACCATCGACGTCACCCCCGACTCCAACCCGGTGATCGGCCCGGTGGCCAGTCTTCCGGGCCTGACCCTGGCCACCGGTTTTTCCGGGCATGGCTTCGGCACCTCGCCTGCGGCCGGCCAGCTGGCAGCGGACCTGGTATCCCAGGCCACTCCGCTGATCGACCCCGCCCCTTACCGCTTCGAACGCTTCGCCTGACACCTGCGGGAACGGGCTCATCTGCAGCAGCCGTTCCCGACTATCCAGTTTACGCATAGTTGCATCCCAGTCCTTGGGGCCGATTGCCCATGGCGCCGGTGCTATATTCGGGGCCTCAGACAAGTGGTCCATGTCCCGAACAGGAGCAAGCGTGAATTCTTTCACCTACACCATCAGCCCGGACGTTTTTGCCGATCATCCGCACTACCTGCGCGGAGTGCTCGTCTTCAAGCACCTGGACAACAGCCAAACCCACGAAGCACTGACTGCCCAGCTCCGGCAGGCCGAAAACCAGCTGCGCCAGCGCATTACCGGCAACCCGGCCGAATACCCCAATATTGCCGCCTGGCGTGACGCCTACCGCCAGTTCGGCGCCAAGCCTTCAGAGCACCGTAGCTCGATCGAGGCCCTGGGCCGGCGCGTGCTCAAACCCGACAACCTGCCCGACATCAACCCCTTGGTCGATATCGGTAACCTGGTGTCCCTGCGTCACGTGCTGCCAGCCGGCGTCCACCCGGTAGGCCCTCAGTCGAAGCGCCTGGCGTTGCGCAAGACTCAAGCCGATGACCGCTTCCTCGCCACACCCGGTGAGGAACCAGAAGCCATCCAGCCGGGCGAAATCGTGCTGGCTGCAGACAGCCGCGTACTGACCCGCCGCTGGACCTGGCGACAGGCCGGTGATACCCGCACCCTCGCCGATACCGATTGCGTGTTTTTCGACATCGATGGCCTGCCTCCGGTATCGCGGGAAACCGTCAACGCCGCAATGGCCGATATCGTCGAGCTGGTGACCACCTACTGCGGCGGCCAATGCGTCGGGCAAGCGATCCTCGATGTCAAACAGCCCACCTTCACAGTCAGTCTTGGCTGAGCCCGCCAATGAACAGTGCCTTCAGCAACCTGAGCATTTCGCAACTGACGGCACTGTTGACCATCCTGGAACTGCGCAACCTCAGCCAGGCCGCCCTCCGTCTGGGCACCAGCCAGTCGGGCGTCAGCCGCCACCTGGCCCAGTTGCGCGACGCCTTCGCCGACCCGCTGATGATCCGCCAGCAACGCGAATATGTGCTGACCGAACGCGGTGAAGCCTTGGTGGAGCCAGTGCGCACCCTGCTGGAAAGGCTTCAGGAAATGAGCCGGCCCACCACCTTCACCCCGCAGGCCTGCAACCGACGCTTTCGCCTGGCCGGTTCCGACTACGTTGCCCAACACATCCTGCCAGGGTTGCTTGAGCACCTGGCAACAGTCGCGCCACAGGCCGACGTGGATTTTCGCCTGTGGCAACCCGACCGTTTCGACTGGCTGGCCACAGGTGAACTGGACATCGCCGTCAGCATGCTGCAGGACACGCCGGCGGCCTATCACGGCAGAATCATTGGTGAAGACCGGGCCGTTTGCTGCATGCGCGCCAACCACCCACTGGCCACGCGAACGGCACTGGGTATCGACGATTACCTGGCATGGAGCCATGTGAAGATCACCACTGGCGGAGACAAAGATGGCTTCCTCGACGCCTACCTGCGCAGGCACAGCCTGCAGCGCAACCTGAAACTTTGCGTACCGTTCTACTCCGCAGCCCTGGCCGTGCTTGGGACCAGTGACATGCTGCTGATGCTGCCCGAACACATTGCCCGAAAATGGTCAGCACAAGACGCTGTCTGCTACCGCCCACTCGACTTCATCGAACACCAGTTCCGTTATTGGGTGGTATGGCACAGCCGCACGCACAGCTCGCCGGAACAAGCGTGGTTCCGTCGCCTGGTGCACACACATTGCCAGCAGTCGCAGTCGTTGCGCCCTGACAACAGCCACTATCCAGTCTCTGCATAATTCACTTTCAGAAACCGGAATTCACATTAAGCCGATAACTGTTAACTTGTTAATCAACGCGGTGGCACGTTAAACACACGACACCTCGCCTAACAATAATATCGCGCGCAAGCCCCTATTATTCTGCCAAATCATTCTAGTGCGCGAGAAGGCATTCGCGCACCTGAAACAATCGAGAATAAAACGATGAGCAGAACAGAAAGTACCGAACCTACATTCGAGCGAAATCTTTCAAACCGACATATACAAATGATCGGCCTGGGCGGGGCCATCGGCACTGGCCTCTTCCTTGGCAGTGCGGGGGTTATCAAGTCTGCTGGCCCAAGCCTGCTGGTGGGTTACATGATCGCCGGCCTTATTGCATTCCTTATCATGCGCCAACTTGGCGAAATGCTGGTTGATGAACCGGTTTCCGGCTCCCTCAGTCATTTCGGCAATAAATACGGCGGTGGTTTCATGGGCTACCTCACCGGCTGGAACTATACCGTCACTTACTTCCTGGTCGGCATGGCCGAACTTACCGCACTGGGCAAATACATGCAGTTTTGGTGGCCCGAACTTCCCACGTGGGCAACCGCCGGTTTTTTCCTGCTGCTGATCAGTGGCATCAATACCCTCAACGTGAAAATCTACGGCGAGTCGGAGTTCTGGTTCGCCATCATCAAGGTCGGCGCTGTACTGCTGATGATCGTGATGGGCGCCTGGTTCCTCTTCGGCCCACATACGCCACCCCAGGCAACCATCGCCAACCTGTGGAGCCACGGCGGCTTCATGCCCAATGGCTGGCAGGGCTTGATCATGGCGCTGCCACTAATCATGTTCGCCTTTGGCGGCCTGGAGTTCATCGGCTTTACCGCTGGGGAGGCGCGCGAGCCGGGCAAAACCATCCCGCGTGCGATCAATGCCGTGCTCTATCGCATCGGCCTGTTCTACGTCCTGGCCTTGGCAGTGCTGCTGGCGCTCACCCCGTGGGACAACCTGGTCGCATCGCTGAGCGCGGCGGGAGACCCCTATAGCGCCAGCCCGTTCGTCAAGATACTGAGCTTGCTCAAGGTGGATTACGCCGCCCATGCGCTGAACTTCGTCGTGGTTACCGCTGCCCTTTCGGTCTACAACGCAGTGGTGTACTGCAACTCCCGCCAGTTGCACGCCATGGCACGACAAGGCCATGCACCACGTGCCCTGGTCAAGCTGAGTGATCGGCGCATCCCCATCAATGCCCTGCTGCTCACCGGCCTGGTGACAGCGGCTGCGGTGGTGCTCAACTACCTGTCCCCCGATGGCGCCCTGGAAACCCTGATGTCGCTGGTAGTGGCGACCACCATGATGAACTGGGCGCTGACCAGCGTCATCCACCTGAAATTCCGCAAGGCCAAACGCGAGGCCGGGCAACCGACCGCCTATCACTCGCCGCTGTACCCGCTGACCAACTACCTGTGCATCGCCTTCATTGCCGGCCTGTTGCTGATCATCGCCTTCATTCCGGGCATGCGCATTTCCGTCCTGCTCATCCCCTGCTGGCTGTTGGTCATGGCCATCACGTATCAAAAAGTCAAAAACAGCCCCGCTGCCATTCACCCCGTTTCCAGCAACGCCTGAAAGGTACCCCAATGAAAAACCACCCAACACCCGTGCAGACGCTGACCGGTGGCGATGCCCTCGTCGCCAGCCTGAAAGCCCACAACGTCGACACCGTGTTCGCCCTGCCCGGTGCGCAAATCTATGGCCTGACCGACGCCTTGGCCCGCAACAGCGACAGCTTGCGTATCTTCGGTGCACGTCATGAGCAAACCAGCGCCTATATGGCCTTCGGTTATGCCCGCTCCTCCGGGCGCCCCGGTGTGTTCGCTGTGGTACCCGGCCCTGGCATCCTCAACGCCAGCGCGGCGATGCTCACTGCGCACGGCTGCAATGCCCCGGTGCTGGCACTGACCGGCGACGTGATGAGCCCGTTCAAGGACCGTGGCCGCGGTCAGTTGCATGAACTGCCACGGCAACTGGAAGTGCTGCAAGGCATCGGCAAATGGGCTGCACATATCGAACAACCTGCCGAGGCGTCCTGGCGCGTTGCCGAAGCATTCCAGCACATGCAATCGGGGCGGCCTGGTGTGGTCTCACTGCAAGCGTCGTGGGACTTCTTCACCCGTCCTGCTGCGGTGCAGATTCAGCCGCCGCTGGCCCTGCAGCCAACCCCGCCGGTGGACAGCGATGCAGTGAGCGTGGCGGCAAAGCTGCTGAGCCAGGCCGCCAACCCGATGATCTTCGTAGGCTCCGGTGCGCTGGACGCGAGCGCCGAGGTCAACCAGTTAGCCGAGGTGCTGGGCGCGCCAGTGGTCAGCTTCCGTGGCGGGCGCGGCGTAGTGGCCGATGACCATCCGCTGGGTTTCACCGTGGCGGCTGGCGCGCGGCTGTGGCCAAAGACCGATGTCGCCGTCGTCATCGGCTCACGCTTCGAGCTGCTGGATATTCGCTGGCGCCATCGCCCGGCCGGGCTGAAGCTGATCCGGATCGACATCGACCCGGCAGAAGTGCGGCGCATACCGGCGGATGTCAACCTGGTGGCCGATGCCGCCGAAGCCTCTGCCGCGCTGGCCGAAGCCGTGCTCAAGCAGGGCGCGCCCAAGCTTCGTGACGCCGAACTGGCCGAAGCCAAGGCGGCTGCGGAGCAGGCTATCCAGTGTGTGCAACCGCAACTGGACTACCTGCGGGTGATTCGCGATGTACTGCCACGCGATGGCTTCTTCGTCGAGGAAATTTCCCAAGTCGGTTTCACCTCGATCTTCGGTTTCCCGGTATACAAGCCACGCACCCTCGTTACCTCGGGCCATCAGGGCACCCTGGGCTTCGGTTTCCCGACGGCATTGGGCGTGAAGGCAGCCCACCCGGACAAGGCGGTGGTGTCGATCTGCGGAGACGGCGGTTTCATGTTCGCCGCCCAGGAACTGGCCACAGCCGTGCAGTACCAGCTCAACCTGGTCACCATCGTGTTCAACAACAACGCCTTTGGCAACGTGTACCGCGACCAGCAGGAAAGTTTCGGCGGGCGCTTGTTGGGCTCCGAGCTGGTCAACCCGGACTTCATCAAGTTTGCCGAGTCGTTCGGCGTCGAGGCGCACCGAGTTGACAGCCCCGCCCGCCTGCGGCCGGTGCTGGAACGCGCCTTCGCCGCCGACAAGCCCGTGCTGATCGAGGTCAGTGTGCCACGCGGCAGCGACAGCAGCCCCTGGCAGTTCCTGCACCCCACTTTCTCCAACTGATTACCGAGGTAACCCCGATGTTCGAACAGGTCGAAGCCTACCCGGGCGACCCCATTCTGTCGTTGATGGATGATTTCCACGCCGATGTACGTGCCGAGAAGGTCAACCTCAGCATTGGCTTTTATTACGACGAAGCCGGGCAAGTGCCCGTGCTCGATACCGTGCAGGCCGCCAAGGCGAAACTCGATGCCCAGCCCCCGTCGGCCAACCTGTACCTGCCCATGGATGGCCATCCGGCATTTCGCAGCGCGGTGCAGGCCTACTTGTTCGGTGAACTCGACCGGCAAACCAGCGAGCGCATCGTTACCCTGCAGTCGGTAGGCGGCTCCGGGGCCCTGCGGGTGGGGGCCGACTTCCTCAAGCGTTACTACCCACAATCACAGGTGTGGGTCAGTGACCCGACTTGGGACAACCATCTGGCCATCTTCAGCGGTGCCGGGTTTACCGTAAAACGTTACCCCTATCTGGATGAAACCGGCAGCAACGTGGCGTTCGAGCGCCTGCTGGCCTGCTTCGAGCAATTGCCCGCGCACGCGATCGTGCTGCTGCATGCCTGTTGCCACAATCCGACGGGGATCGACCTGTCGCCCGAGCAGTGGGATACGGTATTCGAGCTGTGCCGCCAGCGTCGTCTGATCCCCTTCCTGGATGCCGCTTACCTGGGCATGGGCGACGGTGTCGAAGCGGATGCCTATGCCATCCGTGCTCTGGCCAAGGCGGGCATTACCGGGCTGGTCGCCAACTCGTTCTCCAAGGTGTTCTCGCTGTACGGCGAACGCGTGGGGTCGTTATCGGTGATCTGTGAGCACGCGGCCATCGCCACGCGTGTTGCCGGGCAACTGAAAGGCACCGTACGCACCAACTACTCCAACCCGCCACGGCACGGCGCCGAACTGGTGGTGACAATTCTCAGTGACGACGGCCTTCAGCGCGCCTGGCGTGCAGAGCTGGAGACCATGCGCACTCGCATGATCGCCATGCGCCAAGCACTGCATGACCGGATCAAGGCGCTGAACCCCGAGCAGGAAGTAAGCTACCTGCTGCAACAGAAAGGGATGTTCAGCTACACCGGCCTCAGTGCGCAGGCCGTTGACCGCATTCGCGAACAACATGCGGTGTACCTGATACGCAGTGGGCGCATCTGCATTGCCGGCCTTAACCAGGGCAACCTCGACGCCGTGGCCAGCGCCGTGGCCAGCGCCTTGGCCAGCACCAGGTAACTGCGCGCCCACAGAAGCAGCGCATATCGGTAGAGAGAACGCAAACAGCCCCGCTGCACGAGTGGGGCCGTTTGCAACAGCGGCCACACGTAACGATGGCAACGGCGATTTCGCAAACGCCATGACTGGCCAAGAAAGGATTTCCCCCGACAAGCTGTTGCGAATTTACTTACAGTGAAATACTGTATGTGCATACAGCAAAACAAGGAAATGCCTGTGTCCAGCACCGCCTCCGCCACCCCGAGCAGCTATGAACAGCTGGGTGTACGCATCCAGAAGATCATCAACAGCCCTACCGCCCAGCGCAGCCGAGCGGCGCTGATCTTCCGCCTGGAACAGGAAAGCCCGGAAGACTGGGAAACCTTGCTTGAGGAGATCGCAGAAAACGACAACGTCACCCTCGCTCACCGCGACGACGGTGGCGTACAGGTTTTCTGGACCGTACCGAAGGAAGACTGACCCCGCATGAGAGTTTCGTTTTTTGCCGCAGCCTGCCTGTTACTGACCGCTCCACTTGCCCAAGCCGATGCCCCACGCACCTTTCAGGAGGCCAAGAAGGTCGCCTGGAAGCTGTATGCGCCGCAATCGACCGAGTTTTATTGCGGCTGCAAATACAAAGGCAACAAGGTCGACCTGGCGTCCTGCGGCTATGCCCCGCGCAAGAACGCCCAGCGCGCGTCACGTATCGAGTGGGAGCACATCGTGCCCGCCTGGCAGATCGGCCATCAGCGCCAGTGCTGGCAGGACGGCGGGCGCAAGCAGTGCTCGCAGCATGATGAGGTGTACAAACGTGCCGAGGCTGACCTGCACAACCTTGTACCGAGCATCGGCGAGGTCAATGGCGACCGCAGCAACTTCAGTTTTGGCTGGCTGCCGGAGCAACGCGGCCAGTATGGCAGTTGCCTGACCCAGGTCGACTTCAAAGCCAGGAAGGTCATGCCACGCCCCTCGATACGCGGCATGATCGCCCGCACCTACTTCTACATGAGCAAGCAGTACAACCTGCGCTTGTCCCGGCAGGACCGCCAGTTGTTCGAGGCCTGGAACAAGACCTATCCGCCGCAGGCATGGGAGCGGCAACGCAACCAGCAGGTGGCTTGCGTGATGGGCCGGGGGAATGAGTTTGTCGGGCCGGTGAACCTCAAGGCCTGCGGCTGAGCCTCAGGCCAACGCCTGCAAATAGGCGCTGGCTTCCCGGTAGCGGGCCAACCGCGCCAGGTCGGCGGGGCCAGGGCAAGGAATGCGCGAAATGTCGCTGTTATCGGCCAGATCGGCCAGTTTGACGGTTCGCGCCAGCGGGTCATCGCCCAGACGCACCACGAAGTCCTGGTAAGCCTCACCCTCGCGGCGACTGAGCGCCAGCAAGGCTGCAAGGATTTTAAGCGCGAAACCCTCGCGCGCCAGGTCGGACAGGGTCAGCGGGGTGTCCTCGATCACATCGTGAAGTACTGCGACAATCCGTTGTTCGGGTGTGGACACCCGCATCATCACGCGTAGCGGGTGGAGGATATAAGCTGCCCCACCCTTGTCGTATTGCCCTTCATGCGCCCTGGCGGCCACGGCAATGGCCCGCTCCAGTGTAGACATGAGGCCCCTCCCCGTTCGGCATCGTCCCTCCAAGCATAGCCAAACTTGTGTGAACATTGTCTAGCGCAGGGTTAACTGTGCCTTGCGGGGCTGACAGGAGCGGTTAGCGTGTGGCCCCGTGCTGGATAACCACCGAATCGGTGCCCAGCTTGGCCATCACTTCATCTCTGCGCGCTTGTGCTTCTTCGCGGGTAGGGAATGGCCCCATCAGCACCACTGGCTTGCCGTCGCGGTATTCCACCGAAGACGGGATGCCCTTTTCGATAAGCCGTGCGGTCATGTCGCTCAGCGCGCCCATGTTGGCACCCTGAACCACCTCCACATCCCAGCCCTCGGGTGCCGGTTGGTCTGCCAGCGCCTCGGCACGGCGCTGCAGGTCGGCACCGCCGCACATCTCGCGGATGCGCAGGTTGTTGCCGGTGTCGTCGACGATGATGTCGTACTGGCCATCGCGCTTGATCGCCACGTAGCTGCGGTAGGCTTCGTACTGCCCGGCATCATCCTTGCCACGGACCTGGCCGCAGATGGTGCCCTGGGTGTCGATCCGTACGTTGCCGAACTTGGCGGTTTTGGGGTTGTGCAGGTGTTCGGCCACCTGCTTGTGCACGCCTTCGACCTCGTTCTCACAGCCCGCCAGGGCGAGCACTGCCATTACCACAGCCAGTTTGCGCACGCGTGTACCTCCAGATTCGAAGGGGCGGATTCTAGCACGCCGACCTCGGTCCCGAACCGCGACCAAACGTTACACGCTGCTTCACGCGCACATGCAAAAAGGGCGATCATTTCTGATCGCCCTTTTCGGATTTGGTAGGCACAATTGGACTCGAACCAACGACCCCCACCATGTCAAGGTGGTGCTCTAACCAACTGAGCTATGTGCCTGTCGTGTGGTGCGCATATTAGTGATCGAATGCACACCTGTAAAGCTTTTTTTTGAGAAAAATCAAAAACTTTCGAATGTAAGCGCTTCGCGCCCACGCAACGGTTTGCAGCACCCGAAACCGGGCAATGAAAAAAGGGGTGACCCTTGCGGATCACCCCTTCTTCGATTTGGTAGGCACAATTGGACTCGAACCAACGACCCCCACCATGTCAAGGTGGTGCTCTAACCAACTGAGCTATGTGCCTGTCGTGTGGTGCGCATTCTACGCATTCCTAAAACCCTGTCAACACTTTTTTTCGCGCTAAGCTACTGAATCTTAAACTCTTTATAGATAGAAGGGCTGTCAGGTACCCCGTAAAGGATTTTCATCAGACGACTAGCGGGTGTTTATTATTATTGATAGCATCGGTACATTCGTTAAAAATATAAAACACGAGGTTCCTGCAGCATGGCTAACACCCCCTACCCCCAGTCCTACTACGCCGCCTCGGCCAACCCGGTGCCGCCACGTCCGGCGCTGCAGGGTGAGGTGGAAACCGATGTGTGCATCATCGGCGCCGGCTACACCGGCCTGTCCAGCGCCCTGTTCCTGCTGGAAAACGGCTTCAAGGTAAGCATCGTCGAAGCGGCCAAGGTCGGCTTCGGCGCGTCGGGCCGCAACGGCGGCCAGATCGTCAACAGCTACAGCCGCGATATCGACGTCATCGAACGCACCGTTGGCCCCAAGCAGGCGCAACTGCTGGGCCACATGGCCTTCGAAGGCGGCCGCATCATTCGTGAGCGCGTGGCCAAGTACAACATTCAGTGCGACCTGAAAGACGGTGGTGTGTTCGCCGCCCTCACCAGCAAGCAGATGGGCCACCTGGAGTCGCAAAAGCGCCTGTGGGAACGTTTCGGCCACAACCAGCTGGAGCTGATGGACCAGAAGCGCATCCGCGAAGTGGTCGCCTGCGACAGCTATATCGGCGGCATGCTGGACATGAGCGGCGGCCACATCCACCCGCTCAACCTGGCCTTGGGCGAAGCCGCTGCGGTCGAATCGCTGGGCGGCATCATCTATGAGCAAACCCCGGCGGTGCGCATCGAGCGCGGTGCCAACCCGGTCGTACACACGCCACAAGGTAAAGTGCGCGCCAAGTTCATCATCGTCGCCGGCAACGCCTACCTGGGCAACCTGGTACCGGAACTGGCCGCCAAGTCCATGCCGTGTGGTACCCAGGTGATCACCACCGAGCCGCTGGGTGACGAACTGGCACGCACCCTGCTGCCGCAGGACTACTGCGTCGAAGACTGCAACTACCTGCTCGACTACTACCGCCTCACCAGCGACAAGCGCCTGATCTTCGGCGGCGGCGTGGTGTACGGCGCGCGTGACCCGGCCAACATCGAGGCGATCATCCGTCCGAAGATGCTCAAGGCCTTCCCGCAGCTGAAGAACGTGAAGATCGACTACGCCTGGACCGGCAACTTCCTGCTGACCCTGTCGCGCCTGCCGCAGGTTGGCCGTATCGGCGACAACATCTACTACTCCCAGGGCTGCTCGGGCCACGGCGTAACCTACACCCACCTGGCAGGCAAGGTGCTGGCCGAGGCCCTGCGTGGCCAGGCTGAGCGTTTCGACGCCTTCGCCGGCCTGCCGCACTACCCGTTCCCAGGTGGCCAGATGCTGCGCGTGCCGTTCAGCGCCATCGGTGCCTGGTACTACAGCCTGCGCGATCGTCTGGGCTTCTGATCTAAGCAGGCCAGGCCCTATCGCCGGCAAGCCAGCTCCCACAGGTACAACACAGGTTTCGAATCCTGTGCTGTACCTGTGGGAGCTGGCTTGCCGGCGATAGGGCCAACACAGGAAAAGTTACTTGTTCAGGCTACTCACAGCCTGCTTCGCCGCAACTTCCTGCCCCGCCCGCGCCAGCTCATCCGCCGCCTGCAGCCAGCGCTGACGATCCACCTGTGCCGGCAACTGCCTCGGCGGCTGTACCAGCACTGCCCAACTTCCCTGCTTCGCCCACGCCGAGGCAAAGTCATCGAACGCCATCACCTGCCGCCGGTGCATGCCCGAGCGCAACAGCACCCGTTGCTTGTAGCGGTCATAACCGATCAGCACCGCATAACGCGGCTCGCCCCACCACGCCGAACCGTCCTCATAACGCAGCAGCACCGGGTTGCCAGCCGCCACCTGGGCCAGCAGCGCGTCCAGCTGCTTGTCCAGCGGGTACACCACCATGCCGTAGTCCCGCGCCACACGAGGAATGCCGGTGTCCAGCGCTTCGGCGCCCTGAGGCAGGTTCAACGGTTTGTCCAGCAGCCCCGGGGTGATGGGCGCGCCCTGCTGCGACAGCACGGCCGCCAGGGCCATGGCGCCACTGTGGTTGGCGTTGCCACGGTAGAACGGCACGCTGCTGATCTCGACACGCTGCGGCAGGCCCTTGAGGTTGGCGGGCGGTGCACTGGCACAGCCGGCCAGGCTGGCCGCAATCAGGCAGGCAGCCAGCAGCCGACGGGGGACGGTTTTGAAGGAATGTTGCTGCATGGACGCTCGCTTGTTTCAACGCCAGGCAGGCAGCGCCTGGCTCTGGCCAACGATCATAGGTCCCACAGCGGCGCGGGTATAGTCCGACAGCGGCTTAGAGCAAATCGGACCCAGAGATAGACCTTTGTTCGATGGAACGTCACAGGCGAAGGGCTAGACTAAAGCAGTGTCTGGAAGGCAAGCGCTGGCTGACCGTGCGCTGCCCTTGGAGATGGAGGCACAGATGAGCCTGACCATGGCAATCCTCATGCTGGTGGGCATGTGGCTGAGCGTCGCAGCCGCCATGCTGTGGGGTGTACTGCGTATCGTGCGGCGTCATTCCCACCACCACCTGCCACCGCAGGCACCCGCCAGGCCGCAGCCTGTGCGCCGGGCACGGCGGCATGCCGGGGTGCACTAAGCTTTCAGAAACCGCGAACGGGGCGCAAAGCGCCCCGTCTTTTTATCAACCTTCAGCCGCCTCACGCTTCAATCGCGCCCTGCGAGCCAGGATGTTGAGGATCTCGATCGCGGTCGAGAATGCCATGGCCGCATACACATACCCCTTCGGCACATGGGCACCAAAGCCTTCGGCGATCAGTGTCATGCCGATCATGATCAGGAAGCCCAGAGCCAGCATGACCACCGTCGGGTTGTCATTGATGAAGTTGGCCAGCGGGTCGGCGGCCACCATCATCACGATTACAGCCGTGATCACGGCAATGATCATGATCGGCAAGTGCTCGGTCATGCCCACGGCGGTGATGATGCTGTCCACCGAGAAGACGATGTCCAGCAGCAAAATCTGGAAGATCGCCGCCGCAAAGCCCAAGGTAACCGTCGACGACACCTTGGCTTCTTCCTTGGCGCCGTGCGGGTCGACGTTTTCGTGAATCTCCTTGGTCGCCTTCCACAGCAGGAACAGGCCACCGGCAATCAGGATCACGTCCTTCCACGAGAAGGCGTTGCCGAACACTTCGAACACCGGGTCGGTCAGCTGAACGATCCAGGCCACCGTGCTGAGCAAGGCCAGGCGCATGACCAATGCCATGCTGATACCAATGCGTCGCGCCTTGGACCGGTATTCCACCGGCAGCTTGTTGGTCAGGATGGAAATGAAGATCAGGTTGTCGATGCCCAGTACAACTTCCATGGCCACCAGCGTAGCCAGGGCAACCCAGGCGGTGGGGCTAGCGGCGAGTTCCAGCAAGTATTCCATTGTTCAAATCCTGCAGCGGCGGGTTGGGGTCAGATTTCCTGAGTGTCTTTTTTCTTGTCGGCATCTTCAGGCTTGTGCCCTTCTTTGCCGATGGCCTCACTCAAGGCCTGCTGGGCGGCCTTGTTGGTGTCGTCGATCGCCTGCTTGGCCGACTGCGCCGCCTGATCGAGCATCTGCTGGGCAGATTTCTCGGCCTGGTCGCAACCCGCGAGCGTGAACAGGGCCAACGCCAGCACCAACGGGGTGCCAATGGATTTGAGTTGTAGCATGGTGTCCTCGCATGAAATATCCCGGCGGCGCATGGCGCCTGATGCCGTGCATTCTAGAGACGCCAATAGTTCAGGAAAATTCGTATTTTCATGGCGTATACTTCGGTTTTTACGAATCGGGGCGACCGACGGTGCTCAACTATCGCCAACTGCATTACTTCTGGGCCGTGGCCAAGACGGGCAGCATCACCCGCGCCAGCGAACAGCTCAACCTCACACCACAAACCATCAGCGGGCAGATCAGCCTGTTCGAGCAAACCTATGGCCTGGAGCTGTTCCAGCGCGCAGGCCGGCAGCTGGAGCTGACCGAGACAGGCCGCCAGGCGCTGGTCTATGCCGAGCAGATGTTCCAGCTCGGCGGTGAGCTGGAAGCCATGCTGCGCGCCGGCCCGCAAGAGCAGATCCTGTTCCGCGTGGGGGTGGCCGACGTGGTGCCCAAATCCATCGTCTACCGCCTGCTGGCGCCGACCATGGAGCTGGATGAGGTGCTACGCATCAACTGCCGCGAAGACAAACTCGAGCGGTTGCTGGCAGACCTGGCCATCCAGCGCCTGGACCTGGTGATTTCCGACAGCCCCATGCCCAGCCACCTGGACATCAAAGGCTACAGCCAGAAACTGGGCGAATGCGGGCTGAGCTTCTTCGCCACCCCGACGCTGGCACAACGGCTGGACGGCCCCTTCCCGGCTTGCCTGCAGGATGCACCGCTGCTTGTTCCCGGCCAGGAGACCGTGGTGCGCAGCCGCCTGCTGCGCTGGCTAGGCGAGCAACAGGTGCAGCCACGGATCGTGGGCGAGTTCGATGACAGTGCCTTGATGCAGGCGTTCGGGCAGTCAGGCAGCGGCATTTTCGTCGCCCCCAGCGTGATTACCGACGAAGTGTGCCGCCAGTATGGCGTGGAACTGATCGGGCAGACCGAGGCCGTGCATGAGTCGTTCTATGCCATTTCGGTGGAACGCAAGGTCAAGCACCCGGGGATCGTGGCGATTACCGAAGGCGCACGGCGGGAGTTGTTTCACTGGTGACGTTGGCCCCTGCGACGACACAGCCGAGGCTGCGCCGCCGCGCTCTGTGCTAAAGTCGCGCCCTTTCACAATAATGAGATTGTGCTGCACATGTCCCCTGTACTTCGCCTACTCAACCGAACCAGCCTGGTGACGCAGATCGTCATTGGCCTGCTTGCCGGTATTGCCTTGGCCCTTCTGGCGCCCGCCATCGCCCGCGACCTGGCCTTCCTCGGCAAGGTGTTCGTCAGCGCACTGAAGGCGGTGGCGCCCGTACTGGTGTTCATCCTCGTCATGGCCTCGATCGCCAACCACCGCCACGGCCAGGAAACCCATATCCGCCCGATCCTCTGGCTGTACCTGCTGGGCACCTTCGCCGCGGCAGTGGTAGCCGTGGTCGCCAGCATGCTGTTCCCCTCCAACCTGGCGCTCAGTACTGGCGAGGCCACGTTGAGCGCACCAGGCGGTATCGCTGAAGTGATGCAAAACTTGCTGTTGAGCGCGGTCGACAACCCGGTCAACGCCCTGCTCAACGCCAACTTCATCGGCATCCTCACCTGGGCCATCGGCCTTGGCGTGGCCCTGCGTCATGCCGGTGAAACCACCCGCACCGTGGTCGAAGACCTGTCCAACGGCGTCACGCTGATCGTGCGGGTTGTCATCCGTTTCGCCCCGCTGGGCGTTTTCGGCCTGGTCAGTTCCACCCTGGCGCAATCGGGCCTGGACGCCCTGTTCGGCTACCTGCACCTGCTCGCGGTGCTGATTGGCTGCATGCTGTTCGTGGCATTGATCATGAACCCGCTGATCGTGTTCTGGAAAATCCGCCGCAACCCCTACCCACTCACCCTGCTGTGCCTGCGCGAAAGCGGTATTACCGCGTTCTTCACCCGCAGCTCGGCGGCCAACATCCCGGTCAACCTGGCCCTGTCGGAGCGCCTTGGCCTGCATGAAGACACCTACTCGGTGTCGATCCCGCTGGGTGCCACCATCAACATGGCGGGTGCGGCCATCACCATTACCGTGCTGACCCTGGCGGCGGTGCATACCTTGGGCATTCCCGTGGACTTGCCAACTGCCGTACTGCTCAGCGTGGTGGCAGCCGTTTGCGCCTGCGGTGCCTCGGGCGTGGCCGGGGGCTCGCTGCTGTTGATTCCACTGGCGTGCAGCCTGTTTGGCATCCCCAGTGAAATTGCCATGCAGGTGGTGGCGGTGGGCTTCATTATCGGTGTGCTGCAGGATTCGGCCGAAACGGCGCTGAATTCTTCGACCGATGTGCTGTTCACTGCGGCAGCGTGCCAAGCCGAAGAGCGGCGCAACGCTTGAGATTGTCGGGGCCGCTTTGCGGCCCATCGCCGGCAAGCCAGCTCCCACAGGTACAGCGCCGGCCTGAGGCATTGTGCAGTACATGTGGGAGCCGGCTTGCCGGCGATGCTGCCAGTGATTGCTTAAGCCAGGCGCTTTACCTAGGCTAGTGGCCTTTCCCCAGCAATGAGACAGGGCCATGTCAGAACACGAAACCGCAGGTGAAGGCCGCTTCAACAGCATCGAGATCCGCGTTCTCGGCTCGCTGATCGAAAAGCAGGCCACCAGCCCGGAAAGCTACCCGCTGACCCTCAATGCCCTGGTCCTGGCCTGCAACCAGAAGACCAGCCGCGAGCCGGTGATGAACCTTACCCAAGGCCAGGTCGGCCAAGCCCTGCGTGCCCTCGAAGGGCAAGACATAACCCGCCTGCAGATGGGCAGCCGTGCCGATCGCTGGGAGCAGCGGGTGGACAAGGTACTGGAACTGGTGCCGGCGCAGCTGATACTGATGGGCTTGATGTTCCTGCGCGGCCCGCAAACCCTCAACGAACTGCTGACCCGCAGTAACCGCCTGCACGACTTCGACGACACCGAGCAGATCCAGCACCAGCTGGAACGCCTGATATCGCGGGATCTGGCCTTGCACCTGCCGCGCCAGGCCGGCCAGCGTGAAGACCGCTACACCCATGCCTTGGGTGACCCGGCGGAAATCGAGGCGATCCTCGTTGCACGCCAGCAGGAAGGTGGCGTGCGCAGCAGTGGCGCCAGTGTGTCGGAAGAACGGATCGAAGCCCTGGAAGCCCGCATTGCGGCGCTGGAGGCGCGCCTGGCCGAGCTGGAAGGCTGAGCCGTCACGGCTCGCGGTCGGGGAAGTTGCGGCAGCTCTTGCGTTCGGCCAGCTCCCGTTCACTGGGGCGCTGGTCGACGAACACGGTGTGGCCGTCGGCGTAGATCTCCAGGTAGCCCCAGTGCAGGTCCTGCTCTTTTTGCCCGGGCTTTGGAGGGACTAACCACCAGGGTTCGCGGCTGATCAGGGTCATGAGGGTTATTCCTGAAGGGTTCTGCAGTAAGCATAGACACCTTCAAGTACAGCTTTGCCAATACCGGCCCTTTCGCGGGCAAGCCCGCTCCCACAGTGACCGCCACAACGTCAAGGTGTGTGCAGTACTTGTGGGAGCGGGCTTGCCCGCGAAGAGGCCGGTACAGGCTTACGCCGGCGCCGAAGTCCGGATCAGGTGGTCGAAGGCTGCCAGCGAAGCCTTGGCCCCCTCGCCCACCGCAATCACGATCTGCTTGTACGGCACGGTCGTCACGTCACCCGCCGCAAACACACCCGGAACGCTGGTCTGGCCCTTGGCATCGACGATGATCTCACCACGCGGCGACAGCTCGACGGTGCCTTTCAGCCAGTCGGTGTTCGGCAGCAGGCCGATCTGCACGAAGATACCTTCCAGCGCCACTTCATGCTGTTCATCGGTGGTGCGGTCCTTGTAGCGCAGGCCGGTCACTTTCTCACCATTGCCCAGCACTTCGGTGGTCAGTGCGCTGGTGATCACTTTCACGTTCGGCAAGCTGTACAGTTTGCGCTGCAACACCGCATCGGCCCGCAGCTGGCTGTCGAATTCGATCAGCGTCACCTGGGCGACGATACCGGCCAGGTCGATGGCCGCTTCCACGCCCGAGTTGCCACCACCGATCACCGCCACGCGCTTGCCCTTGAACAGCGGGCCGTCACAATGCGGGCAGTAGGCCACGCCACGGGCGCGGTATTCCTGCTCGCCCGGCACATTCATTTCGCGCCAGCGGGCGCCGGTGGCCAGGATCACGGTCTTGGCCTTGAGCGAGGCGCCGCCGGCCAGGCGTACTTCATGCAGACCGCCATCGGTGGCCGGGATCAGTGCTTCGCCGCGCTGCAGGTTCATGATGTCCACGTCGTACTGCTTGACGTGCTCTTCCAGCGCCGTGGCCAACTTCGGCCCTTCGGTTTCCTGCACCGAGATGAAGTTCTCGATGGCCAGGGTATCGAGCACCTGGCCGCCGAAACGCTCGGCGGCGACGCCGGTGCGGATGCCTTTACGTGCGGCGTAGATGGCCGCTGCCGCGCCGGCTGGGCCACCGCCGACCACCAGCACATCAAAGGCGTCCTTGGCGTTGATCTTCTCGGCCTGGCGAGCACCGGCGTTGGTGTCGATCTTGCCGAGGATTTCTTCAAGGCCCATACGGCCCTGGCCAAACACTTCACCGTTCAGGTAGATGCTCGGCACCGCCATGATCTTGCGCGCTTCCACTTCTGCCTGGAACAGCGCACCGTCGATGGCCACATGGCGCACATTAGGGTTGAGCACCGCCATCAGGTTAAGCGCCTGAACCACATCCGGGCAGTTCTGGCACGACAGCGAGAAGTAGGTTTCGAAGGTGAACTCGCCTTCCAGCGCCTGGATCTGCTCGATCACTTCGGCACTGGCCTTGGACGGGTGGCCACCGACTTGCAGCAGCGCCAGCACCAGCGAGGTGAATTCGTGGCCCATGGGGATACCTGCAAAACGCAGGCTGATCTCGCCATTGGGGCGATTGAGCGAGAACGATGGACGACGGGCGTCATCACCATCCGCGCGCAGGGTAATCAAGGTTGACAGGCTGGCAATTTCCACCAGCAAGTCATGCAATTCGCGGGACTTCGCGCCGTCGTCGAGGGAGGCAACGATCTCGATCGGCTGGGTGACCCGCTCCAGGTAGGTTTTCAGTTGCGATTTAAGCGTGGCGTCCAACATACGGGCGATTCCTTTTTTCAAAACTCGGATACAAAAACGCCCAGGCGAGGTCGCCCGGGCGCTTTTACGGGGCGGTGACTACTTCAGCTTTGGCGGCTGGCTACCGCCCACGGCATGCACATGGCCTTAGATCTTGCCGACCAGGTCCAGCGATGGCGCCAGGGTGGCTTCGCCTTCTTTCCACTTGGCCGGGCACACTTCGCCTGGGTGAGCGGCAACGTACTGGGCAGCCTTCACTTTACGCAGCAGTTCGGCAGCATCGCGGCCTACACCACCGTCGTTCAGTTCGACGATCTTGATCTGGCCTTCCGGGTTGATCACGAAGGTACCGCGATCGGCCAGGCCGGCTTCTTCGATCAGCACGTCGAAGTTGCGCGAGATGACGTGGGTCGGGTCACCGATCAGCGGGTACTCGATCTTGCCGATGGTGTCCGAGGTGTCGTGCCAGGCTTTGTGGGTGAAGTGGGTGTCGGTGGACACACCGTAGATTTCCACGCCCAGCTTCTGGAACTCGGCGTAGTTGTCAGCAAGGTCACCCAGCTCGGTCGGGCATACGAATGTGAAGTCGGCCGGGTAGAAGAACACGACAGACCACTTGCCTTTCAGGTCGGCTTCGCTGACCTGAACGAACTCGCCTTTGTGGTAGGCAGTGGCGTTGAACGGTTTGACCTGGCTGTTGATGATTGGCATGAGAGACGCTCCTTCATGGGGTTGGAATCAGTTGATGGATAGAATCCTAACTAATCATCCCGCAGATGGCTCATTGGCAAAGCTCATGCTTGCGATTGGTTTTGGCTATAACCGGGGTTTATTAATAGAAGGGAATCGGCTGAGCAAAGGATTGCGGGGTGCGTTTGGGCCTCATTGCCGGCAAGCCAGCAATGAGGCCGTTAGCATCAGCGGGTAACGGTGCGCATGGTCACGAACTCTTCAGCCGCCGTCGGGTGCACGCCGATGGTCTCGTCGAACTGTTGCTTGGTCGCACCGGCCTTCAGGGCAATGCCCAGGCCCTGGATGATCTCGCCAGCGTCAGGGCCCACCATGTGGCAGCCCAGCACCTTGTCGGTGTCGGCATCGACCACCAGCTTCATCAGGGTCTTTTCCTGGATATCGGTGAGTGTCAGCTTCATGGCGCGGAAGCGGCTTTCGAACACCTGCACCTTATGCCCGGCCTCCAGCGCCTGCTGCTCGGTCAGGCCAACAGTACCAATAGGCGGCTGGCTGAACACCGCAGTCGGAATGTTCTGGTAATCCACCGGGCGGTATTGCTCTGGCTTGAACAAGCGACGTGCCACCGCCATGCCCTCGGCCAAGGCCACGGGGGTCAGCTGAACACGGCCGATGACATCGCCAATGGCCAGAATCGACGGGGCGGTAGTCTGGTACTGCTCATCGACGCGAATGTAACCGCGTGGATCCAGCTCTACGCCAGTGTTCTCCAGGCCCAGGTTGTCCAGCATCGGGCGCCGGCCTGTGGCGTAGAACACACAATCTGCCACCAACTCGCGGCCGTCTTTCAACGTGGCCTTGAGGCTGCCGTCTTCCAGCTTGTCGATGCGCTGGATGTCGGCGTTGAACTGCAGGTTCAGGCCGCGCTTTTCCAGCTCTTCCTTCAAGTGCGTGCGCACCGAGCCATCGAAGCCGCGCAGGAACAGGTCGCCTCGATAGAGCAGCGTGGTATCGGCCCCCAGGCCCTGGAAGATACCGGCGAACTCGACGGCGATGTAACCGCCCCCCACTACCAACACCCGTCGTGGCAGGTCCTTGAGGTAGAAGGCTTCGTTGGAGGTGATGGCCAGCTCCTTGCCCGGGATGTCCGGCACCTGTGGCCAGCCACCGGTGGCGATCAGGATATGCTCGGCCGTGTAGCGCTGGCCTTCGACTTCCACTTCGTTGGCGCCGGTCAGCCGCGCATGGCCCTGCAGCAGGGTCACACCGCTATTGACCAACAGGTTGCGGTAGATGCCGTTGAGGCGCTCGATCTCGCGATTCTTGTTGGCAATCAGGGTACCCCAGTCGAAATGCCCCTCTTCCAAGGTCCAGCCAAACCCTGCGGCCTGCTCGAGCTCGTCAGCGACATGCGCGCCGTACACCAGTAATTTTTTCGGTACACAGCCAACGTTGACGCAGGTACCACCCAGGTAGCGGCTTTCGGCCACAGCCACCTTTGCGCCAAAGCCGGCGGCAAAGCGCGCCGCGCGCACGCCGCCAGAACCGGCGCCAATCACAAACAGATCAAAATCGTAGGCCATGTATTCAGTCTCCTAGGCAGGCGCCCAGCATAACGCCGTTGGCCGCCGCAAACAAAAAAGCCACCCCGAAGGGTGGCTCTCGTACCAACAGGGCTTATCAGTAAGCCTTGCCAGCCTTGTAGAAGTTCTCGAAGCAGAAGTTGGTCGCCTCGATGTAGCCTTCGGCACCACCGCAGTCGAAACGCTTGCCCTTGAACTTGTAGGCAATCACGTTGCCTTCGGCCGCTTGCTTCATCAGGGCGTCGGTGATCTGGATCTCACCGCCTTTGCCCGGCTCGGTTTGCTCGATTTTCTCGAAGATATCCGGAGTCAGGATGTAACGGCCGATGATGGCCAGGTTCGATGGGGCATCTTCAGGCTTCGGCTTCTCGACCATGGCGTCGACACGGAAGATGCCTTCCTTGATTTCTTCACCGGCGATGACGCCATACTTGTTGGTTTCCTGCGGATCGACTTCCTGGATGGCGACGATCGAGCAGCGGTACTTCTTGTACAGTGCAACCATCTGCGCCAGCACGCCGTCACCTTCGAGGTTGACACACAGGTCATCCGCCAGCACCACGGCGAACGGCTCGTCACCGATCAGCGGGCGACCGGTGAGGATGGCGTGGCCCAGGCCTTTCATTTCGGTTTGACGGGTGTACGAGAACGAGCACTCGTCGAGCAGACGGCGGATGCCAACCAGGTATTTTTCCTTGTCGGTGCCCTTGATCTGGTTTTCCAGCTCGTAGCTGATGTCGAAGTGGTCTTCCAGGGCGCGCTTGCCGCGACCGGTCACGATGGAGATCTCGTTCAGACCAGCATCCAATGCTTCTTCAACGCCATACTGGATCAGTGGCTTGTTGACCACCGGCAGCATTTCCTTGGGCATGGCTTTGGTAGCGGGCAGGAAGCGAGTGCCGTAGCCGGCTGCCGGGAACAAGCATTTCTTGATCATAAACGTCCTTACAAAAGGCTAGGCCTGTGGAATTCGGCGCAGTCTAATCAGGCGGCAGTCACCTTACAATGCCCCCCGGTATCGACCGATGCCATCATAGAGATATCCCAGTGTAGATAGTTCCGGGGGATCGTAAATATTACGGTCATACATGACGGATGGATGACAGCAAAATGATGTTGCCCGTACCGGCCTTTTCGCGGGTTTATCGAGGTATCGAACCGCCGCGAAGAGGCCGGCACAGGCCCCCCATCAACTGCCCGTGCCCTGCCCGACCAACACCCCGTCAACCTTCTGCCCGTAAAGGTTCACCCCATCATTGGCATGAAACTTCACCCGCGTCTTCTCGATGGAGCCCTCCACCAGACGTGGGTCCTGAGGCCGCTCATGGCGGTTGATCCACGCCGCCACGTCCCAGGCCTGCTGGTCACTGAGGCTGCCCGGTTTGCCCAGCGGCATGTTGTACTTGATGAACGACGCCGCCGTGTTGATACGGTGCATGCCGGCGCCCCAGTTGTAGGAATCCTTGCCCCACAGCGGTGGCATCACGTATTCGCCCGCCACCTTCTGCCCTTCGCCGCTGTCACCGTGGCAAATCGCGCATTGCTCGCGGTACACCTGCTGGCCACGCTTGAAGTCGTAGCCGCCCTTGGGTTGCGGCACCTCAGGGTAGCCACGCCCGGCAATCTCCACGCCGGTGGGTGCCTTGGTCGAAAGCCAGTACGAGTACACGGCCAGCGCCGTCATCTGCGGGCTGTCGGCAGCAGGCGGCTTGCCATTCATGCTGAACTGGAAACACCCTTGGATGCGCTCGGCATAGGTATTCACCTTGTCGTTTTTCTTGCGATACGCCGGATACATCGGGTAGGCGCCCCACATCGGTGCCGAATGGGCTAGCCGCCCCTGATCAAGGTGGCAGTTGCTGCAGTTCATGCCGTTGCCCACGGCCTCTGGCATCAAACGACGGGTGTCGACGAACAAAGCGTGGCCTTCACGCACTGTCTTGCCAAAGGCATTGTCAGGCAACTCGCTTTCGGCGGGCGGCATGAACTGCGGCGCGACCTGCACATCAGGCACCTTCAACTGCGACTGGTCTTCCATGGCGATCGGCGCGGCTTGGGCGCTGCCCATGGCCAGCAGCAACAAGGCTGGAATCATCGGTTTCATGGCTTGACCTCCTGGCTGACGGGGCGGGCGAAGAACTCGGCAACGGCCTTGATCTCGTCATCGGTCATGGCCTTGGCCACGCCGACCATCAGCTGGTTGGGGTCATTGCTGCGGCTACCGTCGCGCCAGGCATTGAGCTGCGCCACCAGGTAGCTGGCGGGCTGGCCGGCCAAGGGCGGGAAGTGTTCGCCGACCCCACCGCCACCGGGGCCATGGCATTGCACGCAGCCGGGAATCTGCCGGCTCCAGTCGCCGTACAGGGCCATGCGAGTGGTAGGGTCATCGGCAATCTGCTGGCGGCGCAGGTCGCCAACGGGGTCTGCCGGCAGGCTGGCCAGGTACAGGCTGACCGCCTTGATTTCATCTTCGCTCAGGGCCTTGGCCAACGGCTCCATCACCGGCTGCTTGCGGCTGCCGTTGCGCCAGTCATGCAATTGCTTGCTGAGGTAACCGGCCGGTAGCCCGGCCAAACGAGGGAAGCCGGCAGCAGCAATACCCTTGCCGTCCGGGCCATGGCAGCCGAGGCAGGCCATGGCGGCGGGGTTGGCCCCACCCTGGGTGAAGATTTTCTGGCCATCGGCGGCATGCGCCATCGGCCAGGCCAGGATCAGCAGGCTGCCGATCACGACGCGTCTCAACGGTGTCATCACGAAACTCCTTTTCTTTTGTTATATGTTTAGGCTTAAAACATATAAGCAAAGAGCGGAAGGTCCGTTGCCTCAGATCAATTTCCGGAGATGCACTGGGTGGCTGCGGTACGCACATCGCCCAGGCGCAGGGGGAAGTTGTTCAGCCGCTCGCGCAGCTTGATGCTGCTACCGCTGCCACGCTTGTCGATATCCACAAGCGCCGCTGGCCCGGCACCCGACGTGAGTTTTTGCGGCACGATCAGCCGCAGGCCGTCACCGCGCTGCTCTTCAGTCAGCGGGTCGCGGGTATCGGCCAGCTTCTGCTTGACGCAGTCGGCATATTCACGCGGGCTCTTGCCAGAAATCACATCCAGCGTTTCGCGTGATTGCTCCAGCTCCGTAACGCTCACGCAGCCCCCGAGCGTCACCGCTAACGCGGCCACCATCCACTTCATTTGCAACACCTCTGCCTTCAAGAGTTCGGTTCGACCACAGCCGGGCGGTTTTGCTCCCTGCTTTGGCAGAATTATCTGCGCCGGGTGAACAGCGCGGCAGTGTAACGGCACATCGTGGTATCGTTTGCGTTTGCAGATCCAAACCTTGCGGAGCATCACATGAAATTCGTACACCAGCGCGAGCACCTGAACGAGGACGACATCGTCGTCATCGAGTGCTCCCAGCGCTGCAATATCCGCCTGATGAACGACGCCAACTTCCGCAGCTTCAAGAATGGCGGCCGTCACACTTACCACGGCGGCCATTTCGAGAAGTTCCCGGCGAAAATCACCGTACCCAGCACGGGCTTCTGGAACATCACCATCGATACCGTCACCACCCGCCCGATCTCGGTCACCCGCAAGCCGACCCTGACCCACAAGATCAAGATCATCCGCCGTTCGTCGTCGAAACTCAGATAAGGCCCCCATGACCCAGACCATCAAGTACGTCATCAAATACAAGCTCGACGGCCAGCGCCGCTGGGACTTCGCACTCATGCCGGATGCCTCTCAGGAGCAAGCCCTGGAAGCCCTGCGCAAGATCCACGGCGAAGACGCCGAGAAGATCAGCGACATCCAGGTCAGCAAGGCCTTGTAAAACTCGCTTCAAGCCCCTGTAGCGCCGCCCGCCCCGCACATGGAGAACCGCATGAGCCACTGGCCCGACCGCCGAATCCTCGATCTGCTGGGCATCGAGCTGCCCATTCTCCAGGCCCCCATGGCCGGTGCGACAGGCTCGCCCATGGCCATCGCCGTGGGCCTGGCAGGCGGGCTGGGCGCCCTGCCCTGCGCCATGCTTACCGGCGAACAGATACGCGCGGAAATCGCCGCATTCCGCGCCGGTTGCCCGGGCCGCCCGCTGAACCTGAACTTCTTCTGCCACCAGCCACCCGCGCCCGACAGCGCGCGCGATGTACGCTGGAAGCAGGCCCTGGCGCCTTATTACAGTGAAACGGGGGCCGACTTCTCTGCACCCACGCCGGTGTCCAACCGTGCGCCGTTCGATGAGCAAAGCTGCCAACTGGTCGAGCAACTGCGCCCGGAAGTGGTCAGCTTTCACTTCGGCCTGCCGCAAGCTGAACTGCTGCAACGGGTGAAGGCCAGTGGTGCCAAGGTACTGTCCAGCGCCACCACGGTGGAAGAAGCGGTTTGGCTAGAGCGCCACGGTTGTGACGCGGTCATCGCCATGGGGTACGAAGCCGGCGGCCACCGCGGCATGTTCCTTAGCGATGACATCACCAGCCAGATCGGCACCTTCGCCCTGGTGCCGCAGGTAGTGGATGCGGTCAGTGTGCCGGTCATCGCCGCTGGCGGTATCGGTGACCACCGCGGCCTGGTGGCGGCACTGGCGTTGGGCGCTTCGGCTGTGCAGATCGGAACCGCTTACCTGTTCTGCCCCGAGGCCAAGGTTTCGCCGGCTCATCGCAAAGCCCTGGACAGCGCCCCTGCCAGCGACACCGCGTTGACCAACCTGTTTACCGGGCGCCCGGCGCGTGGCATCAACAACCGCATCATGCGTGAGCTGGGGCCGATGAGCGCGCTTGCACCGCGCTTCCCGCTGGCGGGTGGGGCATTGATGCCACTGCGGGCGATTGCCGAGCCGCAGGGCAACAGTGATTTCAGCAACTTGTGGTCGGGGCAGGCGCTGCGGCTGGGCCGGCACATGCCGGCCGGGGATTTGACCCGGGCGATTGCCGAACAGGCACTGGCCGTGGTTCATCGTTAGGCTTCTTCAGCAGGCTGGCCCTCTTCCCGGCAAATGGCCTATCGCTATATAGTTCAGGACATAACGATAACCCCAAGGAGTTGTTTTCATGCGTATCCGCCCGTCCCACCTGGCCTTGACCGCCCTGGCCAGCCTGTTCGCCTTCAACACTGCCTGGGCCGATGAGGTTCAGGTCGCGGTCGCAGCCAACTTCACAGCCCCTATCCAGGCCATTGCCAAAGACTTCGAGAAAGACACCGGCCACAAGCTGGTCGCGGCCTACGGCGCCACCGGGCAGTTCTATGCCCAGATCAAGAACGGCGCACCGTTCGAAGTGTTCCTCGCCGCTGACGACACCACCCCGAAAAAGCTTGAAGACGAAAAAGAAATCGTCCCCGGTTCGCGCTTTACCTACGCCATCGGCACCCTCGCCCTGTGGTCGGCCAAAGAAGGCTATGTAGATGCCAAGGGCGAAGTACTGAAGAAAAACACCTACCAACACCTGTCGATCGCCAACCCGAAAGCGGCACCCTACGGCCTGGCCGCCACCCAGGTGCTGGACAAGCTGAAGCTCACCGAAGCCACCAAAGGCAAGATCGTCGAAGGCCAGAACATCACCCAGGCCTTCCAGTTCGTCTCCACCGGCAATGCCGAACTGGGCTTCGTCGCCCTGTCGCAGATCTACAAGGACGGCAAGGTGACCAGCGGCTCGGCCTGGATTGTGCCAGCCAACCTGCACGACCCGATCCGCCAGGACGCCGTAATCCTCAACAAAGGCAAGGACAACGCCGCCGCCAAGGCGCTGGTCGAATACCTGAAAGGCCCAAAAGCCGCAGCGGTAATCAAGTCCTACGGCTATGAACTCTGATGCCACTGGATGCCAGTGACCTGGGGGCAATCTGGCTGACCGTTAAACTGGCCAGCCTGACCACCCTGATCCTGCTGGTTATCGGCACACCCATCGCCTGGTGGCTGGCGCGCACGCGCTCATGGCTGCGCGGGCCGGTGGGTGCGGTGGTGGCACTGCCGCTGGTGCTGCCACCGACGGTGATCGGCTTTTACCTGCTGATCGCCCTCGGCCCGCACGGCTGGCTCGGTCAGGCTACCCAGGCGCTTGGCCTGGGCAGCGTGGTGTTCAGCTTCACGGGCCTGGTGATCGGTTCGACGGTGTATTCCATGCCGTTCGTGGTGCAGCCGTTGCAAAATGCCTTTGGTGCGATCGGCCAGCGTCCACTGGAAGTCGCTGCCACCCTGCGCGCCAGCCCGTGGGACACCTTCGTGCATGTGGTGCTGCCACTGGCCCGGCCTGGCTTCGTCACCGCCAGCATTCTTGGCTTTGCCCACACCGTGGGCGAGTTTGGCGTGGTGCTGATGATTGGTGGCAACATCCCCGACAAGACCCGCGTGGTTTCGGTGCAGATCTTCGATCACGTCGAGGCCATGGAGTATTCGCAAGCCCACTGGCTGGCCGGTGCCATGCTGGTGTTCTCTTTCTTGGTGCTGCTCCTGCTGTACGCCGGACGCCGCGGCAAAGCTGGCTGGAGCTGAAATGACCGCATCGATTGTGGCGCGCCTGAACCTGGCGCGCGACGACTTTACCCTGGACGTCGACCTGCACCTTCCGGGGCGCGGCATCAGCGCGCTGTTCGGCCACTCGGGCTCTGGCAAGACCAGCTGCCTGCGCTGCCTGGCCGGGCTGGAACGGGCCGCCAGCGCCTACATCGAGGTTAACGGCGAAGTCTGGGAGGACAGCGCCCGCGGTTACTTTCAGGCACCGCACCTGCGCCCGGTTGGCTATGTGTTCCAGGAGGCCAGTCTGTTCCCGCACTTGTCAGTGCGCGGCAACCTTGAGTTCGGCTGGCGCCGGGTGGCCGCTGCCGAACGCAAGGTCAGCCTCGACCAGGCCTGCCAGCTACTGGGTATCGGCCACCTGCTGGATCGCCGCCCCGCTACCTTGTCGGGCGGCGAAGCGCAGCGGGTGGGCATTGCCCGCGCCCTGCTCAGCAGCCCGCGCCTGCTGTTGATGGACGAGCCCCTGGCGGCCCTGGACGGGCCGCGCAAGCGCGAGATCCTGCCTTACCTGGAGCGCCTGCACGACGAACTGGACATTCCACTGGTGTATGTCAGCCACGCCCAGGATGAAGTGGCACGCCTGGCCGACCATCTGGTGCTGCTGGAGCAAGGCCAGGCGGTGGCCAGCGGCCCGATCGGCGAAACCCTGGCACGCCTGGACCTGTCATTGGCCCAGGGCGAGGATGCCGGCGTCGTCTTCGAAGGCATGGTGGTGGGGCATGACCCGCACTACGACCTGCTCGACCTGCGTCTGCCCGGCAGCGGCGCGCCGCTGTTGCGCATCGCCCACCCGGCACATGTGATGGGCAGTACCCTGCGGGTAAAGGTGCAGGCCCGGGACGTCAGCCTGGCGCTGACGGCTGACAGCACATCGAGCATTCTCAACCGCCTGCCGGTGCGTGTGCGCGAAAGCCGCCCGGCCGATAACCCGGCCCATGTGCTGGTGAGCCTGGATGCCGGCGGCAATGCCTTGCTCGCCCGCATCACCCGCTTCTCGGCAGACCAGCTCGGCCTGCACACGGGCCAGGCGCTGTTTGCCCAGATCAAGTCGGTGGCCCTGTTGGGCTGAGAAACTGGCCTCCAAGAAGTGGCGTTGCTGGTATTTCTGCAGGCACTTGAGGAACAGGATGACCATTAAGCCTGTCTATTCACCTCATGATGCGAAGAAATTTCCCATTGGCCGCCAAGCCCCCTATTCTTGCCACCGAGCACCTTGACCGACAAACCGCTGACGGTTTGCTTCGGCACCTGCAACTGAAGACTCGCAACAGAATTTGTCTGTCGGGGAATTACTATCCGCCGAAAGCGTCTTTAATGAGAAGGAAGAGGGACCCGCTCCCGCCGCCACGGCAATTAGCCCGGCGGTCTTTTACATCACCAAGGAGAACTACATGCTGATACTCACCCGCAAGGTTGGCGAAAGCATCGTCATCAACGATGACATCAAAGTCACCATTCTGGGCGTCAAAGGGATGCAGGTGAGGATCGGGATCGATGCACCGAAAGATGTTCAGGTTCATCGCGAAGAAATCTTCAAGCGCATCCAGGCCGGCAGCCCAGCCCCGGAAAAGCACGACGACTCGCACTGAGCGACCTGCCTCAAGCCGCACGGACGCGCTTGATCGCCCCACGCCTCAGGTGCCGAGCAGTTCGTGCACCTTGGCGATCATACAGTCCATGTCGAACGGTTTGTCGAACACGGCGGCGAACAGTTCCGGGCATCCCTGGTTGGCCTGCGCGCCGCTCATGAGGATGACCGGCAACTCGCTCAAGGCCGGGTCTTCACGCATCGAGCGCACCAGCTCTTCACCGTTTAGCAGCGGCATCATGTAATCGGTGATGACCAGCTGAACACGCTTCTCCTTGAGCGCTTCCAGCGCCTTGCAGCCGTTGCTCGCCTTTTCCACCAGGTAGCCTTCGTCCTCCAGGGCAAAACCGAGGATATCGGCAATCAGGTACTCGTCATCGACGATCAGGATGGTGTTCATGGGCCTGCTCCGTCACCCGCCCCCTTGCGGCACCGGCGTTCCCGAGAGCACGCCACAGGCGCCTTCGAACGCCTTGCGTAGGGTAATGCCTTGCGGCCCGATCAACAGCTCGTGCAAAGCAGGGTCATGGTGACTGTCACGCACCTTGAGGATCGACAGCATGCGCCGCAGCTGCGAATCCAGCTCGACGAAGCGCATCAGCATCAGGTTGTCGACGATGCTCGACAGGTCCGGGGCCGGGGCGCTGATTTCCGAGCCGAAGATATCGCGCATTTCCCAGGTCAGCATCACGCTCACATCACGCGCGCGAAGTTCACCGGTCAAGGCGCGGAAAAATGCATTGAGACGCGCCGGGTCGACAGCCAGTCGGCTGAACGCCCCGAGGCTGTCAATCAGCACGCGCTTGCTGCCCTGCGCCTCGACACGTTCGAGCAGACGCGCCCCGACCTGGTCCAGCAAGCCTTCGGTGGTCGGTTGCCAGCACAGCTGCAGGCTGCCGGCCTGCTCCATCGCTGCAAAGTCGTAACCCAGTGATGCAGCCTTGCTACGCAGGCGTTCGGGTGTTTCGTAGAAGCCGAAATGCAGCCCCGGCGCTTGCGCAGTACTGGTCCCCAGAAAGGCCAGCCCCAAGGATGTCTTGCCAATACCCGAAGGCCCGATCAGCAAGCTGACCGACCCCGTGGACAGGCCACCGTCGAGCATCTCATCCAGGCTTGGCACGCCGCTGCTGATGCGTGCAGGGATGGCGCTGCCCATCTGGCTGGGGTGGCTGAACAACGCCTCAAGGCGAGGGTAGACATGCGTGCCGCTTTCATCGATAAGGCACTCATGGCGCCCCGACAACGCCCCGCTGCCGCGCGTCTTTCGCAGCTGGATATGGCGCACGGCGCGGCTGCCCACCAGTTGCTCACCCAACTCGATCACGCCATCGACCATGGTGTGCTCCGGGCTGCCCTCGTCCAGCCGTGCGCTGGTGAGCAGCAGCACCGTGCAGCCGGCGAAGGCCGCATGACCCTGCAGCTCGGAGACGAACTTCTTGGTATCCAGCGCAGTTTCCGCGCGCACCCGGGCATTCAGTACACCGTCGACGATCAGCAAGCTGGCCTGCTGCCGGGCAATTTCCTGGCGCAGCAGCCGCACAACGGCATCCAGCCCTTCCTGCTCAAGGGTATCGAAGGCACTGACGAACTGGATCTGGTCGCCGACCAGCGCAGGCTCGAAGAAGTCCAGCGTGCCCAGGTACTGGAACAGCCGCTCATGCGACTCGCTCAGCAAGGTGGCCACCAGCACCCGGCCACCGCCGCGTACATGGCCGCAGGCCAGCTGGTTGGCGAGAATGGTCTTGCCCGCGCCCGGCGGGCCCTGAATGATGTAGGAGGCACCGGCTACCAAGCCACCCTTGAGCAAGGCATCGAGCCCTTCGATACCCGTCACCAGCCGCCTGAGTGCCTGCGCCATGATGCTCACCTGTCGAGATTGCTGTGGGTCTTGTCCTGATACGTTGGCAAGTAAAGTTGCATGGAAGTTCCGTGGCCGGGCTCGCTGTCGACAAAAATGGCGCCGCCGCTCTGCCTGGCAAAACCATATACCTGGCTAAGGCCCAAGCCAGTGCCCTTGCCGAAAGGCTTGGTCGTGAAGAACGGCTCGAAGATGCGTGGCAATACCTCAGGCGCAATGCCTTCGCCGCTGTCTTCCACCACAAAGCGCACGAAACGGCCTTGCAACCCTTCCACTTCGCCCGCCAGCTCAACTACTTCGGCCGTCAAGCCTATCCGGCCCTCCCCTGCGATGGCATCGCGGGCGTTGAACAACAGGTTCAGCAGCACCATCTGCAATTGCCCGGCATCCACTTCGATCAGCGGCAAGTCCGCCTGCAACTGCACCTGCAGGTCAACCGAACTGGGCAGGGCATGTTCCAGGAGCCCACGCGTGGCCGCTACAAGGTCTGCTGGCGCTACACACGCCACATCGAGTTTTCGGTGGCGGGCAAAGCTGAGCAGTTGCTGGGTCAGTTCAGTGCCTCGCTGCCCGGCATCAAGAATATGCTGCAGCATGCGCTGGGCACGCGCCGGGTCCTGGGTGGCTATCGCCAGGCGCGCCGAACTGATGATGATGGTCAGCATGTTGTTGAAGTCATGCGCCAGCCCGCCAGTCAGTTGGCCGAGGGCCTCCAGTTTCTGTGCCTGGAACAGCTGGGCGCGCACCGCGTCCAGTTGCATCGCCGACTCGCGGCGGTCGGTGATGTCCCGGGTAACTTTGGCCAGGCCGATGATCTGGCCCTGGTCGTCGCGGATCACGTCCAGCGCCGCCAAGGCCCAGAACTGTGTACCATCCTTGCGCACACGCCACCCTTCATCCTGCGCTACACCTTGCTCCAGCGCCTGGCGCAACAAGCGCTCCGGGCGGCCGTCGGCACAGTCCTGCGGCGTGAAGAACAGCGAGAAATGCTTGCCGATCACTTCATCGGCGCGGTAACCCTTGATCCGTTGCGCACCGGCATTCCACGACACCACATGGCCGGCTGGGTCAAGCATGTAGATGGCGTAGTCCACCACCGACTGAACCAGCTGCTCGTAGCGGTGGGCAGGCATGACGGGGTGGTCGGGGCAGTCAGCTGAAACCATGCAAGCTCCACTGGCACAGCGGGAGGAACAAAATGAGCTTAGCCGAACACGCCCGGCGACAGGCAGCCGTGCGGCTACCGAAAGTCACCGTTCAGGCTCGACCAGTATCGGGCTGATGCGTCGCGGCATGGCGACTTTCAGCAGCCACACGCCAACCAGCATGATAACCCCGCCACCTGCCAGGGCCATCAGCCGCTGCGGTTGAGGATGTTCGGCATCGAACCCCAACATCAGCAGGTAAACACCCAGGCTGACCAGGCTGAGGTAGAGAAAAGCCCCCAACACGATCACCTGCGCAAACAGCAGCCGCCAGAACAGCCGTGGGCGCACGACACGCTCGCAAGCGTCGGACTGAGTCATCGCCGCATACTCTTGGATCCAATAAAAGGGCAACAGTGGCGTAATGACAGCAAGGTGTCAATTATCCGTTCGCTCGACCCTTCATTCTGTTGATCATAGGTGCTGCAGTTGACTCAACTATAACAATGGGTTATAAAGCGCGCTTGATTGCGAAGCCCTTCTGCTTAGAAGCGAGCCGGTCGTTACGACCCCTTCAAGCGTGCGAGTGTGGTGGAATTGGTATACACAGCAGACTTAAAATCTGTCGGCGTGAGCCTTGCGGGTTCGAGTCCCGCCACTCGCACCAAACTTCGTTGAAAAGGCGCCCTTGCGGCGCCTTTTTGCTGCCTGCCGGCAATGTCTCGCGCAGCTGCTAGAGTGGAGCTTGTACTCGTCCACTGGAACGCCGCCATGCGCTACTCCCTGTTTGATGGCCAACGCGACATCATTATCCTGATAGCCCGCGTGCTGCTGATGATCCTGTTCGTCTTGTCTGGCTGGGCCAAGCTGACCGGCTTTGACGGCACGGTCGGCTACATGACCTCGCTGGGTGCCCCTGCCCCCATGCTGGCGGCTGCGATTGCCGTGCTCATGGAGTTCGTGGTCGGCATCCTGCTGATCCTGGGCTTCTATACCCGGCCGCTGGCGTTCCTGTTCGCACTGTTCGTGCTGGGCACGGCACTGCTGGGCCACCCGTTCTGGAACATGGTCGACCCTGAGCGCAGTGCCAACATGACCCAGTTCCTGAAAAACCTCGCCATCATGGGCGGCCTGCTATTGCTGGCCGTAAGCGGCCCAGGGCGCTTCTCGGTGGACGGCCGCTAGGTCAGTCGTCTTCGCAATCGTCGAACCAGGCTGGGTGATCCCGCTCCTCGTCATCGAGGTCATCCAGCGTTTCCTCGTCTTCTTCCACTTCATCCTCGGCGCCCTGGGCATCTGCCTCGTGCTCCATGTCGTCGTAGAGAAACTCATGGTCGAGCAGGTGATCGTGTTCGGGTTCGTGCAGGTCGTCTTCGTCGTGCATGCTGGCTCCTGGCGTGATGGCAGGCCTGTATAGGCTGATCAGGTTCCGAGGTCAATGCGTTGCCACTTAATCCTGGGTTAACCAGCCGGGCGCAACCTGCAGGCTCTCCCTTCAAACGTCTTTTGCCCGCCGCTCATGGCGGGCTTTTTTATGGTGTTGCGCACATGACAGCCTCATGACCTGCGCTTCACGAAATACTGACAAACGGATGGGCACACTGACCCTGCTCCGTACGTTCTTGCAGCCCGCCGCATCATTGCCGCGGGCTTTTCTTTTTGTGGCGCCCGCAGCTAGCCTTGCTGGAACTGATAACTCAGCCAGATGCGGTGCGTGCCATCCGCTTCGATAGCGATACCGCCCGCCCCGGTGATCCCTGCCAACTCATCCGTACCACTGCCAGCGACAATGCTGAAGAACTCGTCCGCACGATCCGTACCGCTCGTAGATGCAGAGTGAATGAAGTTGAACGCACCCTGCCTCCCGTTCACTGCGCCCTTGAAGCTTTCAATCGCGATGTAGCTCCCGGTTCTGGTCGCTTGATTGAATGCCGCCGTGAATACTGTCGAGGACGTGCCCTCGATGGCGCCTGAATACCGTTTTTCCATGGTGCTGATGGAGACTGGCAAACCCGTTTCGACCCGAGGCTCAAGGCTTACGCTGACGGGTTTGAAATTGCTGGTAGAAAAAGTGGCTGATGCTTCCATAAGGGCTACCTCCATCCATGTTCGAGATGTTTCGCGATTTCTGCTGATGTTCCGGCTTATGCCGGCGATCATGACCTGAAGCAGTTTTGCCCGGCCACGCAAGGGCTATGCTAACCCAGCGATAACCCAAGCTCACTCGGATAGACACGGAGGCTCTTATGAAAGCTGCTGTTGTTGCGCCAGGCCGTCGCGTGGATGTGGTTGAGAAAACCCTGCGCCCCCTCGAACACGGTGAAGCGCTGCTGAAGATGCAATGCTGCGGTGTGTGCCACACCGACCTGCATGTGAAAAATGGCGACTTCGGTGACAAGACCGGCATCGTGCTGGGCCATGAAGGCATCGGCGTGGTCCAGGAAGTCGGGCCGGGCGTTACCTCGCTCAAGCCGGGCGACCGTGCCAGCGTGGCATGGTTTTATCAGGGGTGCGGGCATTGCGACTATTGCACCAGCGGCAACGAAACCCTGTGCCGCGAAGTGAAGAACTCCGGGTACACCGTGGACGGCGGCATGGCAGAAGCCTGCATCGTCAAAGCCGACTATTCGGTCAAAGTACCTGACGGCCTCGACTCCGCCGCTGCCAGCAGCGTTACCTGCGCCGGCGTAACCACCTACAAGGCGGTAAAAATCTCCAACATCCGCCCTGGCCAATGGATCGCCATCTACGGCCTCGGCGGGCTGGGCAACCTGGCGCTGCAATATGCCAAGAACGTGTTCAACGCCAAAGTGATCGCCATTGACGTCAACGAAGAGCAACTGCGCTTCGCCAGCGAAATGGGCGCCGACCTGGTGATCAACTCACGCACCGAAGACGCAGCGAAGGTCATCCAGGCCAAGACCGGGGGCGCCCATGCCGCTGTGGTGACGGCCGTTGCCAAAGGTGCATTCAACTCAGCTGTAGATGCGCTGCGCGCAGGCGGCCGCCTGGTTGCCGTCGGGCTTCCGTCAGAGTCCATGGACCTGAATATCCCCCGCCTGGTGCTGGACGGGATCGAAGTGGTTGGCTCGTTGGTCGGCACACGGCAAGACCTGCAAGAGGCCTTCCAGTTTGCCGCTGAAGGCAAAGTAGTGCCCAAGGTAACCCTGCGGCCGATCGAGGACATCAACCAGATCTTCGACGAGATGCTGGAAGGCAAGATCAAAGGCCGCATGGTGATCCAGTTCGAAGGTTGATAGCCTGAAGGCCGATCATTTCGAACGACCCAAAGCCCGTGGATGATCATTCACGGGCTTTTGCCCTTTTTCATAGTCAAGGAACAGACCATGAGCTTCGACTGGCACGCCGGGCCGATTACCCGCACCACGCCCCTGGACAAGCACTACCGCAACACGCAGAAGGTACGTCAGTTTCTGCTCGACGAGTGTGGCCAGGCATTCAAGTTCGACCGAGCCTTCATGGCGTGGATCAAGAGCGGTACGCCGTCCACTATGGGCGACGTCGCGGATGAATGGTTACGGATGCATCGCTGACTTTCATTGGCGGGTGCCTGCGCGCATGCCTGCGTTACAGCCGCTTTCTCCAACATCTTGTCCAACGCTTCAACCATGCTGGAATAATCCATTTCCTGACAACCTCGCTGGTGGAATGGGCTTGAGCTCAACTTTAGCTCGCGAACATTTCAATACGTGGTGAGGGAACCGGGGCGTCATTACCACCCTCCCTTCTGATGACCCGCGTATGGGTGGCGCGGTTCAAGATAAGTGCTCAAGATGCAGCATCGGGCCTGTACACAGGAGGAGATGGGCATGTCGATTCGAAGCTTGGCCAAGCATCTACCGCCAGATCCTTCCAGAGCGGGCTGGGTTCTGGGATGGGGCGTTCTGAGAGACAGGCATCCCTGGCATTTCGTCGATGTCTATGCCGATCAGAAGACGGCCGAAGCGGAGGCAAAGCGCCGAGGGGAAGGTTACGTCGTGGAGTTCGGCTCGCATCGCCTGGGGTCGCGTGATTTTGTCTGTGGCGTAACCTTGCCTGAAGGCTAGCGCCCAAGCGGAAACGATCAGATTTTCCAGCGCGCAAATAAAAACCCCGCAGACGTTAATCTGCGGGGTTTTCGAATGGTGGAGGCCGAGGTCGGAATCGAACCGGCGTAGACGGATTTGCAATCCGGAGCATAACCACTTTGCTACTCGGCCTCAAAGGTCGGATCTAGCTGCTTGCGCTTTGCTATCTCCTTGAAACGCTGAACCTTTTTCAAAGTTTGCTGCGTTTCGATGGGCGCCATTATGTCTTCATTCCTTTAACCTTGCAACCCCCTGAACGAAAAAAAATTTCAACGGGTTCAAGGTGTTAGCGCAGACGCCCGAGTTTACTCCACAAACCTACCACCGTGTTCTCCACCGTGCCGCTGGCCGCCATGCCGATGCGTTCCTGCAGGCTCTTGCGTTCGGCATAGTGCAGGTGGAACAGGTTGGCAGTGCGCGCACGCTCGCTGAGGTATTCGTCGCTGGTCTGCAGTTCGTCCACCAGCTTTCGGTTGAGGGCCGCAACCCCGAGCCAGACTTCGCCGGTGGCCACTTCATCAATGTGCAACTGTGGGCGGTAGCGTGCAACGAAGTCCTTGAACAGCTGGTGGGTGATGTCCAGGTCTTCCTGGAACTTCTCCCGGCCCTTCTCGGTGTTTTCGCCAAACACGGTGAGGGTACGTTTGTACTCGCCAGCCGTCAGCACTTCGAAGTCGATGTCATGCTTCTTCAACAGGCGGTTGACGTTGGGCAGCTGCGCCACCACGCCGATCGAACCCAGCACGGCGAACGGCGCACTGACAATCTTCTCGCCGATGCAGGCCATCATGTAACCACCGCTGGCGGCCACCTTGTCGATGCACACGGTCAGTGGGATGCCAGCCTGACGAATGCGCGCCAGCTGCGACGCTGCCAGGCCGTAGCTGTGCACCAGGCCACCGCCACTCTCCAGGCGCAGCACCACTTCGTCACGCGGGGTGGCGAGGGTCAGTAGCGCGGTGATTTCGTTACGCAGGCTTTCAGTGGCCGAGGCCTTGATGTCGCCATCGAAATCCAGCACGAAGACCCGGCCCTTTTCCTCGGCCTTGCCCTTCTTCTGCTGTTTTTCCACCTTGGCCTGCTGCTTGCGCAAGGCCTTGAGCTGGGCCTTGTCCAGCAGGCCAGACTCCAGGCGCTCGCGCAGGTCCTTGTAGAACTCGTTCAGGCGGGTGACCTGCAATTGCCCACCCGGTTTGCGCCGCCCCTTGCCGCGCAGCCCGGCGATGGCTGACAGCACCACCAGGATGGCGATGACCAGGGTGGCGGTTTTGGCGAGAAAGCTTGCGTATTCGGCAAGAAACTCCACGTTGACTCCTTAAATACCTGCGCCACGGCGGCGCGTAACTGTTGCAAGCATACCGTTGCACCCGAGGTGCTGCCAGCCGGTGCAAACGCTGGCAACATCTTTCAAACAACCTTTTCAAACGCTTGTATGTTTTTTCGTTGACAGCCCGTGTGCCGCATCCTAACCTCGCAACAACCTCCAACAGGCCGGAACCTTTCGTGGGCAACCTCTACCTGATCCGACATGGCCAAGCCTCCTTCGGTGCCGATGACTACGACGTCCTCTCCCCCGTGGGCGTGCGCCAGAGCCAGGCCCTGGGTGAGCACCTTGCCCAACTGGGTGTGCGGCTGGACCGTTGCGTGGCAGGCGACCTGCGCCGCCAGCAGGATACCGCGCACCTTGCCCTGGAGGCCTTGCAGGCCAACGGTTGCCCGGTGCCAGCGGTTGAGACCGACGCGGCGTTCAATGAGTTCGATGCCGACGGCGTCATCCGTGCCCTGTTGCCCGGGCTGCTGCCGCAAGAGCCAAACGCCCTGCACATCCTGCGCAATGCTGCGCAGCACCGCAGCGAGTTCCAGCGCCTGTTCGCCTTGATGGTACAGCGCTGGCACGACGGGGAGCATGCCGACGACGGCCTGGAAACCTGGCACGCTTTTACTGCCCGCGTACAGGGTGGGCTGCAACGCGTACTGGATACCGCCGACAGCGGCGACAATATCGCCATTTTTACCTCGGGCGGTACCATTGCCGCCCTGCTCCACCTGGTTACCCGTATCACCCCCAGCCAGGCGTTCGCGCTGAACTGGCAGATCATCAACACGTCGCTCAGCCAGCTGAAGTTCCGCGGCCGCGACGTGGCACTGGCTTCCTTCAACAGCCAAGCCCATGTGCAGCTGTTGAGGGCGCCGGAGTTTGTCACCTACCGATAAGCCCGGCTTTGTTGTGTCCCTGCGGGGACGTGTAAATCACTCTATAAGGAATGCGCCATGACCTCCGTAGCTGATGCCGTCAAAAAGATGCAAGAGAAGTTCAACCCATCCGCTGCCGCCGGCCTGGACCTGGTGTTCGGCTTCAACATCACCGACGAAGGCAAGCAGTACGCGCTGATCGTCAAAGACGGCACCTGCGACCTGCAGGAAGGCGAAAACCCGGATGCCAACTGCACCCTGGTAATGGACAGCGAAACCCTGAAGGGTATCGTCAGCGGCGAAACCGACGGCATGCAGGCCTTCATGGGCGGCAAGCTGCGCGTTGAAGGCGACATGATGCTGTCGATGAAACTCAGCGAGCTGTTCCCGTCCTGAGGGTTGGGGATACCGAATGACCGAAAACCGAAGCCCTCGCGGCTTCGGTTTTTTTTTGCCCGGCATTCGGTGCAGTGATCCACCGGCAACACCCGCACCTATATGGCACCTGGCACGCTTGTTCCAGCCTGGGCAGGCCATTAGATTAGCCAATAGTCCTTGCGATCGAGAATAAGGAAAACGCATGACGCTCACCGACCAGTCCACCCAGGTACGCCCCGGCGAAGAACTCGACGCGGCCGTCATCGACCCTTACCTCAAGGCCAATATCCCCGGCCTGGATGGCCTGCCCAGCATCAGCCAGTTCCCGGGTGGCGCCTCCAACCTCACCTACCTGGTCAGCTACCCGGGCCGCGACTTCGTGCTGCGCCGCCCACCGTTCGGGCAGAAAGCCAAGTCGGCCCACGACATGGGCCGCGAGTTCCGCATCCTCAACCAGCTGAACAGCGGCTTCCCCTACTGCCCCAAGGCCTATGTGCACTGCACCGACAGCAGCCTGATCGGCGGTGAGTTCTACGTGATGGAGCGGGTCAAGGGCATCATCCTGCGCTCGGATATCCCCGCCGAACTGAACCTGGACGCCAGCCGCACCGAGGCCCTGTGCAAAAGCTTCATCGACCGCCTGGTCGAGCTGCACCAAGTGGACTACAACGCCTGCGGCCTGGCCGACCTGGGCAAGCCGGAAGGTTATGTGCAGCGCCAGATCGAGGGCTGGACCAGCCGCTACGAAAAAGCCCTGACCCCGAATGCCCCGCGCTGGGAGCAGGTGACCGCCTGGCTGCACGACAAGATGCCCGCCGACCACCCGAAGCCCGGCATCGTGCACAACGATTACCGCTTCGACAACGTGATCCTCGACGCCGACAACCCCATGCGCATCATCGGGGTACTGGACTGGGAAATGGCCACCCTGGGTGACCCACTGATGGACCTGGGCAACAGCCTTGCCTACTGGATCGAGGCAGACGATCCGGCACCGGTGCAACTGATGCGCCGCCAGCCGAGCAATGCACCAGGCATGCTTACCCGTCGCCAGTTCGTCGATTACTACGCCGAGCGTGCGGGCATCCAGCTCGACAACTTCGATTACTACTATTGCTATGGCCTGTTCCGCCTGGCCGGCATCGTCCAGCAAATCTACTACCGCTACTACCACGGCCAGACCCAGGACAAGCGCTTCGCCCAGTTCATCCACATGAACCGTTTGCTGGAACAGATGACCTTGCAGGTCATTGCCAAGTCCAGCCTCTGAGCACCGACCACGACGACGGATAACAAGGAAAACAGCATGTCCAAGACCCACCTGTTCGACCTCGACGGCAAGATTGCTTTCGTTTCCGGTGCCAGCCGTGGCATTGGCGAGGCCATCGCCCACTTGCTGGCACAGCAAGGGGCCCATGTGATCGTTTCCAGCCGCAAGCTCGACGGTTGCCAGCAGGTGGCCGACGCCATCATCGCCGCCGGCGGCAAGGCCACGGCAGTAGCCTGCCACATCGGTGAACTGGAGCAGATCCAACAGGTGTTCGCCGGTATTCGCGACCAGTTCGGTCGCCTGGACGTGCTGGTCAACAACGCCGCCACCAACCCGCAGTTCTGCAACGTCCTGGACACCGACCCGAATGCCTTCCAGAAGACCGTGGACGTGAACATCCGCGGCTATTTCTTCATGTCGGTGGAAGCCGGCAAGCTGATGCGCGAGCACGGCGGCGGCAGCATCATCAACGTGGCATCCATCAACGGTGTGTCGCCCGGCCACTTCCAGGGGATCTATTCGGTAACCAAGGCGGCGGTCATCAACATGACCAAGGTCTTCGCCAAGGAGTGCGCCCAGTTTGGCATTCGCTGCAACGCCCTGTTGCCGGGCCTGACCGACACCAGGTTCGCCTCGGCACTGGTGAAAAACGACGCCATCCTGAACGCCGCACTGCAGCAGATCCCGCTCAAGCGTGTGGCCGACCCAAAGGAAATGGCAGGCGCAGTGTTGTACCTGGCCAGCGATGCGTCCAGCTACACCACCGGCACGGCACTCAATGTAGACGGCGGCTACCTGTCCTGATCAAGCCTTGATTGCCACCAAGGTGTAGCTCAAGGGCAGCCGTGCGGGCTGCTCGCGCAAGCGATACTCACCGTCGCTGCCCTTGACCATCTGCCCCGGCAGCGCCTCCCAGGGGATGCTCTGGTGCTCGACCAGTGCCGTCAGTTGCAGCCCATGCGCCAGCAAGGCAGTCACCACTTCGCCCAGGCCGTGGTTCCATTCATGGGTTTCGGTGTGGGCAAGGCGCTGGTCGGTTTCGACGTAGGTCTGGTCGTTGTGCCACACCGTCGGCGCTTCGTGCTCGAAATACGGGTATTCGAGCTGCAGGCGGTCCTGATGGTCTTCGTTGACCGCCATCAGCATCGGGTGCCCATCGCGCAGGAATAGCCGCCCGCCTGGTTTCAACAGTGCTGCCACCGTACGCGCCCACGGCTCGATGCTGGGCAACCAGCACAGTGCGCCGATACCGGTATAAACCAGGTCGAACGTGCCTGCCGGAAGCACCTTGTCGGCAGCATAGACGTCGGACTCGACATAATCGATCGGCACCGCACAACGCTCGGCCAGTGCACGCGCCTCGGCCAACGAGGCTGCGGAATAGTCCAGGCCGCAGACCTTGGCCCCAAGGCGCGCCAGCGAGAGGGTGTCGGTACCGATGTGGCACTGCAGGTGAACAGCGTTCAGCCCATTGATATCGCCTAGCAATGGCAGGTCGAAGCGGACGGTTTCGGAAAGGTGCCCGGGGCGCTGGACCAGAAGCTCGACTTCGTAGTCCTTGGAGGCAGCATGTAGCGGAGCGCGTTCGTCCCAGCTGGCACGGTTGAGTTGCAGTGAGCGATCCATGGTGTCGTCCTTGAGTGGTAACGGCCCATGCTAGCCGTCACCACGCGTCTTGTGACACAACTGCCTTGCTAAAAATTGTAAAGCCCCGCTCGCGCCGCTGGGGCTGCTCTGCAGCCCATCGCCGGCAAGCCAGCTCCCACAGGGTTCGCACAATGCTGAAGGTTTGCGCAACACCTGTGGGAGCCGGCTTGCCGGCGATGAGGCCAGAACAGGCCACTCCAAGCTTACAAACAGGTAGCCGCTGCCGCCCGGCGCTGCAATGCCACGCCGTCATTTTTCTGTGCGTAATAGTCAACCCGCGCCCCACCCGCCTGCGGGTAAACATCCACGAACGCTTCGGCTTCGCGGGTATACACGGTGAACCCGCCCTGCTTGCGCGGCTCCAAATAGCCACTGGCATCGTCGCCGAACACCTTCTCTTCCTGCCAGCTGAACTGAATGCACTGGGCCACCAGCTCTGGCGTCTTGTGCGAATCGAGCTGCGCCGTCGGCTTGCCGCCGCGGGCCGTCTCCATGGTCGCAGAAGCACAACCGACCAGCATCAGTGCTGCGGCCATCGGCAGAATCGCACGCATGTTCCATCCTCAGGGTAAAAAAGAACGCGACTCTAGCACTGGCCGGCATCACGCGTGAATGCTTGTTCGCACTCAACCCGCTTCGGCCATTGCCGCCATATGCACCGTATTGCGCCCGGCGGCCTTGGCCTGGTAAAGCGCTGCGTCAGCCTGGGCCAACAGGCTGGCGGTGCTGTCTTTGAGCCCAGGCACGCCGCACCACAAGCCAACGCTGAAGCGCAGTTCGATCTGGTCACCGGCAAAACTCGCCGGGTTGCGCGCAATGGCCTCACGCAGCCCTTGCAGCGCAGCCATCGCCCCGCTGCGGTCAGCGCCCGGCAGCAGCAACAGGAACTCCTCACCACCATAACGGCCCAGGCAGTCACCTTGGCGCAGCCGCTGTTGCAACTGGCGCACGCAATGGCACAGCACCTCGTCACCTGCCAGGTGCCCATACAGGTCGTTGATGCGTTTGAAATGGTCGATGTCGATCATCGCGACAGCGAGGCTGCCCTGCTGCTGGCGAGCCTGGTCCAGTTCCACGGCAAAGCGCTCAAGGATCGCCCTGCGGTTCAGCGTGCCGGTCAGCACATCGTGCAGGGCCAGGTGCTGCAAGCGGGATTCGCTGCGCTCCTTGGCCATCAACACCAGCCCGATCGAATACATCATCACCGTGGCTGTGCCAATCGCCACGGAAATGCTCTGCTTGAGGTTGCTGGTGTCATAGCGCAACTCCACCGCCGTGCCATTGGCCACCGCCACCACACGCATGCCCAGGCCGACCAGGCTGATCAACGCACCGATCTGCAGCAGCAAGTGGGCCTTGCCCGGCCGCTCGGCATAGCGTCGCGCCCAGTACAGAATCATCGAACACTGCAGCATCAGCACCAGCGTTGCCAGCAGCATACGTGGCTCCACCGTATCGAGCAGCAGCATCAACCCCACCAGCATGCACGCCGGGATAATGAAGATACTGCGCCAAGGCACCACCTGCTGACGCACCCGGAACAGGCTGGCCGTATAGAACGCCAGGGCCAGCGACAACAGGCTGTTGCCCAGGCCATAGCTGAGCCACAGCGGGGCCTGGGCATAGACGGTGTAGCAGACATAGGCCAGGGCATGCACCAGCAACCCGCACCCCGTGAGTAAAAGGTTGTCACGGCGGTTACTGCGCCCGACCAGCAACAGGCAGAAGGCCAGAATGGTTGCAACCAAGGCAACGGCGGCGAACAACGTGGGGGTATGGGCGATCATCATGATTCACTGTGTGGCAAATTGCCGTCTTGCCTGCGGCTTACCCCACAGTCTAGAGGGGCATTACCGGCTCGACCATGACCGAATGGGACAGAACAGCAGCCCACAAGCACGCCGCTCATCACTGGCGCGACAAATTTTTGCCTGCCAGGGAAACCAAATGGATCATTCCCAGTCTCAGCAAGTGCCCTGTAAACCATTGCGGATCAAGGACCTATATCGTGATGACCCGCCTTGCAAGCCTTTCGCTGGTTGCTGTTGTCCTGCTGACCGCAGGCTGCCATAGCCATCGCTACCATGACGACGACGATGGCTGGCGTGACCGCGACCGTGACCATCGGCACCACCATCGCCATGACCGCGACGATGATGACGATGACAATCGCCAGTATCGCGGTGACCGCTACTACCGCTGAAGCGTCTTTGCACCCCTGACCCGCCGCCCGTTGCGCGGCACCTTAACCTGATGATTCCTTTGAGGTTCGTATCATGCGTCTGACTCTGCCTTCCCTTGCCCTCGGCCTGCTGCTGTGCCAGGGCGCTTTCGCCGGTGACGGTACTGCCGCCATTGGCGGTGGCCTGGGTGGTGCCCTGGGTAACGTTGTCGGTCAATCGATCGGTGGCAAGACCGGGGCGGCCATCGGCGCGGGCCTCGGCGGCGCAGCCGGCAGTGCGGTAGGTGCACGCAAGGGCAACCGTACCGAAGCCGCCATCGGCGGTGGCCTGGGCTCGGCCGGCGGCTCGCTGCTGGGCGGCGCGGTGGGCGGCAAGACCGGCTCTACCGTCGGTGCCGGCCTGGGCGGCGCGGCCGGTGGTGCCATCGGCAACCACCTGGGCGACAATAACGGCAGCAAAAAGCACCGCCGTCACCGTCACTGATCCGGTGACCCCAGGGGCCGCAATGCGGCCCCTTTTGTTTGGCAAACCCTGCAGCACATCAACACCCCCTTCATCACAAGCTGGCACACTGGCTGCTACTGTCTATCGTGCCCCTGTGTGAAGGAACACCCCCTCCCCATGAACCAAGAGCTGCTCTGGGTCCTCGGCCTGCTGGCCATCGTCATCCTCCTGTTCGTCATCAACCGCCCGCGCATGGACGTGGTCGCACTGCTGGTGATTCTCGCCCTGCCGCTACTGGGCATCCTCACCGTCGAGCAGGCCCTGGCCGGCTTCAGCGACCCCAACGTGGTGCTGATCGCCGCCCTGTTCGTGATTGGCGAAGGCCTGGTGCGTACCGGCATTGCCTACCGCATCGGCGAATGGATGAGCGAGCGGGCCGGCAACAGCGAGGCACGCCTGCTGGTGCTGCTGATGGTGGCGGTGGCCGGGCTGGGCTCGATCATGAGCTCCACCGGCGTGGTGGCCATCTTCATCCCGGTGGTGCTCAGTATTGCCGCACGCCTGAAACTCTCGCCCAGCCGCCTGATGATGCCGCTGGCGTTCGCCGGCCTGATCAGCGGCATGCTCAGCCTGGTGGCCACACCGCCCAACGTGGTGGTGCACAGCGAGCTGGTGCGCAATGGCGAAGCCGGTTTCAGCTTCTTCAGCTTTACCCCGTTTGGCCTGGTGGTGCTGGTGCTGGGCATCGGCTACATGCTGCTGACCCGCCACTGGCTCAACGGCGAAGTGCGCAAGGACGGCCGCGTGGAAACCCGCCGGACACTGCTGGACCTGGTGCTGGACTACAAGCTCAACGGCCGCGAACGGCGCCTGCGCATCCGCCCCCACTCGCCGCTGATCGGCCACACCCTCGGCGAACTGGAACTGCGTACCCGGCACGGCGCCAACGTGATCGGCATCGAACGCCAGCACAAGTTCACCACGCGGGTGATGGCTGCCGACTCCAGCACCGTGCTGCACCAGGGCGACGTGCTGCTGCTCGACCTGTTCGCCAACCGCGACGACCTGCGCAGCCTGTGCCAGACCATGCAACTGGAGCCACTTCACTTCAAGGCCGCCTATTTCATCGACCAGTCCCAGGAACTGGGCATGGCCGAGGTCTCCCTACCACCGGGGTCGCAGCTGATTGGCAAGAGCATTCTCGAACTGGCCTTCCGTACCCGCTTCGACCTCAACGTGGTCGGCCTGCGCCGCGAGCAGGCAGCGATCGAAGACCAACTGGTGGAAGAAAAGCTGCGCCTTGGCGACACGCTGCTGGTGGTCGGCCCGTGGAAGGCCGTACGCCAGCTGCAAAGCAAGCCCAGGGACTTCCTGGTGCTGAGCCTGCCTGCCGAAATCGACCAGGTGGCCCCCGCCCGCACCCGCGCGCCGCAAGCGCTGCTGAGCCTGGCGGTGATGGTCGGGCTGATGGTCAGCGGTGCCGTGCCCAATGTCATGGCCGCGCTGATCGGCTGCCTGCTGATGGGCGCCGGCCGTTGCATCGACATGAACAGCGCTTATCGGGCCATTCATTGGCAAAGCCTGGTGCTGATCGTCGGCATGCTGCCCTTTGCCCAGGCGCTGCAGAAAACCGGCGGCATCGACCTGGCGGTGAGCGGGCTGGTCAGCGTGCTGGGGGGGGCCGGCCCCAGTGCCATTCTCGCCTGCCTGTTTGCCGTCACCGCGGTGATTGGCCTGTTCATTTCCAATACGGCCACTGCGGTGCTGATGGCGCCGGTGGCTGTCAGTACCGCAGCACAGCTGGGGATGTCGCCCTACCCGTTCGCCATGACCGTGGCGTTGGCTGCATCGGCGGCGTTCATGACGCCGGTGTCATCGCCGGTCAATACGCTGGTGCTGGGCCCGGGGCAGTACCGTTTCGCCGACTTCGTCAAAATCGGCGTACCATTCACCCTGCTGGTGATGCTGGTGACCGTGTTGATGGTGCCGTGGTTCTTCGGGCTGTGACGACACAATCGAGGAATGAAGGCAATTTGGCATTATCTCGACCGATCGCGGCAGATTGACATCAACTGCCCTGACGAAACACACTGCGGGTCATTGCCCCAGGTGCTTCAAGGCGTTGTCCTGGATTTCGTTTCCGCTTGCCGGTCGAGCCCATGGTTTTTGCTGCCCAATCGCGCTTGTTGCCTTACGTCGTTCTGCTCTGCCTGACCTTTGCCCTCACCCTGGGCGGCATCCTGGCACGCCCGATCGAATCGCTGTCGCTGTTCTGGCCGGTGAATGCCGTATTGGCCGGTGTACTGCTGCGCTACCCTCGCCAGGCCACGCTTACCGGCTTTGGCCTCGTGTGGCTGGCCATGGTCGGTGCCGACCTGCTGTGCGGCAGCGCCTGGGCCCCGGCCCTGTGGTTCAACCTGTGCAACCTGGGCGTGGTGGTAACCCTCTGGCAATTGCTGTCGCGCTTGCCGCGCCTGCACCGACGCATGCGTACCCCGCACGGCGTACTCAGCGTATTTGCCGCCTGCGCCGCTGGCGCCATGGTGGCGGCCAGCATGGCGGCGGCGATGGCCGCACCCTGGTTCCAACAATCGTTGCGCGCCACTTGGCTGGCCTGGTTCAGCGAACAGTTCTCGACCAGCGTGCTGGTGCTGCCGGTGCTGCTGACTGCGCCCTCGGTGCGGGCCTTGGTGCGCGGTGGTGCCCAGGCCATCCGCCTGGCACCGCTGCTGGTGCTGCTGGCCTCGCTGGCGTTCAGCATTGCCTTTGGCGGCCCCGGGGCCATTGCCTTCCCGATTGCCGCCTTGCTGTGGTGTGCCTGGACCTACTCGCCCTTCATGGTTTCGCTGCTGGCACTCACCGCCGGCAGCACCTTGATTGTGGCGGTGGCGCAAAACCTCATGCACTTTAGCGTGCCGCAAAGCGAGCCAGGGGTGACCACGCTGATGTCGGCGCGCCTGGGCATCGCCATGCTGGTGCTTGGCCCGCTGGTGGTGGCCTGCGTCAGCCAGGCCAACCGCAGCCTGATGGCCCGCCTGGCGCACCAGGCGACCATCGACCACCTTACCGGCGTGCTCACCCGCAGTGCCTTTACCCGCCGTGCCAACGCGTTGCTGGACAGCCGCCAACAGCATGCCCAGGCGCTGCCGCTGACCCTGATGATGCTGGACATCGACCATTTCAAGTCGATCAACGATGCCCACGGCCACGCGGTCGGTGACCAGGTGCTGCGCCAGTTCGCCAGCACCTTGCAAGACCAGTTGCACAACGATGAACTGCTCGCGCGCCTGGGTGGCGAGGAGTTCGTCGTCATTCTCCCGGGCCTTGCGCCAGAACGGGCCAAGTTCACCGCCGAACGCCTGCGCCGCGCCGTACAGGACCTGCATGTGGTGCAGGCCGACCAGCGCCTGCAAATTACCGTCAGTATCGGCCTGGCCGGCTGCGACGCCGACCGCCCGGCCCCCAGCCTGGACGCGCTGCTGGCAAGCGCCGACCAGGCGCTGTACCGGGCCAAGGCCCATGGCCGCAATCGCGTCGAGCAGGCCGAGGCGCAGCGCCAGGTGATCTGAGTCAACCGGCCAGCAAGTCCCACGACAGCTTGGCGATCAGCACGCACAACAGCACCAGGAACAACCCGCGGACAAAGCCGGCGCCCTTGCGCACTGCCAGCCAGGTACCGGTCAGCGCGCCCAGGATGTTGCACACCGCCATGGGCAGGGCGATGGCATACAACACGTTGCCCGTCGGCACGAAGAACACCAGTGCCGCCAGGTTGGTGGCGATGTTCACCACCTTGGCCGACGCCGAGGCGTGCAGGAAGTCCAGGGCAAAGAAGCGGATGAACAGGAAGATCAGGAAGCTACCGGTGCCCGGGCCGAACAGGCCGTCGTAAAAGCCGATCGCACCGCCGATCAGCACCGCCAGGCACTGCTCCTTGCGGCCGATTTGCGCAGGCTTGTGCAGGGTGCCGAAGTCTTTCTTGCAGAAGGTGTAGATGGCCATCAGCACGATCAGCACCAGCACCGCCGGGCGCATCACGCTGGGCGGCACCAGCGACACCGTGGCGGCACCGGCGAACGACATGACAAAGGCGCTGAGTGCAGCGGGAACGATCAGCCCCCAGTCCAGCGTCACCTTGCGGATAAACGACCGCGCCGCGAAGGCCGTGCCGCACACCGACGCCAGCTTGTTGCTGCCGAGCAATGCCGCTGGCTGTGCGGTGGGCAGCACATTGAACAAGGCCGGGATCTGGATCAGCCCACCGCCCCCCACGGCGGCATCGATCAGCCCAGCGGCAAAAGCGAACACGGAAAGTACAGCGATATCCATCATGATGCAGGCCCAGAGGCAGAGAAGACGCCTGCAAGGCTAATCAAAGTACCGTGCTTGTGTTGAAATGCCATATTGCGAAAACTGCAACAAGGAGCAGGCGATGGCATTGGACATGCTGCGGGAAATCCAGGCGTTCGTCAGCGTGGCACACAAGCGCAGCTTCGTCGCCGCTGCCCGCGCATTGGGGCGTTCTCCCAGCGCAGTTACCCGAGCTGTGCAAACCCTGGAAGACAACGCCGGAAGCAAGCTGCTCAACCGCAACGCCAACGCCGTGACCTTGACCGAAGCCGGCGAGCGACTGTTGCCGCACGCCGAACGCTTGCTGGATGTGCAACGCGATGCAGCCGACGAACTGGCCGCGCTCAGCGGCAGTGCCCAGGGCTGGATCCGCTTTGCCGTGCCGCAGTTGCTGGGGGAGCATGTGTTGCCGCAGGTGCTTGCCGAGTTTTCTCGCTGCCACCCGCAAGTGACCCTGGACGTGCAGTACAGCGACGAAGCCCTCGACCCACTGCAAGGCAAATTCGATTTCGTGGTGCGCGGCGCCTTCCCCCAATCAAGCGAGCTGATCGGCTACCCGCTTTGGCCCTATCAGCGCCACCTGTATGCCAGCCCCGCCTACCTGGGCCAGGCCGGCACACCGCAACACCCGGAAGACCTGGAGGGGCATACGCTGATCCTGCATACCGCGCCACGCATCCTCAAGGCCTGGCATTTCTGCCGCGAGGGCCAGATCACCAGCCTGCGCCCCAGGCCCAGGCTGCGCCTGGGTTCGGGTGATGCGGTGTACCACAGCACCCTGGCCGGTGCCGGTATCGCCCGCCTGGCCGCCTGGGTTGGCGAAGCGCAGGTCAAAACCGGGCGTCTGGTGCGGGTGTGCCCGCAGTACCGCCTGACCTCCAGCAGCGGCCAGGACCCGCAGATGCATGCGCTTTACCCTGCCGGCGAGCTGCCGGCACGGGTACGTGACTTGCTGGCGGCCCTGCGCCGAGCCGGCATGGCCCAATGAAACAGCCACTGAAACGGCTGTTCAATTTCTGCTCAATTTAACAGAGCCCGCCGTGGGCTTGGCTTACAGCACTTTATCCACAGACCTACCCACGTTTTTTGTGGACAGATTTCCCAGCGCAAAGAATGACTTATCCCATGCGCGGGTAAACGTTGAACCTCAGCTTGGCGGAATCGTGCCAAGAAGACCAATCAGAATGGTCAGTAGCAGAAAACCACCCAGGAATAGCGCCAGCTTGCCCATTGGAACCTCTACAGTTGTGATGCGGGAATGGGCATATTCTCGGCCTTGGGCTGATACGGTTACAGATTCAGCTTTATGGAAAAAAAGCGGATCAGATGGAAACCTGCTGAAGCTTTTCTGCAGGCAGCCAGCCCAGTTCGCCATTGCCATGGCGACGGCACCAGACCCACCCGTTGAGCGGGCGCAGCATCTGCACCCGTTGCCCGGGGTCGGCATCGAGCTCATGCGCTGAGTAATTGTCCAGTGCCCTGCCCTGGCACACGCTGATCCGCTCGATCAACTGGGCCGGTACCCAGCCAGGCTCCTGACCACTGCAGGTGCACAGGTACCAGTCCTGCCAGCCTGGCTCGCCTTCGTAGCGTGGCCCGATGTTCAGCAACGTGCCCTTGGCGAAGCGAATGGGCCGCGGGTATTCACTGCGATGGGGTTCAATGACAACGTAATGCATGGGCCTCTCCTTGGCCGGGTAAACCTTCGATTGGAGCAGCAGCGGAAAAACCACCGCTGCACCGCGTTTGTATCGTTATGTGTACCCATTGAGACCTGATACACAAATACGTTTCCAACGGGTCAACCGGACATATCGGCGATACAGCCGTCAACTTTACTGGCACACATCAACCCGCCCCACTGGCTCATGCCAAGGAGATGCCCGATGCCTGCCCGCCACTCGACCCACACCCTGTCACGCCGCTTCAACCATGCCCTGCTGGCCTGCACCGTGCTGCCGCTCGGGCTGATGGCGGCGGCCATGGCCACCGCCGCACCCGTACAGCCACAGCCAGCAAGCGCAGTGGCAGACAGGTTAGGCCCGCTGAAACACATCAACGCAGGCGTGCTCGATGTGGCTTACGTGGAGCAAGGCCCCGCCGATGGCCCGGTGGTGATCCTGCTGCACGGCTGGCCCTACGACATTCACAGCTTCGAGGAAGTTGCACCTGCCCTGGCGGCAAAAGGTTACCGGGTGTTGGTGCCCTACGTGCGCGGCTACGGCCAAACCCGCTTCCTGTCCGCGGCAACCCCACGCAATGCCCAACCCACCGCCCTGGCCAGCGATGTCGTCGCGTTCATGGACGCGCTGCATATCCAGCGTGCAGTACTCGCCGGTTTCGACTGGGGTGCGCGCACTGCCGATATTGTCTCCGCGCTGTGGCCAGAGCGGGTGAAGGCCCTGGTGTCGGTCAGCGGCTACCTGATCAGCAGCCAGGAAGCCGCCAAGGCCCCGCTGCCACCCAGCGCGGAACTTCAGTGGTGGTACCAGTACTACTTCGCCACCCCGCGCGGCCAGGCGGGCTACGAGCAGAACCGCCATGCCTTCGCCAAACTGATCTGGCAAACCGCCTCGCCCAAGTGGGCTTTCGATGACGCCACGTTCGAGCGCAGCGCCCAGGCCCTGGATAACCCCGATCAAGTGGCGATTACCGTGCACAACTACCGCTGGCGGCTGGGGCTGGCCCAAGGCGAAACCCGCTATGACCCGCTGGAAGCCAAGCTGGCCAGCTTCCCCGGCATCACTGTACCGACCATTGCCCTGGAGGGCGATGCCAACGGCGCCCCGCACCCGCCTGCAGAAGCGTATGCAAAGCGCTTTACCGGCAAGTACGAGTACCGGCTGATCAGCGGTGGCATTGGCCACAACCTGCCGCAGGAAGCGCCAAAAGCGTTTGCCCAGGCGGTCGTGGATGCGGACCACTTGTAACGCGCAAGCAATTGCTACACGAAGTTGCGAAGGGCACGGCAAGCCATTTTCAGGAAATTGCCGAGAGCCAGTAGGGACGAAGCCCCGTTGTGGCCAGGTATCACGCGGGGTTCAGCCAAGATTGAATGAAACGATTTGAAATGCAGCTTGTAGGATCTTTTACCACGCAACGTAGGAGTATTCGCCTCGAAGGGATTTCCCTGTATGAAAGATCAGTTTCTGCAGCAAAATCGAGCTGCTACGGTCCGGTTTTCCTACAACGGCACGGAAGCCCACAGCGTGAGAAAAGCATGGACCCGTACAATGCCTCGGCCCTGAAGCTGCAGAAGAATTTGCTGAACCTGCGCCTTGAGCGCGATCGCCTGAGAAGGGAGGGTAAGCACAACGAAGCGGACGCGTTGGCTGAACCGATCGCCAGGATAGAGGCGGCTATCCAGCAGTTACCGGATAGTTTGAAGCCCGTGACCTTGCAGTGACCGGTATCCTTTCTGGCCCCACAGGATTACGCTGAAGCTGAAACCAGCGCAAAACCTGTGGGAGCGGGCACGCCCGCGAACACCGGCGCAGCCGGTGCCATCCACCGCGTCGCCTGCTTCGCGGGCATGCCCGCTCCCACAGAGACCGCGCAAGATTTAGAGTATCTGTGCCCTCAGAACAGTTTGACCGTGTAACTCAGGATCAGCCGGTTCTCATCAATGTCCGTCCGGTAATTGGAACGCGCCATTACGTTACGCACCCGCACCCCCAACCCGGCCAACGGCCCGCTTTGCACCACATAGGCCAGGTCCAGATCACGTTCCCGATCTCGCCCTTCAAAGCCCAGCCCGGTGTCCACATCCCGCCCTTTCACATAGCGCAAGGTCGACGTCAGGCCCGGAATGCCCAAGGCGACAAAGTTATAGTCGTGCCGCACCTGCCACGACCGCTCCCCCGGCGCCGAAAACTCGTAGGTCGGCAGCGTGTTGCCCATCGGGTTGGTGTTGGCGCCCACCTGGATAAAGCCGTCATCACCGCCAATCTGCTGGTACCCCACGTAGAAGGTATGCCCGCCGGTCTTGGCCGAGAACAGGCTGAACAGTGCGTGATTGTCGTAATCGCCGGCAATCTTGCGCCCATCCTCGCGGGCATCGAAGTAGCCGGCATTCACCCCCAGCGTCCAGTCACCCAACGGCTCGGCATGCTTGAAGCTGTAGAAGCGCTGCTGGTAGATGTCTTCCAGCTGCGCCTGCCATACGCCCACACTGGTGCGGTTGTCGTTGAAGGCATAGTCGGCCCCCACGTAGTTGAAACGGTCGCTGGTAAAACGTGCCAGCCGCGCCGGGTTGATCGGGTCGTTGACCAGCGCGTACATCTTCTGGCTGTTGGACGAGTCACGCAGGCTGGTGGAGCGGAACTGCCCGGCATTCAGGGTCAGCCCGGCAAACTCGCGGGACTCCAGCATCGCCCCCTGGTAAGTCGGAGGCAGCAGGCGCAGGTCGCTGAACAGCAGCACGGGCAGGTTGGGCATCAACTCACCCACCTTCAGTTCTGTCTGCGACACCTTGAACTTGATCGCCGCCCCCAGGCGGCTGTATTCGTCCGCCGACTTGCCGCTGTCCAGACTGGGCAGCAACCCGGACTTGGCATGCGCCGGGCTGCTGTCGAGCTTGAAGCCAAGCAGGCCGGTAACATCGACACCGACGCCCAGCGTGCCCTGGGTATAGCCGGAGCTGGCATTGAGGATGAACCCCTGCGCCCATTCCTGGGTACGCGATTGGGTGCTCGCCCCCTTGATGTCGGCGTAGTCACGGCTGAAAAAGTAATTGCGCGCCTGCAGCGTGGCGCGGGCGCCGTCGATGAAACCGGCCTCTTCAGCCGAAGCCTCGGCACACAGCGCGGCGGCAATACAACCGCCGGCCAGGCGCGCAGACGAAGAAAAACGCGGTGCAGTGGAACCTTGCATGGGGCTACTCCTGAATTCTGGCAACAGCCACCCGGCGCGGCGGCCATGAACGGCCGCCGACGTGCGGGTTGCTTTTAGAGAGGGTTGGCAGGCGGGCACACGGCCCGCCTGTCCTGCCGTTGCGTGGAGGGCTGGGCCGCTAGCGGTTGACCAGCTTCGCCGGCAAGGCAATCACCAGGAAGCAGCTGAGAATCAGGCAGCCGGCAAACACCCACAGTGCCGCGTGAGAAGTACCAGTCAGGTCAGTGACCAGGCCCATCAGCGAGTTGCTGACCAGGCCGGCGATATTGGCCACCGAACAAGCCAGGGCGAAGCCGGTAGCCGCGGCCGTGCCCTTGAGGAAGGTGGCCGGCAGGCTGAAGAACACCGGCACCGCGCCAATGATGGCCGCCGAGGCGATGGCGAACAGCACCACGGTCATCACCAGGTTCTGGCTGAACAAGGTGCTGCTGGCCATGGCAATCGCACCGATGATGAACGGCACGATGATGTGCCAACGGCGCTCACGGTGGCGGTCGGAGCTGGCCCCGATCATCAGCATGCCGGCCAGCGCGGCCAGGCTCGGGATGGCGGTGAGCAAGCCAATGTGGAAGGTGTCGCTGACGCCCGCATCACGGATGAAGGTCGGCATCCAGAAGCCCATGGCATAGGCGCTGAGCAGAATCGAGAAGTCGATACCCCCCAGCATCCACACCTTCAGGTTGAAGAAACCGTCGCGGAAGCTGTGCTTGCTGTCTTTGCCCTCGGCATCGTCGGCGGCCAGGTCTGCTGCCAGTTGGGCCTTGTCGTCAGCCGACAGCCACTTGGCCTGCTGGAAGTGGTTGGGCAGTGCCCAGAACGTGAGGATGCCAAGCAGCACGCTGGGGATCGCCTCCAGCAGGAACAGCCACTGCCAGCCATGCAGGCCGTGCACCTGGTCGAAATGCCCCATGATCCAGCCAGAAATCGGCCCGCCGATCACGCTGGACAACGGCAAGCCGATCATGAACAGGGCAATGATGCGCCCACGCCGATAGGTGGGGTACCACATGGTCAGGTAGTACAACACGCCCGGCAGGAAGCCAGCCTCGGCAGCCCCGAGCAGAAACCGCAGGATGTAGAACTGGGTGGTGGTGCTGACGAACATGGTGCAGGCCGACAGCAAGCCCCAGGTGATCATGATGCGGGCGATCCACAGCTTGGCGCCAACGCGCTGCAGGATCAGGTTGCTCGGCACTTCGAAAATGATGTAGCCGACGAAGAACAGACCGGCACCCAGGCCGTAGGCTGCGGTGCTGAACTGCAGGTCTTCGAGCATTTGCAGCTTGGCGAAACCGACGTTGATGCGGTCGAGGTACGCGGCGAGGTAGCAGAAGCACAGGAAGGGTATTAGCCTCCAGGTGATCTTGCTGTACAGCGCTTTGGTGCCATGGTCGATGTCACTGTGGACCGTGGTTGCATTCGCAATTGGCATTTCCTGTCTCCTGGCGGGCGACTTTGTGGTTGTTTTAAGGCCAGCAGTTTTCGACGCGCCGGGCACCCCGCGCACTATACGCGGCGCGCCCCGGCAACGCCTGAAGACCCCGAGTGCTCCTGCGGGGCGACCGCCCGGACAGCAGGCGGTCATGGACGGGCTTCCGGCACCGTTCCTTGATTGTTATTGGGTAAAGGCCGCCCGGCGTTCAGCCGGCCAGGTGCCGCAGGTGTTGCATGGCGTCCTGCCGGGTGACGACATCCCCATACTTGCTGTCGATGTCGAACAGGTTGGCTTCATGCGGGTCGTTGTGGCGGTCACCCACACACTCACGCACCACGATGGTTCGAAAGCCGTGCTGCATGGCGTCCACCGCACTGGCACGGATGCAGCCGCTGGTGGAGCAGCCGGCCAGCACCACTGTGTCCACGCCTTGAGCATGCAGCAGCGGGGCCAGGCTGGTGCCGAAGAAGGCACTGGCGTACTGCTTGCTCAACACCACCTCCCCCGCCTGCGGTGCGACGGCCTCGCAAAACGCGGCCAGCGGGTTGCCTTCGACCATATCCTTCATCACCGGTGCCTTGCGCACCCACACACCGCCGTCGACAAAATGCGGCGGCTGGTAGCGGATGTTGGTGTGCACCACCAGGGTACCGCAGTCACGGGCCAGCGCCAGCAGGCCGGCAGCCTGCTCGACCGCCGCGACAACACCCGGGGCATACAGCGGCGCGCCAGGCGTGGTGTAACCCTGCATGAAGTCGATCATCAACAGGGCTGGCTTGCGGCCGAAGCCGATGCGCTGGCCCCACACACCCTGATAGTTGTCACGGGCGCTTTGTGTGTCGCTCATGTCAGCCTCCCGGTTTCAGTAAGCGCCCGACAGCAAGGCACCGGCGCCCGGCACGATCGGCTCCAGGTCCAGCGCCTTGAGCATGGCGTAGGTGGTGGCGATGGCCGCGGTAACCACTGGCTTGCCGGTTTGCGCCTCGACCTTGGCCACGGCTGGCAGCGACTGCATCTGCACGCAGGCCGAGAGCACCACCACATCCACGCCTTCCAGGTTCATGCCGGCGACGATGCCTGGCAGGTTGGCCGGGTCGTGTCGGGCCACGGCGAGGTTGTCGGGGATTTCCAGCGCGCGCCAGTCCTGCACTTCAAAGCCTTCCTCGCGGATGTAGTTCACCACCAGTTCGGTCAGCGGCTTCATGTACGGGGCGACGATGGCAATGCGCTTGGCCTTCATCACATGCAAGGCCTCTACCAGCGCACCGGCACTGGTGATGACCGGTGCCAACGCATCATTGTCGGCAGTGGCCTGTTGCAGGCGCTTTTCCGATTGGCGGTGGTAGCCCAGGCCCATGGCCATGATCGCCACCAGGCAGGCGTAGCCCAGCACATCGACCTTGGCGTCGGACAGCTCCACGGCGCAGCGGTCAGACTCGGCGTCCATCGCGGCCAGCTCTTCCTTCTTTACCTGCTTCATGCGCATGCGGCTGGAATGGAAGGTGAAGCGCTCGGGGCGGATGGCCTGGCGTGCATTGAGCATCGCCGGGATCTCGGTTTCCATGGTGGTGTTGGAACTCGGCACGATCTGGCCGATGCGGTATAGCTGGGTCATGTCTCGTGCTCCGTCAGACGAGGGGTTGGTCGAGGAAGTCGCCAAAGGCGGCGAAGAAGCCTTCAAGGTCATCCCAAGGGATCATGTGGCCGGCGTTGTCTACCTGTACCACCTGGATATCCGGCTTCAGCTCGCGGATTTCGGCTATGTCGCGGGGCTCGATCACCCCGCCGCGCCCCGCCACCATCAGCAGCGCCGGCTGGCGCACGGCAGGCAGGTCCTGGTGGATATCCACCTCGTGGAAGTCATCGAAGGCGCGCACGATTGCCGGCTCGTAACAGGTGTGCAGCCACTCGGCGCGCAGGGCCAGTTGCTCGTCGCTCCAGGTGGCACAGAAGGCGCGCATGTCGTCGCCGCTCATGCCAACCGTGGCCTGGCGGATGGAATCGACATACCACGGCAACTTGCTCGGGTAGGCGCGGCGCCCCGGCCCGGATACCGGCGGGTCGACCAGCACCAGCCGCTGCAACCCCGGCGCCCCTTGGGCAGCTGCACGAATGGCAAAGCGCGCGCCCATCGAGTGCCCGACCAGGTGATAGCTGCCCAGGCCCAGCGCAGCAGCAAACGCGGGGATGTCTGCGGCACAGGCGTCCGTGCCGTAATCCAGCCCTGGCCCGCTCTCAGACAGGCCGCGCCCGCGTACATCCAGCACATAGGTATCGAAGTACTGGCCAAGGCGCTCGGCCACGAAGCCCCAGGTAACCGCCGGGCTGGTGATGCCCGGCACCAGGATCAACGCAGGGCCCTTGCCGCCGTAGCGCAGGTAATGCTGGCGGATGCCATTGGCGCTGACGTTGCCGCCGGCGACGAAGGTACTCATGCCGCCTCCCCGCTTTTAAGCGGCTGCCCGTAGAGGTCGTAGCCGTAGACCCAGGCCGGGTCTTCCTGGGTGTAGAGCCAGGTGTTGGCGTTGGATACCGACTGCACCTGCGATGCCCGCTCCTTGCGGTTGGCTTCGTACAGGGCGAACGCGGTGCGGTGGTCGGACAGCCCGGTCTCTTGCAGGCAGCGGGTCAGCATGGCCGCATCCTCGATGGCCATGCAGGCACCCTGGGCCATGTGTGGTTTCATCGGGTGGCAGGCGTCACCCAGCATGACCAGGCGGCCACGGCTCCACAGCGGCAACGGATTGCGGTTGCGCAGCGGCCACTTGGTGATCGATTCGGTCGCGTCGATCAGCTTCTGCACGGTGGGGTGGTAACCCTCGAAGGCGGCGCGCATTTCCTCCTGGCTGCTGTCCACATAAGCGCCCTGGAAGTCCCAGGCTTCATGCGGTACACCGGTGACGAAGTAGTACTCGTCACGCTTGCCGGTGGTGTAGTAGACCATCATGTGGCGGTCTTCGGACCACCACTTCACGCAGGGCTCGAACACATCGGCATGCTGCGCCAGGTTCACCCCGCGGATCAGTGCCCGGTGCGCGACCCAACCGCTGTAGTTCGGCGCTTCAGCGCCCAGCAGTTCTTCGCGGATCTTCGAATGGATGCCGTCGGCACCGATGACGATGTCGGCCACGGTGTGCGTGCCGTCGGCGAAGTCCAGGCGCACCTGGTCGCCTTCGTCGACAATCTTTTGCAGGCGCTTGCCGAAGTGCACGGTGCCCGGCTTGATCGCGTCGATCTGCAGCGCGTGCAGGTCGCCACGGTGAATGGTGATGTAGGCGGCGCCGTACTCGCGACGGGCATATTCGCCCAGCGGAATGCGCGACAGGTAATCACCGGTATTGCCGTCGCGGCTGAACCAGAAGTCCGGGTGCGAGCCCATCAGCTCCAGCTTCTGCTCCAGCCCCATGCGGCGGAAGATTTTCATCACGTTAGGGCCGATATGAATGCCCGCGCCAAGGCGGGTGAACTCCGGCGCCTGCTCGAACACCTCGACATCGAACCCGGCCTGTTGCAGCAACGTGGCGGCGGCTGCCCCACCCAGACCCGCACCGACGATTGCGATTTTCTGCCTACCCCGCATGGGTATTTCTCCTCTTGTTCTGATGTGTGGCCGGCGGCTCGACCGCCTGACGATTTAGAGCGTATACGCTGTAATTGAATTTTGAAAAGAGGGGCAGGCAAATATTTTTCAAACAACTGATCGAAAAGCATGACCAGCGAATTGTTACCGTAATTACTGGACAAATGTGTGGATAGGTAACGTTTTACAGATAACTTGCGCTTGTCGGCGGGATGCGCTTTCATCTGCAAAAGTAGGGTGTACACACTATTAATTTGCACCGAGTTGAAGCGCCAGGCACCGCCTTGGTGCAGCACCTCTCCCCCATCAACGCCGCCCAGGAGAACCCCAATGCCGGTGAGCAATGCGCAACTGACCCAGATGTTCGAGCACGTACTGAAGCTGTCCCGCGTGGACGAGACGCAGAGCGTCGCCGTGCTCAAGAGCCACTACTCCGACCCGCGCACGGTCAACGCGGCGATGGAAGCTGCGCAGCGCCTGAAGGCCAAGGTGTATGCGGTGGAGCTGCCCGCGTTCAACCACCCCACGGCGATGGGCAATGACATGACCGCCTACTGCGGCGACACCGCGCTTACCGGCAACCTGGCGGCACAACGGGCACTGGAAGCGGCCGACCTGGTCGTCGACACCATGATGCTGCTGCACTCGCCCGAGCAGGAGCAGATTCTCAAGACCGGCACGCGTATTCTGCTGGCCGTGGAACCGCCGGAAGTGCTGGCGCGCATGCTGCCGACCGAAGACGACAAGCGCCGAGTCCTGGCTGCCGAAACCCTGCTGAAACAGGCGCGCAGCATGCATGTGCGGTCCAAGGCCGGCAGCGACTTCCACGCCCCGCTCGGCCAGTACCCGGCCGTGACCGAATACGGCTATGCCGACGAGCCGGGGCGCTGGGACCACTGGCCCAGCGGCTTCCTGTTCACCTGGCCGAACGAGGACAGCGCCGAGGGCACACTGGTGCTGGACGTGGGGGACATCATCCTGCCGTTCAAGAACTACTGCCGCGAGCGCATCACCCTGGAGATCGAGAAAGGCTTCATCACCGGCATTCATGGCGGCTTCGAGGCCGAGTACCTGCGTGACTACATGAAATACTTCAACGACCCCGAGGTGTACGGTATTTCGCACATCGGCTGGGGCCTGCAGCCACGCGCGCAATGGACGGCCATGGGCCTGCACGACCGCAACGACGGCATGTGCATGGACGCCCGCGCCTTCTACGGCAACTTCCTGTTCTCCACCGGCCCCAACACCGAGGTCGGCGGCAAGCGCAAGACCCCGTGCCACCTGGACATTCCGCTGCGCAATTGCGACATCTACCTGGATGACAAGGCCGTGGTCCTGGCCGGCGACGTGGTAGCACCAGAGGAGTCGCGGGCAAGATAGTGGTTATACTGGCCGGGCGCTCCGCTATTGGCGGCCGGCCAGCCTCTTTTCACCCAGCCCAAGCCATCCTATGTCAAAAAAAACCACCCCCAGCAGCGCCCCGCTTGACAACACCCCCTACGACGTTACCGAACAGGTCGGCCACTTGCTGCGCAAGGCCTACCAGCGGCACACGGCGATCTTCCAGCAGCAGGCTTGCGACCCGCAGCTGACCTCGATCCAGTTCGTCACCCTGTGCGCCCTGCGCGACCACGGCCCCAGCTCCCAGGCCGAGCTGATCAAGGCCACTGCGGTGGACCAGGCAACCATCCGCGGCATCGTCGACCGTTTGAAGGCACGCGAACTGGTGCAGTTGTCGCCAGACCCGAGCGACCGACGCAAGGTTATCGTTGAACTCACCGTCAGCGGTGCTGCCTTGCTGGACGAAATGATCCCCTGCGCCCGTCAGATCAGCGAGCTGAGCATGGGCAGCCTGAATGCCGGTGAACGCGTGGCCATCCTGTACCTGCTGCGCAAGATGATCGACAGCGACGAAAGCGCTGGCTGAAGCCACTCCCGGACAAGACCTGCCCAAAGCCCAGAATCTTGCGCGGTCACTGTGGGAGCGGGCATGCCCGCGAAGCGAGCGACGCGGTGTATGGCACCGGCTTCGCCGGTGTTCGCGGGCTCGCCCGCTCCCACAGGTACCCCACCGCCTCTGAGGCACTCCCCTTCAAAACCATCCCTGGCCTGCTTCTTGCTCACTCATTTCATGTAGTGAGTACTTACCGAATTTCTCTCTTCATTTGAGTCCTTCGGTAGCGCAAGCAACCTCCAGAGATGAGCCAATAATGCAAACAACCCTCTCCCTGCGGGTCAACGGCCAAGCCGTCGAAACCAGCGCCGCGCCCGACACACCGCTGCTGCTGGTCCTGCGCAACGACCTGTGCCTGAACGGCCCCAAGTACGGCTGCGGCCTAGGCGAATGCGGGGCGTGCACGGTGATCATCGACGGCGTGGCTGCACGCTCGTGTGTCATTCCCTTGGCCGGCGCCGAGGGCCGTGACATCACCACCCTCGAAGGGCTGGGCAGCAAGGCCGCGCCGCACGCAGTGCAACAGGCGTTCATCGACGAACAGGCCGCCCAGTGCGGTTACTGCATGAACGGCATGATCATGACCGCCAAGGCCTTGCTCGACCGCATCCCAAACCCCAGCGACGAACAGATCCGCAATGAACTGCGCGGCAACCTGTGCCGCTGTGGCACCCACGTCGAAATCCTGCGCGCCGTGCGCCGCGCTGCCCAGACCCGGAGCAAAGCATGAACCACTCTCAACAGGTGCCCAGCCGCGACCAGTTGCTGGCCAAGGCCGGCGTGTTGCTGATCGTCGACCAGATCACCCCGCCTTCCGGCCCCGTGGCCAAGGGCGTGACGCCCGTGGTCAAGGAACGCGAACTGGCGTTGTTCATCGCCGTCAGCGACGACGGCCTGGTCTACGCCTTCAACGGCCACGTCGACCTGGGCACCGGCATTCGCACCTCGCTGGCGCAGATCGTTGCCGAAGAACTGGACCTGCGCATGGACCAGGTACACATGGTGCTGGGCGACACCGAGCGGGCACCGAACCAGGGCGCAACCATTGCCAGCGCTACCTTGCAGATTTCCGCCGTGCCTTTGCGCAAAGCGGCGGCCACGGCGCGGCGTTTTTTGCTGCAACAGGCCGCGCAACGGCTTGCTTGCGCCCCCGAAGCCCTGCGCATTGAAGAAGGCGCGGTGATCGCCAGCAATGGCAGTACATTGAGCTTTGCCGAACTGGTGCAAGGCGAAAACCACCAGCTGTACATCGCCGACGATGCGCCGCTCAAGGCCATTGAGGACTACCGCCTGGTCGGGCGCAGTGCCGCACGGGTGGACATCCCCGGCAAGGCCACTGGCGAGCTGACCTACGTGCATGACATGCGCCTGCCCGACATGCTGCACGGCCGGGTCATCCGCCCACCCTACGCCGGCCACGACAGCGGTGACTTCGTCGGCAACAGCCTGCTGGCGGTCGATGAAGCCTCCATCGCCCACGTGCCCGGCGTGGTCGCGGTGGTGGTCATCCGCGACTTTGTCGGCGTGGTGGCCGAGCGCGAGGAACAGGCCATTCGCGCCGCCCATGACCTGAAAGTCAGCTGGAAGCCCTTTACCGCCAAGCTGCCTGACCTCAGCGATGTCGCCCAGGCCATCCGCGACAACCCGCGTGTGCAACGCACCGTGCTGGACAAGGGTGATGTCGATGGCGGCATTGCCAATGCCAGCCAGCGCCTTAGCCGCAGTTACTTGTGGCCTTACCAGTTGCATGCCTCTATCGGCCCATCCTGCGCACTGGCCGATTTCACTGAAGGGCTGATCCGCGTGTGGTCCGGTACACAAAACCCGCACCTGCTGCGCGCCGACCTGGCCTGGCTGCTGGAGTGCGCCGAAGACCGCATCGAAATCATCCGCATGGAGGCTGCTGGCTGCTATGGCCGCAACTGCGCCGACGATGTGTGCGCCGATGCAGTGCTGCTGTCGCGTGCCGTGCAGCGCCCGGTGCGGGTGCAGCTGACGCGCGAGCAGGAACATGTGTGGGAGCCCAAAGGCACCGCGCAACTGATGGAGATCGACGGCGGCCTGAACGCCGATGGCAGTGTGGCCGCCTACGACTTCCAGACCAGCTACCCGTCCAACGGCGCCCCAACCCTGGCGCTGCTACTGACCGGCGCCGTGGAACCGGTGCCGGCACTGTTCGAGATGGGCGACCGTACCTCGATCCCGCCGTATGACTACGAGCACATGCGCGTCACCATCAACGACATGACGCCGCTGGTGCGCGCCTCGTGGATGCGCGGTGTATCGGCCATGCCCAACAGCTTCGCCCACGAGTCGTACATCGATGAGCTGGCCTTCGCGGCGGGTGTAGACCCGGTCGAATACCGCCTCAAGCACTTGTCCGACCCGCGCGCCATCGACCTGGTCAAGGCCACCGCCGAACGCGCCGCATGGCAGCCGCATACCCAGCCCATGCAGACGCAGGCCGAAGGTGACGTACTGCGTGGCAGGGGCTTTGCCTATGCACGCTACATCCACAGCAAGTTTCCCGGCTTCGGCGCGGCCTGGGCGGCGTGGGTGGCTGATGTCGCGGTAGACCGGCGCACCGGCGAGGTCGCCGTCACCCGCGTGGTGATCGGCCACGATGCCGGGATGATGGTCAACCCGGAAGGCGTGCGACACCAGATCCACGGCAACGTCATCCAGTCCACCAGCCGGGTGCTCAAGGAACAAGTCAGCTTTGAAGAATCGACCGTGGCCAGCAAGGAATGGGGCGGCTACCCGATCCTGACCTTCCCCGAGTTGCCAGCCATTGACGTGATGATGCTGCCGCGCCAGCACGAACCGCCGATGGGCAGTGGCGAGTCGGCCTCGGTACCCAGCGCGGCCGCCATCGCCAACGCCATTTTCGACGCCACCGGCATCCGCTTTCGCGAACTGCCGATTACGGCGGAACGGGTGCGCGCCGCGCTCGGTGGCGAGGGCCAGGGGCCTGATGCACCCACACAGGAACACCCCACAAAGAAACGCTCGAAGTGGTGGTTCGGCTCGCTGGCCGGGGTAGTGGGCGCCGCCCTGGGCATGCTCGCCACCGCCCTGCCCTGGCGCGCTGAAATCGCCCCGGTAACCCCGCCGGGTGCCGGCAGCTGGAGCGCGGCGATGCTCGAACGCGGGCGCCAGGTGGCGGCAGCCGGTGACTGCGCCGTGTGCCACACGGTCAGCGGCGGTAAGGTCAATGCGGGTGGGCTGGCGATGGAAACGCCGTTCGGCACGCTGTACAGCACCAACCTCACCCCCGACCCGGAAACCGGCATTGGCCGCTGGTCATTCGCCGCCTTCGAGCGGGCCATGCGCGAAGGCATCAGCCGCGATGGCCGGCACCTCTACCCGGCCTTCCCCTACACCTCATTTCGCAACATCAACGATGCCGACATGCAGGCGCTGTATGCCTACCTGATGTCGCAAACCCCAGTACGCCAAGCGGCGCCCGCCAACGACATGCGCTTCCCGTTCAACCAGCGGCCACTGATGGCCGGCTGGAATGCGCTGTTTCTGAAACGCGGCGAATACCAGCCCGACCCGCAACGCAGCGCGCAGTGGAACCGTGGCGCCTACCTGGTCGACGGACTGGGCCACTGCACAGCCTGCCACTCACCGCGCAACCTGATGGGCGCGGAAAAAGGCGGCGGCAGCTACCTTGCCGGTGGCATGGTCGATGGCTGGGAGGCGCCGGCCCTGAATGCCCTGGGTAAGTCGGCAACGCCGTGGAGCGAGGACGAACTGTTCAGCTACCTGAGCACCGGCTTTTCCGAAAAGCACGGCGTGGCGGCAGGCCCGATGGGGCCAGTGGTCAGCGAGTTGGCCACATTGCCCAAAAGCGACGTACGCGCCATCGCCCATTACCTCAGCTCGCTCGACGGCGAGCCTGCGACGCTTGCAGCCAAAGCTGCACCGCAAGCAGATATCCAGGTGTCGCTGAGCAACGGTGAGCGGGTATTCAAGGGCGCGTGTCTGGCCTGCCACAGCGATGGCCTGGGGCCGAAGCTGTTTGGTGTCAGCCCGTCGATGGCGGTGAACAGCAACGTCCACAGCGACCTGCCGGACAACCTGCTGCGCGTGGTGCTGCACGGCATACCCACCCCGGCAACCCGAGACCTGGGCTATATGCCCGGCTTCAAGGACAGCCTGTCGGACCGCCAGGTCGCTGACCTGGCGGCCTACCTGCGCCAGCGCTTCGCCGCCGACAAACCGGCCTGGCAAGGGCTGGCAGCCAAGGCAGCGCAAATACGCGCCAACCCTGGCAGCCACTGAAGGTCAGCGGCGCAACCCGCGCAGGGCCAGGTCGCTGATGAAGGCCAGCCAATCGGCCTTGGCCTGCGGGTCGGCCAGGTCCACGGCCAGGAACGAGCTGAGGGTATGGCGGTTGGAATTATAGAAATAGCAGAGCGAGGCAATCATCAGGTAGGCGTGGGTGATGTCGATGTCGTCGCGGAACAGGCCCTTGGCCTGGCCCGCCTCGATGATCGGCCGCAGCACGCCGACCGCCTCGCCGGACAATGCCTTGAGGTTTTGCGACTTGCGCGCGTGCTGGCCCTGGTGAAGGTTTTCGGTGGCCAGGATGGTGACAAATTCGGGGTGACGCACGTAGTAGTCCCAGATGAACGCCACCAGCTCACGCAGAGCTTTTTCCGGGTCGGCCAGGTCGATGCGCAGCTTGGCTTCGGCCTGGTTGAAGCTGGCGTAGATGTGCTCCAGCACACTGATGAACAGCTTTTCCTTGTTGCCGAAGTAGTAATAGATCATCCGGTCGTTGGACTTGGCCAGCGTGGAGATCTGCTCGATACGCCCACCGGTGAAGCCTTCCTTGCTGAAGACCTTCACCGCGGCCTTGAGGATGTTGTCCCGGGCGCGGTCGGCCTGTTGGGCGCGTACACCGGTTTTGCGAGTTTGCATGTCGGTCCCTGTGGGGCTGGCCAGATACCCAACACTGCCACAGACGTTGGGCCATTGCGCGGCTTTTTCGGCTGGGCTGAGACGATATGAGCGAGGTAGCGGAGCATGCAGCATCTCGACCTGCAGGTGATCGACAAGGCCCTGCAATGGGCCAGGGCCGGGGACACGGTGTGGCTGTGCACGGTGTTGTCCACTTATGGCTCGGCCCCTCGCTCGCCCGGGGCGATGCTGGCTTGCCGCAGCGCACAGGATTGGGTCGGTTCATTGTCTGGCGGCTGTGTCGAAGAGGAATTTCTCGGCAACCTGGCGCAAGGTGCATTTACCCGGCAGGCACAGGTGGTGCGCTATGGCGATGGCCAGGAACAGAGCCGGCGCTTGCGCCTGCCTTGCGGTGGCGTACTGGTGGTGCTGGTGGAGCGGCGACAGGCGGACGGCGCATGGCTGGAACACCTGCAATCGCTGCGCGGGGCGCTGTTGGGCCAGCAGCGGGTAACGCGCAAGGTCAGTTTGCCGGCAGGTGATTTCAGCTTGCATGGCGACAACAGCGTGGCCGTGCGCATGGACGAAAGCGCCGTGCATATCGGCATCGGCCCCGCGCTGCGGCTGGTGCTGGCAGGGCTGTCGCCCGTCGCCGAAGCCTGCGCCGACATTGCCCGCACGCTGGGCTGCGAAGTCATCGCCTGCGACCCGCGTGAGGAGATGGCGCATGTCGAAATCGAGGGCGCACAGATGCATCGGGTGCTGCCCTCGCTGTTCATCGCCGCAGGTGGTTGCCATGCGGCTACAGCAGTGGTCGCATTGACCCATGATCCGAAAATCGATGATCTGGCATTGATGGAGGCGGTGAATACGCCGGCGTTCTACATCGGCGCAATGGGCTCGTCGGCCACTTCGGCCAAGCGCGCCGAGCGATTACAGCGGATTGGCGGACTGACCGACAAGCAGATTGAACGGCTGCACATGCCCATCGGGCTGGACCTGGGCAGCAAGTCGCCAGCGGAGATCGCGCTGGCGGTGATGGCAGATGTACTGCGGGTGTACCGGGGCAAGGCGCGGGATGCGTTGTAATGTTGAATTCCAGCCATTTGTAGGAGCGGCTTTAGCCTAATGCCAGTCAGTTAAGGTTATTGGGGCTGCTGCGCAGCCCCGATTCGCTTAACTGACTGGCATTAGGCTTTAGCCGCGAACACCGGCAAAGCCGGTGCCAGGCGCCACCGCCCTCTCAACCCATCAGGCAGCCTGCACCTGCATCCCCAACAACTGCCTTGCCTGCTTCAGGTCATCCTGCAAATCATGGTTCCACAACCAATCGAACCGCTCACCCAGCACCTTGCCCAGCACCTGCGGATCGTCCAGCACGGCAGGGTCACGAAACTCATATAGCTCACCCGCCTCCCACGAGGTGCGTTGCACCCGGCATGCGCGCGGGCGCCGCACCGCGTCATATGCTTGCAGCACCGCTTGTGGGCTGCCATGTAAAACCGCAGGGTCAGCCAAAAGCCGCGCCAGCAACCAGGCATCCTCCAGCCCCTGCCCTGCCCCTGCCCCCTGGTGCGGCAGCATGGCGTGAGCTGCATCGCCAATCAGCCCAACCCGGCCATGGCTGTACCCCGGCAATTCGGCAAGGTCGTGCAGCGCCCACAACGACGGCGTCTTGATGCTCTCCAACAGCACCTGCGCCGCATCGCCCCAGCCTTCGAACGCCTTCAGCATTTCTGCCTGCGTTGCCTGGCGCACCCAAGGCGCATCGCTCGGCCATGCCGGGTTCGGCTGGCTGCGGTCCGACACAAACGCCACCACGTTGATCAACCGTCCCTGTTTGACCGGGAAGGTCAGGATATGGCGGTCGAGCCCCAGGTACATCTGCGGCACATCGATCAGATGCTCACCAATGCCACGCGCCCAATAGGCCTCGCACAACTGCTCGCTGTCGATCAGCCCGCGGTAGGCGCACGTGCCACTGAACCGAGGCGAAACTCGCGACACGCCCAGTCCATCAAGCACATGGTCACGGATCGACGACTTGATACCATCGGCACCGATCAGCAAATCGCAGTGGTGTTCCGTGCCATCGGTAAAGCACACACGCACCCGCTCCCCCACTTGCTCGACCCGCTGAGCACGCTTGCCGAACTGGGCGATGCCTGCCGGCAACTGGCTGGCCAACGCATCGAGAAAGTCGGCCCGGTGCACCGACGACTGACCGACGCCCTGCGCCACGCTGCTGCCCAGGTACTGCGCATCGCGCCCGTCCCGCCACTCGAACCACACGTCCTGCCACGGCGCCGGCGTGCTGTCGGCAATTTTGGCGTAGGGCTCGGCAATGCCCAAACCGGCGATGGCACGCACGGCATTGGCACCAAACGACACGCCCGCGCCCACTTCACCAAAGGCAGCGGCCGATTCGAACAATTGAACGTTCAGGTGTGCATGGCGGCAAAGGTCGAGCGCAAGTGCAACACCTGCGATACCCCCACCAATAATGGAAACTTCAAGCGCAGTAGCGTTGTGCATTGCAAGGTACCTCGGGGCTGATTGTTATTGGAATACGCCAATCATTACGGCTGGCCCACCCTTGATAAATACTGCGAAACCCATAACTGGCATCACCCGCCTGAATATCCCTCAGCCGGGTAGTTGCCGAGCGCTGCGAATACCGGGTGTGCCAGCCTGACGCCGGATGAACAGCAGAACAGCCACTGCGCCGATGGCACCGGGTAGGGCAAACGCCAGGAAGCTGCTTTGATAAGGCAAGTTGGCGCCATGCAGCACTCCGCCCAACAGCGGCCCGACAATCGCGCCAAGCCGCCCTATCCCCATCGCCCAGCCAAGGCCGGTGGAACGTATGTGCGACGGGTAGTACTGCACCGCACAGGCATTGGCCAGAATCTGCGTGCCGATGGTAGAAGCACCCGCCACCGCAATAAGCAGGTAAAGCACTGCCGCCGGAGCCTTGAGCGCAAGCAGGCTGAGGGATAACGCCCCGCAGGCGAAGAAACACAACAACACGTTGGCGATTCCGATACGGTCGCCCAACCAGCCACCTGCTATCGCACCAATGATGGCGCCCGAGTTGAGCACCAACAAAAACGCCAGGCTTGAATTGAGCCCGTAGCCGGCACTGCTCATCAATTTGGGCAGCCATGAACTCAGGGCATAAACCATCAGCAGGCAGCAGAAAAATGCGACCCACAACGCAAGCGTGTTGAACGCACGGCCTTCTTTGAATATTTCGCGAATTGATACGTTTGCCCCACGCGCAGAGGCCTGGGCGAGTTGATCATTGCAATCTGGCAGATAAGTCGGCGTCGCTTGCGCCAGCAAAGCCCTGGCCCGTTCGGTCTGCCCGCTGCGCAATAAAAAGTTCATGGACTCTGGCAACTGGCTGATCAGCAATGGCAGCAACAACAACGGGATCACTGCCACATAGAACACGGCCTGCCACCCCCATTGTGGAATGAACAGCATGCCCAGCCCGGCCGACAACATGCCGCCCAGCGAATAGCCGCTGAACATGATTGCCACCAAGGTGCTGCGCAACTTGCCGGGGGCGTATTCGTTCATCAACGCGACCACATTGGGCATGACGCCACCGATGCCAAGCCCGGCAACGAAACGGCACAGGGCAAAGGTTTCGGGGGACGTGGCCAGCCCATTCAGCGCGGTGATGCCGCTGAACAGCAACACGCAGGCCATGATGGTCTTGCGCCGCCCGATGCGGTCCGAGAGCGAACCGAAGAACAGCGCCCCCACCATCATCCCGACCAGCGCACAACTGCCCAAGGCCCCCGCTTGCACGGCGCTCAGGTTCCATTCGCTCATCAGCGAGGGCAACACCACGCCATAGATCACCAGGTCGTAGCCATCGAAGATGATGATAAGCGCGCACCAGAACAGTAACCGCGCGTGAAAGGCATTGAACCGGGCCCCGTCCAACAGGGCCGCTGCATTGATGTTTCGCATGGCATCGCTCGTTCTTGTAATTGTTATGGGTGGGGCAAGCCCCTGATTGACTAGCGAGCACCATCATGAACAAGGCGCAACACCGCTCCTATGCAGCCACCCGAATAGTGGCTATTTCGGGTGTGAATACTGCTTATGCATACCCAGCAAGTCTGGTTTCGGGTAGCGTTGTATCGGGACGCTGATTCAATAAGAAAACAATACCCATCGCGTCTCGATCAATACCTGAGAGGTATCATGGAATTACGCGATCTGGACCTTAACCTGCTTCTGGTTTTCAACCAGTTGCTGATCGACCGCAAAGTTTCGACCGCTGCCGAAAACCTGAACCTGACCCAGCCGGCGATGAGCAACGCACTGAAGCGCTTGCGCACGGTGCTGCAAGACGAATTGTTCGTGCGCACCTACCAAGGCATGGAACCCACCCCCTACGCCCTGCAATTGGCAGAGCCGGTGACCACTGCCATTCACACACTGCGCGATGCATTTGCCAGGCAGGACACCTTCGACCCGCGCACCAGCAACCGCCGCTTCACCATGGCCATGACCGACATTGGCGAAATCTACTTCATGCCAAAGCTGATGGACGCCTTTGCCAGCCTGGCGCCCGGGTGCACCATCAGCACACTGCGCAACTCCACCGACACCCTCGCCGAAGGGTTGCAGAACGGCGCCATCGACCTGGCGGTTGGCCTGTTGCCGCATTTGCAGGCGGGGTTCTTCCAGCGGCGACTGTTCCACCATCGTTATGTGTGCCTGTGCCGCAAAGGGCACCCCGCTACGCGGCAGCCACTGACCGTGGAGCGGTTCGCAGGCTTCGATCATGTGAACGTGGTGGCAGCCAATACCGGGCATGGCGAGGTGGACACGTTTTATGCACGGGCGGGGGTGGTGCGCAACATTCGCCTGGAAGTGCCGCACTTTGTGGCCGTGGGGCATATCTTGCAGCGCACTGATTTGCTGGCGACGGTGCCCGAGCGGTTTGCCGCCAGTTGCGAGGTGCCGTTCGGGCTGAGCGTCCTGCCGCCACCGGTGGCGTTGCCGAACATCGAGATCAACCTGTTCTGGCACGGGCGGTACAACAAGGACCCGGCCAACCGATGGCTCAGGCAACTGATGTTCGATCTGTTTTCGGACACTCACTGACCGCTCGCCGGGCGCGTGTCAGGCAGTTGACCAGGTGCAGCCGCATGGCAGCACGGGCAGCGCCGGCATCCTTGCGGGTGATCGCGGCATGCACTTGCTCGCGCTCCCGCGCTTCCAGTGCCCGCTGCCCGGCATCACCCCCTGAAACTGCTGGCTGGGCCGCCAGCAAGGTATGCCCAAGGTGGGTCATGGTGTCGATGAAAAAGCTGTTGCCCGTGCATTGGGCTATCTGCAAGTGAAACTCGAAGTCGGTACGCATACAGGGCGCAGACTGCGTATCGACGGCCCCATCGAGCGCCGCCCGCATCGCAGCCAGTTGCTCCGGGGTGGCACGCTGGGCAGCAATGGCAGCCGCCTCGACCTCAAGGCACAGCCGCAACTCGATGATCGCCACCGCGTTGTATGCGCCGCCCATTCCGGGGCTGGCACTCTGGAAGTCACCTGCCGGGATGGCATCTACCACGAAGGTGCCGATACCACGGCGGGTTTCTACCAGGCCTTCGGCCTGCAACCGTGACATGGCTTCACGCACCACGGTACGGCTTACGCCACGTGCTTTGGTCACGGCTTCTTCGGTGGGCAATTTGCTACCCGCCGGCAATTCACCCGAGAGAATCTGCTGCGACAGGTCTTGTACCAGTTGCTGGGCGAGATTCAGGCGTTTTTCCGGGGTGGCAGAAGCCATTGGGCGAACCTTTGCAATACGGAAGAGCCCGGAGTATACCCGCTGCCCGGGGCCAAAACGCACTATACTGGCCGCTGCCCACACAAGAGCACAGCAATGCCGGACCCTATCACCAGCCCCACCCAACCGCCCCGCCGCCTGGCCGAAGCGCTGGTCGAACGCTTTGCCCAACGCATGCGCGAGGGCACGCTCAAGCGCGGTGACAAGCTGCCGACCGAAGCGACGCTGATCGAAACCGAAGGTGTCAGCCGCTCTGTGGTACGCGAAGCGCTATCGCGCATGCAGGCAGCGGGCCTGGTCGAAACCCGCCACGGTGTGGGCACCTTCGTGCTGGACATGCCTGCACCGGAGAGCTTCAACGTGGGGCCGGCAACCATCAGCCTGCTGTCCGATGTGCTCGACCTGCTGGAATACCGCCTCAGCCTTGAAGTGCAAGCCGCCGGCATGGCCGCCGAACGGGCCACGCCGCAAGCGCTCGAAGAATTGCAGCAAGCATTGGAGGCGCTGATGCAGGGCCCGGAAAAATCCGGCAGCACGACCAACGCCGATTTCCAGTTTCACCTGAAAATCGCCAAGGCCGCAGGCAACCAGTACCTGATCGACATCATGAAGCACCTAGGCACCAAGATGATCCCCCGCACGCGCATGAACTCTGCCTACACCGGGCAGAGCAACCGCAGCACCTACCTGGCCGGCATCAACGCCGAACATCAGCAGATCTACGACGCCATCGCCAGCCGCCAGGTCGACGCGGCACGCGCCGCCATGTACCTGCACCTGAGCAACAGCCGTATGCGCCTGCGGGAGGCGCAACGGCTACAGGCATTCTACAGCGAGGCCTGACTGAGGCTACGGTGCGGGCTCCACGTCCGTGTAGGCAAGCCCTTGGCTGCCCTGTACCTGCCAAGGGTTGGCGCCCCCGGTATCGGTAAAGCGAAGCCCGTCGAAGCGCGAATCCTTCAGGCCATCGATCTTCACCGGGGCCGGCCCACTGAAGCGCACCCGCTCGAACACCAAGCCCTGGTGCCAGGCGCCATGGCTGCTATCGCCTTTCACCTCGATGGCGGCTGTGCGGGCGTTTTCCACGCTCACGTCGCTGACCGTGATATCCCGGAACTGCCCCGCCACCGTCGAGCGTTTGTAATCGAGTTTGGCATTCGGGTCGTTGTAATCCAGGGTGAAGATGAAGGCCTGTTTCGCCGTGTTGCGGATGGCCGAATCCCGGAAGGTGACGTGGCGCGCACCACCGCCCATGAAGTTGGTGCTTTTCATGCGCAGCCCGGCATCGGTGCCATCCGAGACGTTGTCCTCGGCCAGGATGTTCTGAATCCACGCGCCGGTATGGCTGCCCGCCACGACCATGCCATGGCCTTTGCGGAAATAGTTGTTGAAGATCCAGGCATCCTCCTGCGCCTTCTGGTGGACCGCATCCGCCCCGGTACCGGCGGCGAAGTTGACGCAGTCGTCACCGGTGTCGAAGAAGTTGTTGAACACCAGGGCGCCGCGGCTGTTGGCAAACTCGATACCGTCGCCGTTGTTGGCGTCGTAGGTACGGTGCGTGGTGTTGGCCAGCACCACATTCTGCGTTTCCAGGTTCATGATGCCGTGGTAGGCCGGGTTCACCACCGTGAAGCCGCCATAGAACACGTTCGTCACATTGCGCAGGGTGATCAGCGACGAGCGCATCTGGCCGTAGGCGTCCTTGACGTTCATGCCCTCGGCCACCGCCCGCTCTACTTGCGCCTTGGCCAGCACGCCATCGTGCATGTAGCGGGTGTTGTCGCTGGGCAGGTAGAAGGGCAAGGCTTGCCCGCGCTCGTCGACCACGTCCGGGTTACGCTTCCAGCCATTGCCGTCGATGGTGCCCTTGCCGACGATGCGGATGTTCTCGAAGGCCTGGTGCGCATGCGGGTCGCGCGGCAAGGCATTGATCAACGAAGCCGGGCGCACGGTGGTGGAATACGGGTACTGGATATAGCCCTGGCGCGGGTAGTCCTCGGCACGTTCGGAACCCAACAGGGTCGCGCCCTCGGCGATTTCCAGGGTCATGTTGCTCTTGAGGTAGAGTGCGCCGCTTTTGTACGTACCGGCCGGCAGCAACACCTTGCAGCCCTTGCTGCAAGCATCGATGGCGCGCTGGATAGCAGCTGTTTCGAGTGCCTTGCCGTCGCCCTTGGCGCCGTAGCGCTGCACGTTGAACAGTGCCGGTACGGCGGTGGTTCGCTGCACCACCACGGGGCTGTCAGCAGACTCTTTGCCATGGCGATCGACCGAGCGCACGGTGAAGCGGTACTCGGTATCGGGTGCAAGCCCTTGGGCGGTGAAGCTGTGAATGGCGATGCGGTGGTGGAAGTTGTGCTGGTCCTGCTCGTAGAACCGGTCGATGTAGGGTTTGGCCGGTGACACCTGATCGTTGTTGGCGTTGCTGGCACCCAGCAATCTGCCATTGGCATACACGTGATAGTCGACGATTTCGGCATGGCTGGCGGGCTTTTCCCACACCAGGATGATCTGCCGGTCGTCGTAGGCCAGCGTCGGCACCTGGACCTTTGCGGGGGCCTCTACGGCCCACAGTGGCAAGCTGCTGCCCATGGCCAGGGCAGCCACGGCAGCACGCACCCGCGAAGCGGGCGCAGGGTTGGCATTCGGCATGTTCTTGTCTTCCTTGTAATTGCCGGGTTCAGGCCGACAGCGCCGGGGCAGCGTCGGCGCTGAAGTCGCGGCTGGCTTGCACCAGCATGCGGGTGTAATCGTGGGTGGCCTGGTCCTGGCTCAGTGCCCGGCAGTCCAGTTGCTCGACGATACGCCCCTGCTGCATCACCGCGACCTTGTCGCACAGGTGGCTGACCACGCCCAGGTCGTGCGTCACCATCAGGTAGGTGAGCTTCTCGCGCTGGCGCAGGTCCGACAGCAGGTTGAGAATCTCGGCCTGCACCGACACATCGAGGGCCGACGTGGGCTCATCGAGCAACAGCACCCTGGGCTCAAGAATCAACGCCCGGGCGATAGCCACGCGCTGACGCTGGCCGCCAGACAACTGGTGCGGGTAGCGGTAACGGTAGCTGTCGTTGAGACCAACCTTGATGAGGATGTCGTTGATGCGATCGTTGCGCTCATCCATGCCGTGGATCACCAACGGCTCGCGCAGTGCAGTGTCGATGGTATGGCGCGGGTGCAGCGAACCATAGGGGTCCTGGAACACCATCTGCACCTTGCGAAAGTGCTCCTTGGGAAGCTTGTGCTGCAACGGTACACCGTCGATGCTCAGCGCCCCGCTCCAGTGCCGGTACTGGCCGGCCAGGCAGCGCAGCACCGTGGTCTTGCCAGAGCCGGACTCCCCTACCAGGCCAAAGGATTCGCCATCTTCGACACTCAGGTCGACATTGTGCAGCACCTGGTTGAGCGCGGCGCCAACGCCAAAGCTCAGGTTCAACGCGTGTGCTTGGATCATGGACATGGTCAGTTACCTCAGCAGGAGAGCCACAGCGGGTCGCGTTGCAACACAGGCAAACGCGGGCGGCGGTTGTCCATGCTTGGCAAGGCGGCCAGCAGGCCTCGGGTGTAGGGGTGTTCGGCACGGTGCAGGTCGCTGGCAGCCAGCGACTCCACCACGCGCCCGGCATACATCACCAGCACACGGTCACAGTAATTGCGCACCAGGTTCAGGTCGTGGCTGACGAAGATCAGCCCCATCTGCTGCTCTACCACCAGCTCTTCGAGCACGTTGAGCACCTGCTGGCGTACCGACACATCCAGCGCCGAGGTCGGTTCGTCGGCAATGATCACTTCCGGGTTGGTGATGACCATCATCGCAATCATGATGCGCTGGCCCATGCCGCCGCTCACCTCATGCGGATAAAGGTCGTAGACGCGCTTCGGGTCGCGGATATGCACCTTGTCGAGCATCTGCAGCACCCGTTCACGGGCCTCGCTGCGGCTGGCCTTGTGGTGTGCCAGGTAGGCTTCGGCAATCTGGTCCCCCACACGCACCACCGGGTTGAGCGAGTACTTGGGGTCTTGCATGATCATCGAAATACGCTGGCCGCGAATTTTCTGCATGGCCTTTTCGCTGGCACTGAGCAGGTCGACATCGCCGAACTGCAGGGCCTTTGCGGTGATCTGCGCGCTGCCAGGGTGCAGCTTGAGCAAGCTGCGGCCAACCGTGGACTTGCCCGAGCCGGACTCACCGACGATGGCGAGCTTTTCCCGGCCCAGGGTGAACGACACATCACGCACTGCGTGCATCACTTTCTTGCCATTGACGAAGCGCACATTGAGCGATTCGACATTGAGTTTGACTGCTGACATAAAGCCTCCGGTTACTCGCTACGCGGGTCGAGAATGTCCCGCAGGCCATCGCCCAGCAGGTTGAACGCCAGGCTCACCAGCATGATTGCCGCACCGGGCACCGCTACCAGCCACCAGCACTCAAGCATGTAGCGCCGCCCCGTGGAGATCATCGCCCCCCACTCCGGCAAGGGCGCCTGCGCCCCCAGGCCGAGGAAGCCCAGCGCCGCCGCCGTGAGGATGATGCCGGCCATGTTCATGGTCAGGCGGATGATCACCGACGACAGGCACATAGGCACGATGTGGCGCAGGATGATGCGGGTCGACGACGCGCCCTGCAGCTCGACAGCCACCACGAAGTCGGCCTTGCGCAGCGACAGGGTTTCGGCGCGGGCCAGCCGTGCGATCGGTGGCCAGGAGGTTAACGCGATAGCCACCACCGCATGCTCAAGGCCAGGGCCCAGTGCAGCGATGAAGGCCAGCGCCAGCACCAGGCTGGGGAACGAAATGAAAATATCGGTGACGCGCATGAACACGGTATCGACAATGCCGCCGAAATAGCCCGACACCGTGCCGATGAACAGCCCGATGGGGCCGACGATGACCGTCACCAGGGCGATGATGTAGAGGGTGATGCGTGCGCCATAGACCAACCGGCTGAAGATGTCCCGGCCGTATTCGTCGGTGCCGAACCAGTGCGCGGCACTGGGTGCCTGCAAGGCGTTGGCCAGGTTCTGGATGACCGGGTCGTGGGTGGCAATCCACGGCGCGAACGCCGCCACCACGACCAGCAGCAAGGCCACCAGCAGGCCTGCCAGGGTCATCGGGTTGCGCACCAGCAGGCGCAGCACCCGAAGGCTGCTTTTGCCAAGGGCCTCAAGGCTGGACGCGGGGGCGTCGGCCTGCCGCTTGGCGGTGGTTTCGGTGGAAGAGATGTTGGCAATCATCGGCATGTTCTCGATGTGGAGTCATGGCCACTCGGGGTACCCGCAGGTGCCCCGGGTGGTTCTCAACGTTGCTTGTAGACGCCCAGGTAGCGGGTGGCCTCGGCGTCATCGCCGCTGAAGCCCTTGACGTCGGCTGCGCTCACTGCGGTGTCGGTCATCTGGGAAATCATCATGATCGGCCCCACCTCGTCGTCGTAAAGCTTCTGCGCCTGCTGGTACATGCCCAGGCGTTTGGCCGCATCGCGCTCGACACCTACCCGGTCGATCAGGTCATTCAGCGGGGGGCTGAAGAACGACGCTCGCCAGCCCTGGAAGTTGGGCAGGCCAGCGCTGTCACTGTTGTCGGGGTTGTAGACGAAGGTGCGCAGGCTGAAATACGGGTGCGGGTAACGCTCGGCGCCCCGCGCCACGATCATTTCAAAGTTGCGCGCGCGCATGGCGCCATACACCTGGTTGCCGGTACCGGTGACGATGTTGGCCTTGATGCCACCTTCGGCCAGGGTCGACTGCATGCGTGCGGCGATATCGATGAAGGGCGGTTCGGACAGCGTGCGGATGGTTGTGCTGAAACCTTGTGGGTAGCCCGCCTCGGCCAGCAGTGCCTTGGCTTTGGCAACATCCAGCTTGTAGCCAGGGTCGGGCAACCGGGCCTCGAGCCCAAGCTGCATCGGTTGCTGGTTGAGCTTGCCGTAATGCGGCATCACCTGCTGGTCCAGGCCTTGGTAGTCGATCAGGTTGCGCACCGCTTCGCGGACTTTGCGGTTGGCGAACTCCGGCTGCTTCATGCTCATCGCGACGTAGTACATAGTGCCGCGCTGCAGAGCCTGCACCTGGAGTTTGTCCGAGCTTTCAATGGCCTTGATATCCGGCGCCGCCATGCCATAGGCCAGGTCCAGGTCGCCGCGTTCGAGCATCAGGCGCAGCGACTGCGACTCGGTCATGTGGCGGACCAGCACCCGTTTCATCTTGGCCGGGCCAGCCCAGTATCCGTCGAAGCGGGTCATCACCAGCGCATCGTTGGCACTCCATTTGGTCAGGGTGAACGGCCCGCTGCCGGCTTCGTTGGTGACCAGCCAGGCCGCGCCCAGGTCGCCGTTCTTCTCATGCTTGAGCACTTGCTGGCGGTCGACCACCACGGCGCTGGGCGACACGGCCAGCGAGTCGATCACCAGCAAAGGGTCTACCGGCTGCGGCAGGTCGACCACCAGGGTATGGCTATCGGTCGCGCGGATCAGCGTTTGAATGTTATCGACACTGTAGCCGTACGCCTTCCAGGTGGTGGCCAGGCCATAGTTGAGCTTCATCACCCGGTACAGCGACCAGGCCACATCCTCGGCAGTGAGCGGGTTGCCGGAATGGAACGTGACATCAGTGCGCAGGTGGAAGGTGATCTGCTTGCCGTCTTCGCTGATATCCCAGCGTTCGGCCAGTTGCGGCAGGTGCTTGTCCGGGTTGCCCTGGTCGCGCTTGATGAGTGTGTCGTAGAGATTGGCGTTGATGCCAGAGGCATCCAGGCCGGGGGCGTTGGCCGGGTCGATGGAGAACAGGTTGACCATGCTCATGCCGACGATCAGCTGGTCGGCAGGGGTTTTCGCCTGCACCGCCGCGAGCGGGCCGAGCAGCAGCGCCGCGCCCAGCACAGCCATGCGCAGCGGTGGGAATACAGTCTTCATGGGGCATCCTTCTTTTTATAGTTATTCAATGTGTTCACGCTGATTGGGGGCTAGCGGGTCCTTGGGTCGAACACCTTGTACAGGGCGTCGCTGATCAGGTTGAGTGCGACGAAGATCAGGCCGATGATCAACACGCAGCCCATCACCGCGTTCATGTCACCGAGCATCAGGCTGCTGGTGAGGTACTGGCCGAAACCGGGCCAGGCAAACACGGTTTCGATCAGCACCGCCCCCTCCAGCAACGAGCCATAGGCCAGGGCGACCACCGTGAGCAACTGCACGAGGATGTTGCGGAACGCGTGGTTCCAGACCACCTGGCGCCGTGAAAGCCCCTTGACCCTGGCGGTGATGATGTATTCCTGCGACAGCTGCTCGAGCATGAAGCTACGGGTCATGCGGCTGATGTAGGCCACCGAGTTCAGCCCCAGGATCAACGCCGGCAGGACAATATGGCGCAACGCGCTGGTGAAGGCCTCCCAGTCACGCGCCAGTGCCGTGTCGATCAGCAGCAGGCCGGTAACCTCATCGACCATGCCGTCATAGGCCAGGTCGATGCGCCCTGCCCCACCTGCCCAACCCAGCCAGGCATAGAAAACCAGCAGGCCCATCATGCCGACCCAGAAAATGGGGGTGGAATAGCCGAACAGGGTAATCACCCGCGCCACGTGGTCGCCGACCCGGCCCTGGTTGCTGGCCGCGACCACCCCCAACGGCAGGCCGATCAGCACGCCGAACAGGATTGCCAGGGTCGCCAGTTCGATGGTGGCCGGGAACACGCGCTTGATGTCTTCGAGCACCGGGTGGCCGGTGAGCAGCGCATTGCCGAAGTCGCCATGCAGCAAGTCGTTCAGGTAGAGCCCGAACTGGACCCAGATCGGTTTGTCCAGGCCCATCGCCCGGTACACCTGGTCGTAGGTGGAGCTGTCGGCATCCGGGCCGACCACTGCCAGCACCGGGTCCAGCGGCATGACCCGTCCGATGAAGAACGTCAGCGCCAGCAGGCCAAGCAAGGTCACCAGCACCGTGCTGGCCCGGCGAGCGGTGCCCGAGACACGGGCACCCATTACAGAGGCAGTCGAAGCAAACATAACAGGCTCCTGAAAAAGCATTCACCAATCACGCAGGCTTTGCCTCAACGCGACTTGTAGACGTCTTTGTAACGGGTGGTGGCCGCGGTATGGCCCTGGTAGTCCTGCACATCGTGGTAAAGCACCACGGTGTCGGTCATCTGCGACACGGGCAGGATGGCCCCCACCTGCTCGTCCAGGGTTTTCTGGATTTGCTGGTACTGAGCCAGCTGCTGCGCCTTGTCGGGCTCGACTTCCGCCTGCTCGATCAGGCGGTTCAGCTCGGGGCTGTAGAACGAGGTACGCCAGCCCTGGAAGTTGCTCAGCTTGGCTTCGTCGCGGTTGTCCGGGTTGTACACCAGGGTGCGCAGGCTTGAATGCGGGTGCCGCTCAGCGCCACCACCACCGCGCCCGACCAGGATGTCGAAGCTGCGCTCACGCATGGCACCGTAGATCTGGTTGCCGGTACCGGTGACGATGGTGGCCTTGATACCGGCCTGGGCCAGGGTCGACTGCAGGCTGGACGCAATGTTGATGAAGGGCGGCTCGGTGAGCACACGGATGGTGGTCTTGAAACCCTCGGGGTAACCGGCTTCGGCCAGCAGCTTTTTCGCTTCGGCCACGTTCAGGGCATAGCCCGGGTCATCCAGCCGTGCTGGCAGGCCAAGCGGTAGCGGGCGCTGATTGAGCTGGCCATAGTGCGGCATCACCGTCTGGTTGATGCCTTGATAGTCGATCAGCGAACGCACCGCCCGGCGTACGCGCACATCGTCGTAGGGCTTGTTCTTCACGCTGAGGGCCACGTAGTACAAGGTTCCGCGCTGCACGGTCTGGGTGCGAACGTTGTCAGACTTCTCCAGCGCCTCGATGTCTGGCGCGGACATGCCTTTGGCCAGGTCCAGGTCGCCCCGCTCCACCATCAAGCGCAGTGACTGCGACTCGGTCATGTTGCGCATGACGATGCGCTTGAGCTTGGCCGGGCCGCCCCAGTACCCATCAAAACGGTTCATCAGGATGACATCGTTGGCGCGCCACTCCTTGAGCACGAACGGCCCACTGCCCGCCGCGTGGGTGGTCAGCCAGGCACTGCCCATGTCATCGCCCTTCTGGTGCTGCTGCACCACCTTGCGGTCGAGGATGAAAGCGCTGGGCGAGGTTGCCAGGGTATTGAGCACCAGCAACGGGTCAGTCGGCCGTGGCAGCTCGATCACGAAAGTAGCGTCATCAACAGCGCGCATGTGCTGGTCGACATTGCCCGCCGAAAACCCGTAGGCCTTCCAGGTCGACGCCAACGCCAGATTGAGTTTGAGTACACGCTGCAGCGACCAGGCGACATCCTCGGCACTCAGCGGGTTACCGGACTGGAACGTCACGCCCTTGCGCAGGTTGAACGTGAGGGTCTTGCGGTCATCGCTGACCTGCCAGCTTTCAGCCAGGGCCGGCAGCAGCCGGTCCGGCTGCCGCACGTCCTGCACCAGCAGCATGTCGTAGAGGTTGGCATTGACCTCGGACACATCCAGCCCGGTGGCTGCCGCCGGGTCGAGGGACAGCAGGTTGATCATGCTCATGCCGACGATCAACTGATCGGCCGGGGTTTTTGCAAAAGCAGCAGGTACCGAGGTCAGCGCCAGAGACGCAGCAAAGACCCCCGCCCAGAGTGTGGGGATAACGCTCATGTGAGATCGCCTTCTTATAGTTATTGGACGCTCGGGCGGCACGCAGCGACGCGTGCCGCCATGACGAATCAGAAGCTCTGCAGCGTATTGGTTTCGACGTAGTCGAAGTCGATGTCCTCACCCAGGCCCGGCAAGTTCGACAGGTGCACGAAGCCGTCTTCGTCCATCGGGTCGACCAGGCGTTTGAGGTAGGCAGGCACCTCGTCATAGTCAAGGTACGGGTGCAGCAGGCCGCGCTCGTACCAGGTGCAGTTCTTGATCGCCCCCACGACCGCCAGGTTGGCGGCACCGTTGCCATGGATCTCGCAATCCATGCCGAACGATTCGGCCATGTGCGCAACCTTCAGGCACGGTGCAATGCCCCCCACACCAGCAACCCCCGCTCGCAGGATGTCGCACACATCGTTCTTCACCCAGCTGGCCCGGCTCAGGTGCTTGCCGCCGAGGCTTTCCGGGCCAAGCACCGGGATATCCAGCTGCCCGGCCAGCCAGGCGTAGGACTCGGCGGAGTCTTCCATCATCGGCTCTTCGAACCAGGCGAAGTCGAGCTTTTCCAGGGCGCGGCCGATGGTGAGGGCCTCGGTACGGCTGTACCAGTGATAGCCATCGATCATCAGCGCGATGTCCGGGCCCACGGCCTCGCGTACGGCGGCGCATGCCTTGATGTCCATGCTCACGCTGGGCGCGAACGACACCGGTGGCATCCAGGTGTGCAGCTTGATGGCCTTGTAGCCGCGCTTGACCAGGGTTTCGGCGAAGCGGCCGTACTCCTCCGGCGTCGACAGGCCGCCCGGCAACTCATCACCGCACATGGTCGAGCCATAGGCCGGCACCTTGTCGCGGTAGCCACCAATCAGCTTGTGCACGGGCAGGTTCAGCTTGCGCCCGGCCCAGTCCCACAGTGCCTGTTCGACCAGCGCCAGGGCACGGTCGGTCAGCTGGCTGGCGCTGCCGCGCTGCCAATGAGCCAGGTCATGCCAGATTTTTTCACGGTCGAAGGCATTGGCGCCAACCAGCACCTTGCGCACGAAATTATCCAACACATAAGGGCGAATGAGTTCGGGCGCACCCAGCGCATAGCCTTCGCTGCCGCACTCGGTCCTGATGCGCAGCAGGGCCATTCTGGCCTGGGTCACATCACCTGGGTGGGCATGGCCGGCGCTGTCTACGGCGCGGCGCGTGGGGTAGGAAAACACCTGGACGTTTACAGCAGTAATGATCATGGACGTCTGAGCCTTCTTATTGGATTTGTGGCGGGTGAGTCACGCTCTGGAGGTCATCCTACGTCATCATACAACATTTGAAAAGCATGACTTTAAAGTCGCGAAAAACCCCGATTCATGATGCTTACGGCAATCATGAGAACCCCATCACAAAGCATTGCAATAGCTGAAAGCACCGAAATAGAGCCATCAAAACAGGTGATCAGACAACATTTCAATAATTCGTAGACAGCCTCACAGTCGTACGATAACTTATTTGAAAAATCACGGAGCGCTCACCACCTCACCCCACCTTGCTCACACGCCTCATCACGTCCTCAACAAAAACAAAAAAAGAGATCGCATGAACATCACACTTCGCCGCCTCATCGCCGCCAGTACGCTCGGCCTGTCGTTCTACGCCTGCGCGGACTCCGCCAGCATCAACTACCGGCACGGCTTCACCGAAGACGACAGCATTCACTCCGACCGGATAAAGCTGAGTTACCGCAAGGACAGCGGCCTGGGGTTTGCCGCAGAAATCAAATACAAGACTGCCGGCGACCGCGAAGACGTCGCCTACGACAACATGGTCAACAACGGCCATGAGTTCACCGTGGACTACAACTACAAGACCAGCCCCAAGTCGACCTGGACTCCCGCCTTCCAGATGGACAGTTCCAAGGATGCGACCACCTACAAGTTCGGTTTGAAGTACAGCTACAAGCTCAGCGACACCTGGTATGTCGCCACCCGCGTGCGCCACGACGCCCGTAGCCTCGACCGGGATCAGGTCGACCACAGCAAGGCTGACCGCGCCAAGGACGACCAGAACACCACCCGCCTTGAAGGCTGGCTCGGCTACACCCCCAGCGGGCCGTGGGCATTCGAGTACCAGTACATCCACTTCACCACCGACTACATCCGCTACGACAACAAGAAGCGCGACTACGAGCAGAACCTGATCATCAAGTACAAGCTCAACAAGCAGTGGGCACCGTTCATGGAAGTGGGTGACATCAAGGTCAACAGCTACACGGACGATCGCCAGGCCCGTTGGCGCCTGGGCATCCAGTACAACTTCCTGTAAGGGCAACCGCCCACCCATGCCGGTGTCGTTCCCCCACGGCACCTTCATGCCGTTTCAGTAAAAGGCCCCAAGACAATGACCAAGATCACACGCAAACCCTTCAACCGCCTGCTGCTCACCGGTGCCGCCGGCGGGCTCGGGCACGTGCTTCGCGAAGCACTGCAAGCGCACGCCACCATCGTGCGCGCATCGGACATCAGCCCCATGGCAACAGCTACGGGCGAGCATGAAGAAGTCATCAACTGCGACCTGGCGGACAAGGCCGGCGTACTGGCCCTGGCCAAGGATGTAGACGCCATCGTGCACCTGGGAGGCATCTCCACCGAGCGCGCCTTCGAAGAAATTCTGCAAGCCAACATCGTCGGCACCTTCCACATCTATGAGGCCGCCCGTAAGCACGGCATCAAACGCGTGGTGTTCGCCAGCTCCAACCATGTCACCGGCTTTTACCCTCAGGACGAACAAGTGGATGCGCATTCGCCACGCCGGCCAGACTGCTATTACGGGCTGTCGAAGGCCTACGGCGAAGACCTGGCGACGTTCTACTTCCATCGCTACGGCATCGAAACGGTCAGCCTGCGCATCGGCTCTTCATTCCCCGAACCCCGCAATGTCCGCATGTTGTCCACCTGGCTGAGCTACGCAGACCTGGCACACCTGGTGGAGCGCGCATTGCTGGCCGAGAACGTTGGCCACACCGTGGTGTATGGCGTCTCGGCCAACCGCGACCTGTGGTGGAACAACCGCCACGCCGCACACCTGGACTTCAACCCGAAGGACAGCGCGGAGCGCTTCCGCCCGGCACTGGAGCAGCAGCCAAAGCCCGCAGCAAATGACCCGACGGCCCATCTGCAAGGCGGCGCCTTCACCGCTGCCGGCCCTTTTGGCGACTGACCCCGATAGAGCGCAGAATGCTTCCATGACAGCCGAACTGATTACCGACGCACGCAATGCCACGGGCGAGAGCCCGGTCTGGCACCCGCAGGAAAATGCCTTGTACTGGGTGGATATACCGGCAGGTCGCCTGCACCGCTGGCAGATGGACGGCCAGACAACCCACTGGACCGCAGACGAAATGCTGGGCTGCATTGTCCGCAGCCAGCAAGGCCATTGGCTGGGGGCACAGGAGAGCGGGATCTTCCACCTCACCCCCCAGGCAGACGGCCGCCTGCTGGCCGACAAACGTGCCAGTGTCGAACACGCCAGGCCCGGCATGCGCTTCAATGACGGGCGCTGTGACCGCCAAGGGCGCTTCTGGGCCGGTACGATGCAAACAAACATGGGCGCCGAGCCGGTGGGTGCGCTTTACCGGTATGACGCGACGGCAGACGCAACGGTAAAACCATTGCAAGCACGACTGGACAAGCTGATCGTGCCCAACGGCATGGCCTTCAGCCCGGACGGCAAAACACTGTATATCTCCGACTCACACCCCAGCGTCCAGCTGATCTGGGCCTTCGACTACGACATCGACAGCGGCACACCGCACAACCGCCGAATCTTCGTCGACATGAACCAGCACGCCGGCCGACCGGACGGGGCCGCGGTGGATGCCGAAGGTTGCTATTGGATCTGTGCGATCGATGCCGGCCAGGTACTGCGCTTCACCCCCGAAGGCAAACTGGACCGCGCCCTGCCGCTACCGGTGAAGAAACCGACCATGTGCGCATTCGGTGGCCCGCAGCTGGATACGCTGTTCGTGACGTCGATTCGCCCACAAGGCATCGACCTGAGCGACCAGCCACTGGCCGGCGGCGTGTTCGCACTGAACCCCGGCGTAAAAGGCCTGCCGGAGCCGATTGCCGGGGGCTGAAGCCTGAGCCGGCAATGGCTGACACCAGGGGTATGCTCAGTAAGCCGCCTTGCTGGACATCCCCCTGCGACCTACCCCAAGGCAAGTGACCGCAAAAGCAATCACCAACGCCCCGGTACCCAACAGGAAAATCAACTGCTGGTTGGAGCCCTCCACCAACATGGCAATCAGTGCGGGCGTCACGGCTGCAGCTCCCATCAACGTGATGCTGACCAGCGGCGTCAGCTTGCCGGTCGGGTCGTTGGTGGTGATCAGCGCCATGTAATACGACAGTGACAGCACCCAGCCAAAGTTGATCAGCAACAACGCCACGAACAACTGCATCGGTGTGCGGGTATGGCCCGTGAGCATGGCGATGGAAACGAACACCGCCACCAACCCCACAGCAATCATCAGTTGGCGGTTGACCCGCGCCCCCAGCAGGCTTGGCAGCCCTGCCCCAGGCAACCCGCCAATGGCCGACAGGCCGAACGCCCAACCGATGTCGACCCCGCTAATACCCTGGTCTCGCGCCAGCTGGTCGATGAAGCCCCACACGCAGTAGATGGCGATCTGCATGAACAGCATGCCCACCAGCGCCGTACGCCCGGTACGTGCCGAACCACCCTGGGCAGGTGAGCCTTCGCCACTGGCCAGCAACGCCGCCGGACGGCGCGGCAACACCAGGCTGGCGCCGCAGATCAGCAAGTACCACAGGCCGAACGCGCACAAGGCAGTCACCGTGCCACTTTGCGCGGCAAGCAACGGCAACGCTGCGGAGAACAGCGAGTATTCCGGTGTTTGCAGCAACAGCATCAACCCGAACGATCGGTCCTGGTTGGGCAAGCGGCCCAGCATGCACACCGCGTAGGCATAGACCAGCCCCGCACAGGTGCCGGCCGCCAGGCGCACGGCCAGCAACATCGTGTTGGTGGTGGCAAAGGCGGTGGCGATACTCAACGCCACGCACAGCGCGCCAACGAACAGGCACAGACTGCGCCCGCCATGGCGCTTCATCAGCAGCGGGCACAGCAAGGTGCCCAGGGTCATGCCGATCATCTCGACCGACACCACCCAGCCTTGCTGGTCGAGTGACAGGCTCAATTGTTCCGTGACCAAACCCATGAAGATGGGTTGCACACCACAGACGATGAAGGAAGTACAGGCGATGAAAATCAGCGCGGCACGCAGCAGCTTGGAATCGTAGGTCATGGGAGGACTCCGACACGGCATTTGTTTTTATTGTGTGTGAGGCCCGGCTCTGGAAGGCGCCATGGCAGGCGGCTGGGCCGATCTGGGGCTCAATCCTGGGCCGTGATCGAACGCTTTGAAAGTTAATTATCAGAATCGAATGCAGTGGGCTTTTTAATGCAGGGCAACTTCACCAGCCTGCATCCAGAAATGCACTGATCCCAATCCTGATAATTAATTGGAGACATGCCCGCATCCGCCCTACCGTGGTACGTCACTCAAGCCGTTAGTAAAAAAGGCCCGATCATGAACGACCGTGAGTTCATCAACGCCATCGACGCCGATGGCCTACCCCTGCACATTGCCGTAACCAACGGCCGAATCACCCACATCGGCCCGCAACGCGCCAGCACACCCGCCCGCGAAACCATCGACCTCGAAGGCCTGCTGGCGCTGCCGGGCTTTGTCGACGGCCACATCCATCTGGACAAAAGCTTCGTCGGCGATCGCTGGCGCCCGCATCAGCCCGCGGCCAGCCTGCGCGAGCGCCTGGCCGTGGAGAAACGCGAACTCGCCAGCGCCCCGCCCATCGTCGAGCGCGCCGATGCGCTGATGCGCCAGGCCGCCTCGTTTGGCACCCTGGCCATGCGTTGCCATGTGGACGTGGACGCCACCACCGGCCTTTCCAACCTGCATGCAATGCTCGAAGCCCGGGACATGTGGAAAGACCTGCTCGCCATCGAGCTGGTGGCCTTCCCCCAGGCCGGAGTGGTGACCTGCCCCGGCACCGCTGAAGTGATGGAAGCGGCCATCCGCGAAGGCGTGCAGGTGGTCGGCGGCATCGACCCGACCACCCTTGATGGCGATGCCGATGGCCAGCTCGACATCGTGTTCGGCATCGCCGACCGACATGGCGTGAAGGTCGATATCCACCTGCATGAGCCTGGCGATATCTGTATCGCCCAACTCGAACGCATCGCCGCCCGCACCCAGGCACTGGGCATGCAAGGCCTGGTGGCGGTCAGCCACGCCTATGGGCTGGGCGACGTATCCGATGCCGTGGTCGACCGCACCGCCGAAGCGCTGGCTGGCGCCGGTATTTCCATCATGACCAACGCCCCCGGCGAGCATGCTTTCCCACCCGTCCTACGCCTGCGTAAAGGCGGCGTGCGGGTGTTTACCGGCAACGACAACATCCAGGATGCCTGGTGGCCCTACGGCAACGGCGACATGCTGCAACGGACCATGCTGGTCAGCTACCGCTCAGGCTTCAACACCGACGAGGAACTGCGGGTAGCGCTGCACATGGCGACCGAAGCGGGTGCCGGCGTGATGGGTAAAAAGGATTACGGCTTGAAGGTGGGCAATGAAGCCAGCTTCATCCTGTTCAAGGCACCGAATGCCGCTGCGGCAGTGGCGGCTGCCATTCATGAGCGAGTGATCGTGCGCCACGGTGCATTCTGGGGCGGGCCTGCGCATTTGCAGTTGAAGGCCACGCAGTTTGCTGCAGAAGTACGCCGCCACTAACAGGCAAAAAAACCTGGGGCCGCTTCGCGCCCCATGGCCCTGACTGACAGCCACTAGACCAAGACTTACTCTGCCTCTGCCCGCAAAATTCCAATCAGAATTTCGGCCAACTCCATAACCATCGGGTCTGCCGTCGGCCGATGAAATATCGCCGCCTCAAACACCTTAATCGGCTTGAATCCTTCTTCCCCCCCTAGCACCCGATGCCCCGCCGTCACCACCCGCAATGGCAACAGGCTTACCCCTAACCCATTGGCGACGGCCTCCTGAATCCCTGCCAGGCTCGAACTGGTGAATGCGATACGCCAGCTCCGCCCCATGGCCTCGACCGCGCTGATCATGTCGTCCCGGTACAGCCCACGCGGCGGGAAGGTCACCAGCGGAATCGGGTCCTGGGCAAAGCACGGGTACTGCGCACTGTCGATCCACTCGATACGCTCTGGCTGGCAAGCATTGGCCTCACGGCTGTGCCGCCGCTGCTTGATCAACACCAGGTCCAGTTCGCCCCGATCATAGGTGCTCATCAGGTCACGGCTAAGGCCACCGGTAATCTCCAGTTTCACCGTCGGATTACGCCGGTTGAACGCCGCCAACGCCTGCATCGTCTTGCCCGCGACAAAATCGTCCGGCAGGCCGATGCGCACGGTTACCGTCACCCCACCCGACATGGCCTCGGTCAACTGGCTGCTCACCGCCAGCAGGTGCCGAGCGTAACGCAGCAGGGTTTCACCGGCGTCGGTCGGGTGCACCTCGCGGTTGCTGCGGTCGAGCAGCTGGTGGCCGACCATTTCTTCCAGCCGGCGCACCTTCTGGCTGACTGTGGACTGGGTGGAATGCAGGCGGGCTGCGGCGGCGGTGAAACTGCCGCAGTCGGCCACCATGACCACGGTGCGGAGCATGTCCAGGTCGTAGATGGCGCGGTTGGGGTTGGGGGATTCAGGCATTTGGCGCGTTCAGCTTTTCGATAGGGCTGGGTACATGATGCCTGAAGCCGGGGCGCATGACGCATTGCCCGCGTGCGGGGCATGCTTTGTACGCATGCACGAACGACCTGTCAGGGCACCAGGGTCTTCTCGAAATAAACGCGCTTGAAACCGTCTTCCGTCCGTTGCCCTACATTCACATAGCCGAGCTTGGGGTAAATCGACAGGTTCTCGGTCATCTTCTCGTTGGTATAGAGATGGACGGCGCCTACCCCCTGTTGCCGGGCTGCATCTTCACAGAAGCGGATCAACGCCTTTCCTACACCCTGCCCGGCTGCGCTGGGCAGGACCGCGACGTTTTCCAGCAGCATGTGGCCGTGCTCGGCATAGAACACAATGAAACCCTGGAAGACCGCCCGATCATCCGTCGCAACATACACCACACCGTCCGCTATCTGCCTGGCGAAGTCTGCGGTCATCGGGGCAGGCTTGCGCCCGATGAGTGGCACATACCGAGCGTAGGCCTGCTCGGCACACTGCCTGACTTCAGGCTCATCGGTTGCTACGGCCAGCCGGATCATGACGGTCTCCCTGGTTACCGGATAGTGCGTTACTCAAGCAGCAACGCCTCGTTCGCCATCATCGCTGACTTCGAACTGCCCCACCAGCTTCTGCAACTTGCCGGCATCCACCTTCACCTTCTGCGCACTGCTTTGCAGCACCACGGCGGTCTGGCGCATCTCGCTGGACGACTGGTTGACCTGCTCGATGGTCTTGCCGTATTCCACACTGCGCCGGTTGAGCTGCTGGATGATGGCGAACATGCCCTCCACCGCCTGGTGCAGTTGCACATTTTCCGAAGAGGCGTCCTCGGCGAGGCGCAGACTGTTGTCGACGTCCTGCACGCCCTGCTCCATGAAGCTTACGGCCTGACGGGTTTCGCCCTGCAGGCTTTCGACCATATGGCGAATGTCGTCGGCAGCACGCGAGGTACGCGCGGCCAGGCTGCGCACCTCGTCGGCCACCACTGCAAAGCCACGGCCATGCTCCCCGGCGCGCGCCGCCTCGATGGCGGCATTGAGCGCCAGCAGGTTGGTCTGGTTGGTGATTTCGCTGATCAACCCGGTAATGTTGTCGATCTCGACCATGCGGCTGTCGAGCCGCTGCACGCTGGACGACGAGCGCGCCACCACATCGCGGATCGACTGCGTGCCCGCCTGCACCGCCAGGTACTGCTCGCGTGCGCGGCTGACCACTTCGTCCATGGCCTGCTTCATCTGCTCGGCACTGACCGAGGCCTGCTGCAACTCGCCAAGCTGCTCTTCCATGATGATCATCATCTGGTGCACGGCGTCTGCCACATCGGCGGAGCTCACGCTGGCTTCCTGGCTGCGCCCGAGCATCATCTGGTTGGTGCTGCCGACGGTTCGACTGGCCTTGACCACCTGCCCCACCACCGCGTCCAGGCGGTCGATGAAGCTGTTGATCCAGCGCGCCATGTCGCCGCTTTCGTCGTTGGCCAAGGTGCTGGTGTCCAGGCGCTGGCGCAGGTTGCCTTCTCCCTCGGCGATGGTGCGCAGCACGCCGCTCATGCCATTCAGCCTGGCCGCCAGGCGCTTGGGCCCGAGCACACCGAACAGCAACGTGGCGCCGAGCATGCTCGCGGCCTCGATCGCGTCGTTCAGCCCTTGCGGCAGGCCTGCACAGTGCTGCACCAGGTAGTTGCAGCCGAAAAGGCCCGCCATGATCGCCACATAGGGCTTCATCAAACCGTAGCTCAGCGAGCGCCGGCGGTAGACCTCCTCCAGGTCTGCCTCGCACATCATGCCCCAGCGGTCGGGTGAGCCCGGCAACTGGAACGTTACGCCCTTACCTACCACCGGTACGTGGCGATAGTCCGAATAGCCGGGGTAGGTCACGAACAGGTTTTCACCGCGCCTGATGGTCTCCCTTACGCCCGGGTGCAGTTCCCGCGTGGAGGGGTCGGTGAAACGCAGCTCCAGTTCGGTATGGCGCTGGACCTGCACCGTGGTCCAGGGGGTGTGCACGCCGCTCTTTAGGTTTTCGCCATGGGTGAAGGTGGCGTCTTCGAAGCGCGAGCGGGACAGCGCGATGCCAGGCTGAATGGCAAGGTCGAAGCGCGATTGCGCCATGAACAGGTAGTTGTCACCCGAATCGGGGTAGATGTGCCCGGCCTCGCGCTGGATCAGATCGCCCAGCACGTCGTTGGGCACCCGCCCGCACAGGCAACCGAGCACTTTGCCCGCGTGCCTGAGGGGCTGGTAGAACATCAGCGTGACTTCGTCGTGAAAGCGTGAGGATGACGGGCCGATCTGCAAGGTCAGTGGGTCGCTGTAGGGACCGTGCAGAAAGGGGGCTTTCAGCCCTTGTGCCAGGGCTGACATGTGCTCGATACGCGGCGTGCCACGTTGGGGCCAGGTCGAAGCGATGACGTTGCCGTGGGCATCGACGATAAACAGTTCGGAAAAGTCCTCGGCCTGGGCCAGCGTGCTGCGCAACATCGCGCTATCGACTTGAGCGAGCCCGGGCGCCAGTTGATCGGCCAGCTCGGCCAGATGCTCCCACTGCTCGCGCGCCCACTCATGCAGCAACTGCACACGGGTGTGGGCGATGGCTTCGAAGGTTTGCTCGATCTGCGGGTAACTGGCCCGGTTAAGGCGGCACGCCCAGCCCATGCTGAATTTGCCGGTTTTACCAAACCACGGCAGCCAGCCCTTTTCATGCGACGACAACTGCATCGAACCACTGGAAAGCGACATTATCTTCACCATACGCGACATCGAATGGCAATCTGATAGCAAGTCGCACGCCAACGCGGCAGGGGTGATTAATGGGTGATTTCGCGAGCCTGCTGCACTTGATCAGTGCAGAACCGTGGCAGAGAAGCGCAGAGCGCACCAGCGAGGGGCAACAATGAAGGGATCACACGTTCAATTTGAGTGAGGCAAATAGCTTCCGGAACTGCTCGCACATCGCACAACAGTTCGATAATCGCACGAATTCAGCCAAACCCCCTCTACTGTTGCCCTATCTTGCGGCACGCTATAGCGAAAGTCAGCAAGTAATTTCAAGCGCTGACAGGCCCCATCGCTTCACGCGCTCCGGCCAGCCCGACAACCACAACTCCAGGAACAACCAGGAGCTCGCCTTGATCAATAAAACGTACGAGTCCATCGCCAGCGCGGTGGAAGGGATTACCGACGGTTCGACCATCATGGTCGGTGGCTTTGGCACGGCTGGCATGCCGTCCGAGCTGATCGACGGCCTGATTGCCACCGGTGCCCGCGACCTGACCATCATCAGCAACAACGCCGGTAACGGCGAGATCGGCCTGGCCGCCCTGCTCATGGCAGGCAGCGTGCGCAAGGTGGTCTGCTCGTTCCCGCGCCAGTCCGACTCCTACGTGTTCGACGAACTGTACCGCGCCGGCAAGATCGAGCTGGAAGTAGTCCCGCAGGGCAACCTGGCCGAGCGTATCCGCGCCGCGGGTTCGGGCATTGGTGCATTCTTCTCGCCAACCGGCTACGGCACCCTGCTGGCCGAAGGCAAGGAAACCCGTGAAATCGACGGCCGCATGTACGTGCTGGAAATGCCGCTGCACGCCGACTTTGCGCTGATCAAGGCGCACAAGGGCGACCGCTGGGGCAACCTGACCTACCGCAAGGCCGCCCGCAACTTCGGCCCGATCATGGCCATGGCCGCCAAGACCGCCATCGCCCAGGTCGACCAGGTTGTCGAGCTCGGTGAACTGGACCCGGAACACATCATCACCCCGGGTATCTTCGTCCAGCGCGTGGTCGCCGTTACCGGTGCTGCCGCTTCTTCGATCGCCAACGCTGTCTGAGGCCTGCCATGACCATCACCAAAAAGCTCTCCCGCACCGAGATGGCCCAACGCGTGGCCGCAGACATTCAGGAAGGTGCCTACGTCAACCTGGGCATCGGCGCACCCACCCTGGTGGCCAACTACCTGGGCGACAAGGAAGTGTTCCTGCACAGCGAAAACGGCTTGCTGGGCATGGGCCCAAGCCCGGCCCCGGGTGAAGAAGACGATGACCTGATCAACGCCGGCAAGCAGCACGTGACCCTGCTGACTGGCGGTGCGTTCTTCCACCATGCCGACTCGTTCTCGATGATGCGCGGCGGCCACCTGGACATCGCCGTACTGGGCGCCTTCCAGGTGTCGGTGAAGGGCGACCTGGCCAACTGGCACACCGGCGCCGAAGGTTCGATCCCGGCCGTAGGCGGCGCGATGGACCTGGCCACCGGCGCCCGCCAGGTGTTCGTGATGATGGACCACCTGACCAAGAGCGGCGAAAGCAAGCTGGTGCCTGAGTGCACCTACCCGCTGACCGGCATTGCTTGCGTCAGCCGTATCTACACTGACCTGGCCGTGCTGGAAGTGACGGCTGAAGGACTGAAAGTGGTCGAAATCTGTGCGGATATCGACTTTGACGAGTTGCAGACGTTGAGTGGTGTGCCGCTGATCAAGTGATCGGCGAAACCTTCTGGCAAGACGCAATCTCTGTGGCTTGCCTGCGATGGGCTGCGTAGCAGCCCCCACGGCCCCAATCAACAGCCACTGTCATTGCTCACTCAGGCGATACCGATACTTGCCAGCAACGTTCCACCACCCGCACTAAAACTTCACCTTGCCCCGCCCCGCCTTGACGGTGCTCCGCCTGGCTTTTCCTTCGAGGCGGCGGGTCTTCGAGCCGAGGGTCGGTTTGGTGGGGCGGCGTTTCTTCTCGGTCTTGCCGGCAGCGATGATCAACTCGGCAAGACGCGCCAATGCGTCAGCACGGTTCTGCTCCTGGGTGCGGTACTGCTGAGCCTTGATGATCAACACGCCGTCGCCAGTGATGCGACTGTCGCGCAGCGCCAGCAGCCGCTCTTTGTAGAACTCGGGCAATGATGAGGCCGGGATGTCGAAGCGCAGGTGCACGGCGCTGGACACCTTGTTGACATTCTGCCCACCCGCGCCTTGCGCACGGATGTAGGTCAGTTCGATTTCGGCATCCGGCAGATGCACGTTGTTGGAGATGGTCAGCATGACATGGTCCTGATAATTGCCCCATTATCACAGCCTCCGTCGCTCTCCCATAGAACAACAGCACGCAAAGTGTGGCCGCCTTTGCCTTAGGCGCAGCGCCTAAGACTGGACGTTGTTGCGGCGTGCACGCTGAAAGCGTGTAACCACAAATTGCACCGCACCGGCCACAAGGCACAGCACACCTATTTTCCAGCCCCCTTCCACGCCAAAGTTATCGGCGATCGTACCTACGATCATCACGCTTACGAAGATGGCGGCGGGCAGGATCAGTTTGTTCATTTTGGCAATCCGAATGCGAGCGACAGAATGTGTGAAGAGGCACAGTCTACACAGAGACAGCGCCCGCGCTGATCAGGATTTCGTAACCAGGCCGGTAACCTGTGGAAATACTCAAGCCGCCTAGCGGTAACCGCCAATGGGATACCATCTGCCATTCAGGCATTGCGGTCACCGCCCTGCACAAGATGGAAAGGTAAGGATGCTTTATCCATGACGAGCTGGAACGCTTTCTACGAACGCACAAACAGGCGCGCTCCCTCTCTGCTGCTCAGTTGCGCCATTGATCATGCCAAGCACCTACGCCCCCTGCATGCAGTAGACCTGGGGTGCGGTGCCGGTAATGAAACGTTGCAACTGATTCAGGCGGGCTGGCAGGTGCTGGCCATTGATAAAGAGCCTGAAGCCATCGCACGCACGGCCAGCAAATGCTCATTGGAGGAGGCCCGTATGCTGGACGCCAAGGTGGCAGACTTTGAGTACCTTGCCGAGCTACCGCCGTCGAGCCTGATCCATGCCGGGCTTGCCCTTCCCTTTTGCCACCCTGGGCGATTCGATCACCTGTGGAATCTGATTTGCAAAGCGCTGGTTCCCGGAGGTGTCTTTGCAGGTCATTTCTTCGGGCTAAGGCACGGCTGGGCTAGCCAGGGGCATATGTCGTTTCATAGCGTTGAAAATGTTCAGGCGCTTGCTGCGGGGTTGGAAACCGTCCTGCTGCGCGAAACCGAATCAGCCATGGTCATCGATTCCGGAACGGTGAACTGGCATCGGATTGATGCGATTCTGCGAAAGGCGTGATGCCGAAGCCCTGAGAAGATCTGGGCTTTTCTGGACTTGAAAGTCGTTGGACTTGTTGGACTCAGGCCCTCTGCCTTCAGAGACTCATTTTACGGCCCCAAAAACGCAAAAAGCCCTGAATAATCAGGGCTTTGAATGTGGCGGAAGCGTAGAGATTCGAACTCTAGGATAGTTGCCCATCGACGGTTTTCAAGACCGTTGCCTTAAACCACTCGGCCACGCTTCCAGCTCGTTTTGCGGCCGCCATAATACCTTAATGAAACACGCTGTCAAACTCTCTGTGTCGCGGGTTGTGGGAGCTCTGATAGACTCCTAGCATCTGAACGTTCGAAACCACAGGTTTTACCAAGGAGTGTCGCCATGCGCGAACAGGATTACGCCGTACACCACGGCCAGCAGGTCGAGCAGCAGGAGATCAGCAAGGTCCTGCGCAACACGTACAGCCTGCTGGCACTTACCCTCGCCTTCAGCGGTGTCATGGCCTTCGTGGCCCAGCAGATGCGCGTCGGCTACCCGAACGTGTTCGTGGTGCTGATCGGCTTCTACGGGCTGTTCTTCCTCACCAACAAGCTGCGTGATTCGGCCTGGGGCCTGGTGTCTACCTTTGCCCTCACCGGCTTCATGGGCTTCATCCTCGGCCCGATTCTCAACCGCTACCTGGGCATGGCCGGCGGCGCTGAAGTGGTCAGCTCGGCGTTTGCCATGACTGCACTGGTGTTTGGTGGTCTGTCGGCCTATGTGCTGATCACCCGCAAGGACATGAGCTTCCTCAGTGGCTTCATCACTGCTGGCTTCTTCGTTCTGCTGGGTGCTGTCGTGGCCAGCTTCTTCTTCCAGATCAGCGGCCTGCAACTGGCGATCAGCGCTGGCTTCGTGCTGTTCTCGTCGGTGTGCATCCTGTTCCAGACCAGCGCGATCATTCATGGTGGCGAGCGTAACTACATCATGGCGACCATCAGCCTGTATGTGTCGATCTACAACCTGTTTGTCAGCCTGCTGCAGCTGTTCGGCATCATGGGTCGTGATGACTGATTGATGACTGTGCGAGAAAGCCCGCTTCGGCGGGCTTTTTTGTGGGCGCTATCAAGCCCCAGAAAGCACAACCAATAACTGACCAAAAAGTCAGATAACTAGGCGCATGGTCGCCGATCGTGCCGCCATCGTGCTTTTCTCTACCGCAATCTCTCATCACCCCGTAGAATGCGCTCCTTTTTTCTTCCGGGGCAGCTTCCAGCAATGAGCTCACACGAACACAGCCCAGGCGCGGCGGCGCCTGCCAATGAACTGGTGCTTGGCCTTGAGGACAAGCCACGGCTGGTGATCGGCCTGCTGGCGGCCCTGCAGCACCTGCTGGCGATCATCGTGCCGATCGTGACCCCTGGCCTGCTGATCTGCCAGGCGCTGGGTGTTTCGGCGCGTGATACCAACCTGATCGTTTCCATGTCGCTGGTGATCTCGGGTATTGCCACCTTCGTTCAGTGCAAGCGCTTCGGGCCATTCGGCGCCGGGCTGCTGATTGTTCAGGGCACCAGCTTCAACTTCGTCGGGCCGCTGATTGCTGGCGGTGCGCTAATGGTCAAGCAAGGCACGCCGGTAGAAGGCGTGATGGCGGCTATCTTCGGCGTGGTGATCGCAGGCTCGTTCGTGGAGATGGGCGTTTCGCGCATCCTGCCCTTCGTAAAGCGCCTGATCACCCCGCTGGTGACCGGCATCGTGGTGCTGATGATCGGCCTGACGCTGATCAAGGTCGGCCTGATCAGCATGGGTGGCGGCTTTGGCGCCATGGCCAACGGCACCTTCGCCAATGGCGATAACCTGCTGCTGTCGGGCGTGGTGTTGGCAATTATCGTAATTCTCAACCGCGTCCCGGTGGTGTGGATGCGCAGCTGCGCCATCGTCATCGCCTTGGCGGTTGGTTATGCGTTGGCCGGTTACATGGGCCGCCTGGATTTCACCGGCATGCATGAAGCCGCGCTGTTCCAGGTGCCTACGCCACTGCACTTTGGTTTGGGCTTCTCGTGGGCGCTGTTCATTCCAATGCTGGTGATTTACCTGGTGACGTCGCTGGAAGCCATTGGTGACGTTACCGCCACCAGCAAGGTGTCGCGCCAGCCGGTCGAAGGGCCGGTGTGGATGCAGCGGATCAAAGGCGGCGTGCTGGTCAACGGTGCCAACTCGCTGCTGGCCGGCTTGTTCAACACCTTCCCCAGCTCGATTTTTGCGCAGAACAACGGCGTGATTCAGCTGACCGGTATTGCCAGCCGCCATATCGGTATCTGGATTGCTGTGATGCTGGTGCTGCTGGGCCTGTTCCCGAGCGTTGCCGGGGTGATTCAGGCGGTGCCGGAGCCGGTGCTGGGTGGTGCGGCCATGGTGATGTTCGGTGCGGTTGCGGCTTCGGGGATCAATATTCTGGCTAGCACCCGGCTGGACCGCCGCGCACTGCTGATTATTGCGGTGTCGCTGGCCTTGGGCCTGGGTGTGGCACAGGTGCCGGAATTCCTGGCGCATATGCCGGCTGCGATCCGCAATGTGCTGGAGTCGGGGGTAGCCACGGGCGGTATCTGTGCCCTGGTGTTGAACTGGTTCCTGCCGGAGAGCAAGGAACACGCCTGAGCCCTTCAGGCCTGACAGAAAGCCCGCCCCGCCATGCACAAGCGGGCGCGGGCTTTTTTGCTTTATCATGGCACCATTCCTTTGCATGAGTTACCCATGAAATTCGCTATCGCGGTGTTCTCTCCGGCCCATGCGCCCTCTTCACGGCGCGCCTTGCGCTATGCCGAGGCGGTGCTGGCCGGTGGGCATGAGATTGCCCGGTTGTTCTTCTATCAGGACGGGGTGCACAGTGCCTCGGCCAACGTGGTCGCACCCCAGGACGAACTGGACGTGGCGGGCCAATGGCGCGCCTTTATCGAGGCCAACCAGCTGGACGCCGTGGTGTGCATCGCTGCCGCCCTGCGCCGTGGCGTGCTCGATGAAGCCGAAGCCAGCCGCTACCAGCGCCCGGCCGTGAACCTGCCTAAGCCTTGGGAGCTGTCGGGGCTTGGCCAGTTGCATGAGGCTGCGCAGGTAGCCGACCGCCTTGTCTGCTTCGGAGGCGACTGAAATGGCCAAATCCTTGTTGATCATCAGCCGCCAGGCACCGTGGAACGGCCCATCCGCCCGTGAAGCACTGGACATCGCCCTGGCCGGCGGCGCCTTCGACCTGCCGCTGGGCATGCTGTTCCTGGACGATGGCGTGTTCCAGCTTGCGCCCGACCAGCAACCCACCGCCGTGCAACAGAAGAACCTGGCCGCCAACCTGCAAGCACTGCCGATGTTCGGTGTTGAAGAGCTGTTTGCCTGTAGCCACAGCCTCACCCGCCGCGGCCTGGCAGCCGACACCCTGGCACTGCCGGTACAAGTGCTCGATGACGCAGCGCTAACCACGCTGATCGCCCGTTTCGACCAGGTGGTAACGCTCTGATGACGACCCTGCATGTAATTGCCCACTCCCCGTTCGGCGACGAGCGCCTGGCCAGCTGCCTGCGCCTGCTCGGTGCCGACGACGCGCTGCTACTGTGCGGCGATGCGGTGTATGCCTTGCGCAGCGGCAGCGAGCCGCACCACCAGCTGCAAGCTGCCGGCCTGGCACAGCGCCTGTTCGCCCTGGAAGAGGACGTGCAGGCCCGCGCAGTCGGCAACGACCTGGCCAAGGCCGTGGACTACGCTGGCTTCGTCGAACTGTCCCTGCACTACGACAAGGTCAACAGCTGGCTATGAATACGCTCAACGTTGGCGAAAACGCCATCGCCTTGGACAAGGACGGCTTTCTGGTCGACCTGCAAGACTGGTCCCACGCTGCCGCCGAGGCCTTGGCCGAGCGCGAGGGCATCCCGTTGACCGCAGACCATTGGGAAATCCTCGAACTGCTGCGTCAGTTCTATCAGGAGTACCAGCTGTCCCCGGCCACGCGCCCGCTGATCAAGTACACGGCCCTGAAGCTGGGCCCGGAAAAGGGCAACAGCCCGCACCTGAACCGCCTGTTCAACGGCACCCCCGCCAAACTTGCCGCCAAGCTGGCGGGCCTGCCCAAGCCGACCAACTGCATATGAACGAACCTCGCCCACTTACTCTGGAAACCCCGGCCGAACACCCGTTCGCCGAATTCGTGCGCATTCTCGGCAAAGGCAAACGCGGCGCGCGTGGCCTGACCCGAGAAGAAGCCCGCGCAGCCATGACCCTGCTGCTGGAAGGCAAAGTCGAGGACACCCAGCTGGGTGCATTCCTGATGCTGCTGCGCCACAAGGAAGAAAGCGCCGAGGAACTGGCCGGCTTCACCGAGGCCCTGCGCGCCCACCTGCAGGCACCGAGCATTGCAGTGGACCTGGACTGGCCCACCTACGCCGGCAAAAAGCGCCACCTGCCCTGGTACTTGCTGGCGGCCAAATGCCTGGCCGGCAACGGCGTGCGCATCCTGATGCACGGTGGCGGCGCCCACACCGCCGGGCGCATGTACACCGAGCAACTGCTTGAGCTGCTGCAAATCCCCCTGTGCCACGGCTGGGCCGCTGTCGGCAGCTCCCTCGACCAGCACCAACTGGCGTTCTTCCCACTGCACGACTGGGCGCCGCAGTTGCAGCGCATGATCGACCTGCGCAACACCCTGGGCCTGCGCTCGCCCATCCACTCACTGGCGCGTGTGCTTAACCCGCTGGGCGCACGCTGTGGCCTGCAAAGCATCTTCCACCCCGGCTACCAGGCGGTGCACCGCGAGGCCAGTCGCCTGCTGGGCGATCATGCGGTGGTAATCAAGGGCGATGGCGGCGAGATCGAAGTAAACCCCGATGTCATCAGCCACCTTTACGGCACCACGGCAGGCGAAGCGTGGGATGAGGAGTGGCCAGCGCTGAGCGAACGCCGCCATGTGAAACCGGCCAGCCTGCAAGCCGAACACTTGCTGGCATTCTGGCGGGGCGAAGTGGAAGACAGCTATGGCGAGAAGGCCCTCATCGCCACCATGGCCTTGGCCTTGCGTGGTTTGGGGCAAGAGCGCGAGCAGGCCTTCGCAACAGCACAAAGTTATTGGGATACGCGGAACAAATCGATTTAACCGATCATAACCCCCGGTTATTTGCGCTATTTATTCGAACGATTTGGCCTAGACTGGGCTCCAACGACAAACAACTTTGTTCCGAGGAGCTCACTCATGGGCCTTTTGATCGACGGCCGCTGGCATGATCAGTGGTATGAAAACGGCAAGGACGGCACGTTCAAACGCGAAAACGCCCAACGCCGTAACCAACTGCCCGCCCCCGAGGCCGGCCGCTACCACCTATACGTCTCGCTGGCCTGCCCATGGGCCCACCGCACCCTGATTGTCCGCGCACTCAAAGGCCTGGAGCCCTTGATCGATGTGTCGGTAGTCAGTTGGCTGATGCAGGACCACGGCTGGACCTTCGACGTGCAGCAAGGCTCCACGGGCGACCACCTCGACGCCTTGCAGTACCTGCACCAGCGCTACACCCAGGATGACCCGCACTACACCGGCCGCGTGACCGTACCCGTGCTGTGGGACAAGAAAGAGAAGCGCATCGTCAACAATGAATCGTCAGAGATCATCCGTATCTTCAACAGCGCGCTCAACGAGCTGACCGGCAATACACTGGACCTGTACCCCGAACCGCTGCGCCCAACCATCGAGGCGCTTAACGAGCGCATCTACCCGGCCGTGAACAACGGCGTGTACCGCGCAGGCTTTGCTACCACGCAGGAAGCGTACGAAGCGGCGTTCGACGATGTGTTCAATGAGCTGGATTATCTGGAAGACCTGCTAAGCCGCAATCGCTACCTGGCGGGTGAATACCTGACCGAGGCTGATGTGCGTCTGTTCACCACGCTGGTGCGCTTCGATGCCGTGTACCACGGGCACTTCAAGTGCAACCTGCGCCGCCTGAGCGACTATCACAACCTGTCGAACTGGCTTCGCGAGCTGTATCAGTGGCCTGGGGTGGCGGGCACGGTGGATATGGAGCATATCCAGAAGCACTATTACATGAGCCACAAGACCATCAACCCGACCGGGATCGTGCCCAAGGGGCCGTTGCAGGACTTTGGCCTGGCACATGACCGGGAGCGGTTGGCGGGCAAGGGGATTTGGCAGGTTTGAGATTGCCGGGGCTGCTTTGCAACCCATCGCAGCGGTTCGTCGCCACGACAAGCCAGCTCCCACAGGTACTGCACAAGGCTCCAGGCCTGTGAGATACCTGTGGGAGCTGGCTTGCCTGCGATGGGCCGCAAAGCGGCCCCAACGATATCAGCTGTTTTGCGAACCTTCGAACCAGGCCAGCTTTTCACGCAGTTGCACCACCTCCCCCACAATCACCAGGGTAGGCGCATGCACTTCATGCCGCGCCACCAGCTCTGGCAAATCCGCCAGGGTACCGGTGAATACCCGCTGGTTACGCGTAGTGCCCTGCTGAACCAACGCAGCTGGCGTACTCGCCGCCCGCCCATGGCGAATCAGCTCGGCACAGATGGTCGGCAAGCCCACCAACCCCATGTAGAACACCAAGGTCTGCGCTGGCGCCACCAAGTCATCCCACGGCAGGTTGCTGGTGCCATCCTTCAGGTGCCCGGTCACGAAACGCACCGACTGGGCGTAGTCGCGGTGAGTCAGCGGAATCCCGCCATAAGCGGAACAGCCGCTGGCCGCCGTAATGCCTGGCACCACCTGAAACGGAATGCCATGCTCGGCCAGCTCTTCGATCTCTTCGCCACCACGGCCAAAGATGAACGGGTCGCCACCTTTAAGTCGCAGCACACGCTTGCCCTGCTGGGCCAAATCGACCAGCAGCCGGTTGATCTGGTCCTGCGGCACAGCATGGTCGGCGCGGCGCTTGCCCACGTAGATACGCTCGGCATCACGCCGGCACATCTCGATGATCGCAGGAGCCACCAGGCGGTCGTACAGCACCACGTCGGCCTGCTGCATCAGGCGCAAGGCACGGAAGGTGAGCAAGTCCGGATCACCCGGGCCCGCACCTACCAGGTAAACCTCGCCCCCCTGCTGCACCGGCGCGCCGTCTACCATCGCCTGCAACAGGCGTTCGGCTTCGGCGCCCTGCCCGGCCAGCTGGCGCTCGGCAATCGGCCCCTGGAACACGGTTTCCCAGAAGCCGCGGCGCTGGTTGACGTCCGGGTACAAGGATTTCACCTTGTGCCGAAAGCGCGCTGCCAGCCCGGCCAGCTCACCATAGGCCGACGGAATCCAGGCCTCCAGCTTGGCGCGAATCAACCGCGCCAGTACCGGGGCGTCACCGCCACTGGACACCGCAATCACCAGGGGTGAACGGTCGACAATCGCCGGGAAGATCACCGTGCACAGGGCCGGTGCGTCAACCACATTGACTGGCAGGCTAAGGGCCTGCGCATCCGCCGACACCTGGGCGTTCAGCCCAGGGTCGTCGGTTGCTGCGATCACCAGCCGGCAACCGACCAGGTCAGCGGCCTGATAGCCACGCACCAGCACCTCACCGCCACCTTCCCGGGCCAACGCAGCCAACTGGCCGTCGACATCCGGCGCCACCACGCGCAGCACGCCACCGGCATCCGCCAGCAGGCGCGCCTTGCGCAAGGCGATCTCACCGCCGCCGACGACCAGCACGCGGCCGCCCTGCAGCTTGTGGAACAGCGGCAGGTAATCCATTTAGCGGATGACCTCGACGCCGCCCATGTAAGGCTTCAGCACGTCCGGCACCCGGATCGAACCATCGGCCTGCTGGTAGTTTTCCAGCACGGCAACCAGGGTACGGCCGACGGCCAGGCCGGAGCCGTTGAGGGTGTGCACCAACTCTGGCTTGCCGGTTTCCGGGTTGCGCCAGCGGGCCTGCATGCGGCGCGCCTGGAAGTCGCCGCAGTTGGAGCACGAGCTGATTTCGCGGTACTTGTCCTGGCTCGGTACCCACACTTCCAGGTCGTAGGTTTTGACGGCGCCAAAGCCCATGTCGCCCGTGCACAGGGCCAGTACGCGATAAGGCAGTTCCAGCAGTTGCAGTACACGTTCGGCGTTGGCGGTCAGGCCTTCCAGGGCTTCCATCGACTTGGCCGGTTCTACCACCTGCACCATCTCGACCTTGTCGAACTGGTGCTGGCGGATCATGCCGCGGGTGTCACGGCCGGAAGCACCGGCTTCACTGCGGAAGCACGGGGTGTGGGCAACCAGTTTCAGCGGCAACTGCTTGGCGTCGAGGATCTCACCGGCCACCAGGTTAGTCAGCGACACTTCGGCGGTCGGGATCAGATAGAAGTCCGCCTCACCTTCGCGGGTGATCTTGAACAGGTCTTCCTCGAACTTCGGCAGCTGGCCGGTGCCTTGAAGGGCCGGGGCCTGCACCAGGTACGGGGTGTAGTGCTCCTCGTAGCCGTGCTCGCCGGTGTGCAGGTTGATCATGAATTGCGCCAGGGCGCGGTGCAGGCGGGCGATCGGGCCACGCAGCACGGCAAAACGGGCGCCAGACAGCTTGGCAGCGGCTTCGAAGTCCAGGCCACCGCTGACTTCGCCCAGGGCGACGTGGTCCTTGATTTCGAAGTCGAAGGCCTTCGGCGTGCCCCAACGGCGCACTTCGACGTTGTCGTCTTCGCTGACACCGACCGGTACGCTGGCGTCCGGCAGGTTGGGGATGGTCAGCAGGATACCGTCCAGTTCAGCCTGGATGGCGTCCAGTTCGGTCTTGCCAGCAGCCAGCTCATTGGCCATGCGCTCGACGTCGGCCATCAATGGCGCGATGTCTTCGCCCTTGGCCTTGGCCTGGCCGATGGATTTGGAACGGGCGTTGCGCTCGGCTTGCAGCTGCTCGGTGCGGGTCTGCACTGCCTTGCGGCGCTCTTCCAGTGATTCGATGCGCGCGACATCCAGGCTGAAGCCACGGGAGGCCAGGCGATCTGCCACTTCCTGAAGTTGGCCGCGTAACAGTTTGGAATCGAGCATATCGTTCTCTCGTTATAAGTAGGTGTTGGTTCAGAATCGGGTCAGGGACAGGCCGGCCCAGGTCGCGAGCAGCCCGCCCACCACGCTGATACTGGTATAGCCCAAGGCAAGGGGCACCTGCCCGCTTTCCATCAGGCGCACGGTATCGAGCGAGAAGGAGGAAAAGGTTGTCAGGCCACCGAGGAAACCGACAATCAGGCCGGCGCGCAGCTCGACCGGCGCCAGCGGCTTGTGCAGGAACAGGCCATAGAGCAGGCCGATCAGCAGGCAGCCAACCAGGTTGACCGCCAGCGTACCGGCATAGAAGTGCCGTGGCCAGTGGGCCGCTACCCAGTTGGCGGTAGCAAAGCGCAACAAGGTGCCGGCGATACCGCCCGCGCTGACCGCGGCGATGAGTGCAATCACGGTTTTCTCCGTTGACGGGGGCTGTTGCGGTCGAGCTCGGCCAGGTGGCGTAGCTTCTCGCCAATCTTCAGTTCCAGGCCACGGGGCACTGGCTGGTAGTACTGGCGAGGCTCCAGTTCATCGGGGAAGTAGTCTTCACCGGCGGCATAAGCGTCGGGTTCATCATGGGCATAGCGGTACTCGTCGCCGTAGCCCAGTTGTTTCATCAGTTTGGTCGGGGCGTTGCGCAAGTGCAGTGGCACCTCCAGCGAGCCATGTTCGGCCGCTTCGCGCAGGGCAGTCTTGAAGCCCATGTACACCGCATTGCTCTTCGGCGCGCAGGCCAGGTAGGTGATGGCCTGGGCCACTGCCAGCTCGCCTTCGGGGCTGCCCAGGCGTTCCTGCACGTCCCACGCCGCCAGGCACAGGCTGAGCGCTCGCGGGTCGGCGTTGCCGATATCCTCGCTGGCCATGCGCACCACGCGGCGGGCGATGTACAGCGGGTCGCAACCGCCGTCGAGCATGCGCGCAAACCAGTACAGGGCACCATCGGGGTTGGAACCGCGCACCGACTTGTGCAGCGCGGAGATCTGGTCGTAGAACGCCTCACCACCCTTGTCGAAACGACGGCGGCTATCACCAAGCAGGCTTTGCAGCATCTCGACGTCGATTTCGCTGCCGTCTTCGGCCAGGTCCGAGGCGTTCTCAAGGAAGTTGAGCATGCGCCGGCCATCGCCATCGGCGGCAGCCATCAGCATCTTGAAGGCGTCGTCGCCCACCCGCAGGTTGCGCTTGCCCAGGCCGCGCTCTTCGGTCAGCGCGCGGTTGACCAGTTTGCGCAGTGCCGCCTCGTCCAGGCTTTTGAGCACGTACACCCGCGCCCGCGAAAGCAACGCGTTGTTCAGCTCGAAGGACGGGTTTTCAGTGGTGGCGCCGATGAACAGCAGCGTGCCGTCTTCCACGTAGGGCAAAAAGGCATCCTGCTGCGACTTGTTGAAGCGGTGCACTTCGTCGACGAACAGGATGGTACGGCGGCCATACTGGCCGGCCTGCTGCTTGGCCACTTCAACGGCCTGGCGGATTTCTTTCACCCCGGCCAGTACCGCCGACACGGTTTCGAAATGCGCGTCACAAAACTGCGCCAGCAGCCGCGCAAGGGTGGTCTTGCCCACCCCCGGCGGCCCCCAGAAGATCATCGAGTGCAGCGCACCCTGCTCCAGCGCCTCGCGCAGCGGCTTACCCCGCGCCAGCAGGTGCTCCTGGCCGACGTACTCGTCCAGGTTGGACGGGCGCAGGCGAGCGGCCAGGGGCTGGGCAACGGGTTCGCTTCGAAACAGGTCCATGGTGAGCCTTGGTTACTCCTTGATCACGTCCGCGCCTTTGGGGATGTCGAACTTGAACTGGCTGTCCGGCACCGCCTGGTTGGCCTTGACGCCATTGAACAGGATGTTGGTGCGCTGGCCGACACTGTCGATCAGCTGCATGTCATTGATCAGGCCTTTGCGGAACGACACGCGCAGCGAGTCGAACAGGGTGTCCTTGGTCTTCGGCTTGAGGGTGAAGTCCATTACCTCGCCCTGCTCCTTGGAAGCAATGTCGAAACTCTGGCTGATCTTCGACACATCACCGGACAGCAGCAGCGCAGGGGTCTGGTTCAGTCGCACATCGAGCTTCTTGATGGTGGCCTGTTCCAGGTCCGGGTCCCACAGGGTGACGTTCTTGCCGTCCGAAACCACCACCTGCTCCTGCGGTGCATCAGTGTGCCAGTAGAACAGGCCCGGGCGCTTGACCGCCATCTTGCCCGAGGTTTCCTGCAGGCTGGTGCCATCGGCGCCCAGGGTCAGCTGGGAGAAGTTGGCCTCGATGGTCTGCGACTTTTCCAGCAGCTGGGTCAGGCGTTGTACGTCTTGCTCACCGGCATAAGCAGTAACCGAGCCCAGGGTCAGGGCAGAAACCAACAGCATGCGAATCGCGCGCATGGGAATCCTCATTGAGCATTGAAAAGGCCGGGCGCCACCGTTGGCGCCCGGCAAGGTGTTCTTCAGTCGCGCGGGCCGCCCGGGGCAATCACTTCCCGCGAGCCGTTGCTGTTCATGGGGGTGACCACGCCGGCCATTTCCATGGCTTCGATCATGCGGGCGGCGCGGTTGTAACCGATCTTCAGCTTGCGCTGCACAGCCGAAATGGACGCGCGGCGGCTTTCCAGCACGAACTGCACGGCCTCATCATACAGGGCGTCGCTCTCCGAATCTTCACCATCACCGCCACCACCGCCGCCGCCGTCGAAGCCACTGCCGGCTTCTTCCACACCGTTGAGGATGTCGTCGTTGTAATCCGGCGCGCCGCGCAGCTTCCACGCTTCGACCGTACGGTGCACTTCGTCGTCGGAAACAAACGCACCGTGCACGCGAATCGGCAGGCTGGTGCCCGGCGGCATGTACAGCATGTCGCCGTGGCCCAGCAACTGCTCGGCACCACCCTGGTCGATGATGGTGCGCGAGTCGATCTTGCTCGACACCTGGAACGCCATGCGGGTCGGGATGTTGGCCTTGATCAGGCCGGTAATCACGTCCACCGACGGGCGCTGGGTGGCAAGAATCAGGTGGATACCGGCCGCCCGCGCCTTCTGGGCGATACGGGCGATCAGCTCTTCAACCTTCTTGCCGACGATCATCATCATGTCGGCAAACTCGTCCACCACCACCACGATGGTCGGCAGGGTCTTCAGCGCAGGCGGTTCATCGTCCATACTCTCGCGACGGTACAGCGGGTCGTGGATGATTTCGCCGGCTTCCTGAGCATCCTTGATCTTGCGGTTGAAGCCGGCCAGGTTACGCACGCCCATGGCCGCCATCAGCTTGTAGCGCCGCTCCATCTCGGCCACGCTCCAGCGCAGGGCGTTGGCGGCGTCCTTCATGTCGGTGACCACCGGGCACAGCAAGTGCGGGATGCCTTCGTAGATCGACAGTTCGAGCATTTTCGGGTCGATCATGATCAGCCGCGCGTCTTCCGGGCTGGACTTGAACAAAATCGACAGGATCATCGCGTTCACACCCACCGACTTACCGGAGCCGGTAGTACCGGCCACCAGCAGGTGGGGCATCTTGGCCAGGTCGGTAATCACCGGCTTACCGCCGATGTCATGGCCCAGGGCCAGCGTGACCGGGGACTTCTGTTCGTCGTACTGCGGCGTGGCCAGCACCTCGGAGAAGCGCACCATCTGCCGGTTTTCGTTGGGGATCTCGATACCCACGGTGGTCTTGCCGGGGATCACCTCGACCACACGCACGCTGGTCACGGCCAGCGAGCGCGCCAGGTCCTTGGCCAGGTTGGCGATGCGACTGACCTTCACGCCAGCGGCCGGCTGAATTTCGTAACGGGTAATCACCGGCCCGGGGTGGATCGAGTCCACCGACACTTCTACACCGAATTCCTTGAGTTTGATTTCCAGCAGTTGGCCGACACCGGCCAGGGACTCTGGCGAATACTCGATCTTCTTCTGCTCGGCAGGGTCGAGGATGGAAATCGACGGCAAGGTGCCTTCCACCGCGCTGTCGATGAACAGCGGTGCCTGCTTTTCCTTCATCACCCGCTTGCTCGGCTCCGGAGCCTTGGCGGCGGCGGGTGGCACGATCGTCGGGGCGGCGTGCTGCTCGCGAGGGACCACGGTTTCACGCGGCACTACGGGCTCACGGGTGGCCTCACGTGGTGGCACGACAGGCTCACGGCCAAGCGTCGGCTCACGGGGCTCAACGACCGGGGCCGGCGCTTCTTCACGCTTGAAAATACGCTCACGCAACGCCGGCTTGGCCGGTTCACGCTTCTCGGCGGCCATCGGCGCGGCCTTGACCACCGGCTCATCCTCGCGCAGTTGCGCCTCCAGGCGCTTGCGCTCGTTGCGGGCTTCCCACCAACGGTTGGCGGCGCCCTGCACCAGTTCGAAGAGGTCGAGGGTGATCTTGCCGGTCAGGTCCATCACCTTGAACCACGACAAGTCGGTGAACACCGTCAGGCCGAACAGGAACAGGGCAATGAACATCAGCGTGCTGCCCTGCACGTTCAGCAGGTTGCGCGCCAGATCACCAAGGCTTTCGCCCAATGCGCCACCTGCAGAGAACGGCAAGCTCGCCGGCGGATGGAAGTGGATATGCGCCAGCGCCGCCCCGGACAACACCAGGAACACCAGGCCGATCAACCGCCAGGAGAACAGCCAGCCGCTCCAGTCCCACGGCTGGTGGCGTTCGCGGAAGATCTGCCAGGTCTTCACCGCCAGCAGCAGCGGGAAGATATAGGCGAAGTAACCCAGCACCATGAACAGGATATCGGCGAAGTAGGCGCCGGCACGCCCGGCGGCATTCTGCACCTGGTCGACGGTGGCGGTGTGGCTGAAGCCCGGGTCCGAAGTGTCGTAGGTCAGCAGGGCCATCCACAGGTACAGGCACAGGGCGCCGACAGCGATCAACGCACCTTCCTTGAGGCGATAATGCAGCTGCTGCCGCCACAGGGGCACGGGCAAGGGAGCTGGGGTTGCGGTGGATTTCTTCAAAACGCGTCTATTCCTGCGCGTGCTGCGCGTCCAATAGTGATCGGCCGGCGGTGCGGCCAATGAACCACTACTTTTAACATTACTGCCCGACAGCCGCCATGGCGGCACGCCGTATGGGGGTTTGGCCGGGGGCGACTTTCATATACCTGCAATTTGAGCATGCATTTTCTTTTGTGACAAAGGCTTATGCTGTGTTTTTGCACAGGTGTGACAGCAAATGTAGCGGATGGTGCCTGCGGTTTCATGAATGTGTAGGAAATTGCCTGAATTCGCCCCCCGCAAAGCAGCCACAACCATTGACCCTGCCATGCGCGCAAGCCATGCTGCCCTCTCCCCTCCCCCACCGCACGATAGACCATGCTCACCTGGCTGACCCGCGACTCGCTGACCTTCCCGCCCCTGGAAAAGGCCCTGCACGACCCCAACGGCCTGCTGGCCGCCGGCGGCGACCTTACCCCCGAGCGCCTGGTCCAGGCCTATCGTCACGGTTGCTTCCCGTGGTACCAGGATGGCCAGCCGATCCTGTGGTGGTCACCGGACCCGCGCACGGTGCTGCTGCCCGACCAGCTGCACGTGTCGCGCTCGCTGGCCAAGCTGATGCGCCAAGGCCGCTACCAGGCCAGCTTCGACACCGACTTCCCGGCCGTGATCGCCGCCTGCGCCGCGCCACGCGACTACGCCGACGGCACCTGGATCACCGACACCATGCGCAACGCCTACTGCGAACTGCACCGACGCGGCATTGCCCACTCGGTGGAAGTGCGCCAGGACGGCGAACTGGTCGGCGGCCTGTACGGCCTGGCCATGGGCCAGTTGTTCTTCGGTGAATCGATGTTCAGCCGCGCCGACAACGCCTCCAAGGTCGGCTTCGTGACCTTGGTCAACCACCTGCGTCAGGCCGGGTTCGTGCTGATCGACTGCCAGATGCCCACCAACCACCTGCACAGCCTGGGCGCCCACGCCATCAGCCGCGCCGAATTCGCTGGCTACCTGGCACGCCACCTCGACCAGCCCAACAGCGCCACGTGGGTTGCCTAGGCGAGTTCCCGTAGCTGGCTTACACTTAAAACAAAGTCTCACCGAGGGGGTTGATCATGACAGAGTTGGCGCGGTTGAAGTTTTATGCCACTCAGCCCCACTCCTGCAGCTACCTGCCCGAGGAGCAGGCCACCACGCTGTTCCTCGACCCCAGCCAGCCGATGGACGTGAACGTGTACGCCGACCTGTCGGAAATGGGCTTCCGCCGCAGTGGCGACCATCTGTACCGCCCGCACTGCCAGAACTGCAACGCCTGCGTGCCGGCACGCATCCCGGCGGCGCGCTTTATCCCCAACCGCCAGCAACGGCGCATCCTCAAGCGCAATGCCGACCTGACCGTGACGGCGGCGCGCCCAACCTTCAAGGAAGAGTATTTCGAGCTGTACCGGCGCTATATCGAAACACGCCACGCCGACGGTGACATGTACCCGCCCAGCCGCGACCAGTTTTCCACCTTTCTGGTGCGCGACCTGCCGTTCTGCTGGTTTTACGAGTTCCGCCTGGAAGGCCGCTTGATGGCAGTGGCCGTGTGCGACCTGCTGCCCAACGGCCTGTCGGCGGTGTACACCTTCTACGAACCGGACGAAGAGCGACGCAGCCTGGGCCGCTTTGCCATCCTGTGGCAAATCACCGAAGCCCTGCGCCAGGACCTGGAGGCGGTATACCTGGGTTACTGGATCAAGAACTGCAAGAAAATGAACTACAAGACGCAGTATCGGCCCATCGAATTGCTGATAAACCAGCGCTGGGTCACCCTCAACTGAAAGCATTGGCTTGACACACAGTTTTCGGGCATAATCCACGCCACTTTTTTGCCCGGTGCGGATATGCGTCGGGCCAACACTGGATCCGAGGGCTCTACTGCATGTCGAAAGAAGACAGCTTCGAAATGGAAGGTACTGTCGTCGACACCCTGCCCAACACCATGTTCCGCGTGGAGTTGGAAAACGGGCACGTCGTAACCGCGCACATCTCCGGAAAGATGCGCAAGAACTACATCCGTATTCTCACTGGCGACAAGGTCCGCGTCGAACTGACGCCATACGACCTGAGCAAGGGCCGCATCACCTACCGTGCGCGCTAAGCTCAAGCCATGAAAAAGCCCGGCCATGTGCCGGGCTTTTTTGTGTCTGCCATATTGTAGGGGCTGCTTTGCAGCCCTTCGCGGGCACGCCCGCTCCCACAGGTTATAGCTATCCTCCTGTGGGAGCGGGCGTGCCCGCGAAGGGCCGCAAAGCGGCCCCCTATATCAGGCAACCTCAGCCGTGGTCTCGAAGTCGAACACCAGTTCGCCATCGCGCAGGTCGACGTGCACCACGCCACCATGCTCGGCCAGTTCGCCAAACAGGATCTCCTCGGCCAGCGGCCGCTTGATCTTGTCCTGGATCAGCCGCGCCATCGGCCGCGCACCCATCTGCACGTCGTAGCCCGACACCGCCAGCCAGCCGCGCGCCGCATCACTGACTTCCAGCAGCACACGCTTGTCTTCCAGCTGCGCCTGCAGTTCGATAAGGAACTTGTCGACGATGCTCTTGATCGTCTCGGTGCTCAGGCGACCAAACTGGATAATGGTATCCAGACGGTTGCGGAACTCTGGCGTGAAGCTCTTGCGGATCACTTCCATGGCATCGGACGCGTGGTCCTGATGGGTGAAGCCGATCGAGGCCCGCGCTGCCGTTTCTGCACCCGCGTTGGTGGTCATGATCAGGATCACGTTACGGAAGTCGGCCTTGCGCCCGTTGTTGTCGGTCAGCGTACCGTGGTCCATCACCTGCAGCAGCAGGTTGAAGACTTCCGGGTGGGCCTTCTCGATTTCGTCGAGCAGCAATACGCAGTGTGGTTGCTTGGTAATCGCCTCGGTCAGCAAGCCACCCTGGTCGAACCCTACGTAACCAGGAGGCGCACCGATCAGGCGCGACACGGTGTGACGCTCCATGTACTCGGACATGTCGAACCGCACCAGCTCCACGCCCAGCGCCTTGGCCAGCTGCCGCGCCGCTTCGGTCTTGCCGACGCCGGTAGGGCCGGCGAACAGGAACGAACCGACAGGCTTGTCTGGCGACTTCAGGCCAGCACGGGACAGCTTGATGGCCGTAGACAGCGAGTCGATGGCCTGGTCCTGGCCGAACACGGTCAGCTTCAGGTCACGTTCAAGGTTACGCAGCAGCTCCTTGTCGGAGCTGGTGACGTGCTTTGGCGGAATCCGCGCGATCTTGGCGACGATGTCCTCGACTTGAGGCACATCGATGCGTTTGACGCGCATGGCTTCCGGCTGCAGGCGCTGGTAGGCACCGGCTTCGTCGATCACATCGATGGCCTTGTCCGGCATGTGCCGGTCATTGATGTAGCGCGAGGCCAGTTCGGCGGCGGCGCGCAGGGCTTCGTCGCTGTACTCGATGTTGTGGTGGCTCTCGAAGCGCCCTTTCAGGCCGCGCAGGATGCCCACGGTGTCTTCGACCGACGGCTCGCTGACATCCACCTTCTGGAAGCGACGCGCCAGGGCACGGTCCTTCTCGAAGATGCCGCGGAATTCCTGGAACGTGGTCGAGCCGATGCAACGGATCTCACCCGACGACAGCAGTGGCTTGAGCAGGTTGGAGGCATCCATCACCCCACCCGATGCCGCACCGGCACCGATGATGGTGTGAATTTCGTCGATGAACAGGATCGCCTGTGGGCGCTTGCGCAGCTCGCCGAGCAGCGCCTTGAAGCGCTTCTCGAAGTCGCCGCGGTATTTGGTACCGGCCAACAGCGCGCCCAGGTCAAGGGAATACACCACGCTTTGGGCCAGCAGGTCGGGCACCTGGCCATCGACAATGCGCTTGGCCAGGCCTTCGGCGATAGCCGTCTTGCCGACGCCCGCCTCACCCACCAGCAACGGGTTGTTCTTGCGCCGGCGCGCCAGGATTTGCGCCACGCGCTCCACTTCCTGCTCGCGGCCCACCAGCGGGTCGATACGGCCGGCACGGGCCAGCTCGTTCAGGTTGCTGGCATAGGCGTCCAGCGGGTTGCTCGAAGAGGAGGTTTCGCCACCCTCTTCGTCCTGCATGTCCTGGTCGCTTTCAGATTGCGAACCATGCCCCGGCACCTTGGAGATGCCATGGGCGATATAGTTGACCACGTCGATGCGCGCCACGCTCTGCTGTTTCAGCAGGAACACAGCCTGGCTTTCCTGTTCGCTGAAGATCGCCACCAGCACGTTGGCGCCGGTCACTTCGCGCTTGCTGGAGCTTTGCACGTGGAACACGGCACGCTGCAGCACCCGCTGGAAGCCCAGGGTCGGCTGGGTTTCACGGTCTTCGTCGTTGACAGGAATCAGCGGCGTAGTGGAATCGATGAACTCTTGCAGGTCGTGCTTGAGCTTGTCGAGATTGGCGCCACAGGCGCGCAGAACGGTCGCGGCAGCCTCATTGTCAAGGAGTGCCAGCAGCAGATGTTCGACGGTCATGAACTCATGACGCTTCGAACGGGCCTCCTTGAAGGCAAGATTGAGGGTGACTTCGAGCTCGCGGTTTAACATAGCTTCACCTCATACCCAAGTGGTCGGCGATTAACCGTCCTTCTCGATTTCACAGAGTAGCGGATGCTGGCTTTCCCTGGCGTATTGGTTGACCTGCATAGCCTTTGTTTCGGCGATGTCACGGGTAAACAATCCGCACACTGCCCGCCCTTCGGTATGGACGGTCAGCATGATCTTGGTCGCCAGCTCGCGGTTCAGATTAAAGAACGTCTCGAGCACTTCGACGACGAAATCCATCGGCGTGTAGTCATCGTTGAACAAAACCACCTTGTACATCGGTGGCGCCTGCAGGATCGGCTTGGCTTCCTGAACTGCAAGACCTGAGCCGTCGTCCTCATTCGATTGCGGGCGATCCTGATTGAATGTTAGTCGAATCTCACTAGGTGCATGCATGGAAAGAATTTCATCATGAGCGTCAGGTTAAGGTTGTGGGTTGACCGCACAGGCCACGAACGGCGCAGGCGCCGGGCGACCTTGACTATCGGCAAAACGGTGTTACAACCAATAAGAACCCACCGTGGTCGATAAAGATCCGCGCAGTCAACCAGATTTTTCGCATGGTTCGTATGCGGATGAAGTGGATGATACTCCAGTGATGGAGTCCTTTGCAGAGGGACATAGGGATGGCAAGCGGTAAAGTCAAGTGGTTCAACAATGCCAAGGGCTACGGATTCATCAACGAGGAAGGTAAATCCGATGACCTTTTCGCTCATTACTCGGCCATCCAGATGGACGGATACAAGACACTGAAGGCGGGCCAGGCCGTGGAATTCGAAATCATCCAGGGCCCCAAAGGCCTGCACGCGGTCAAGATAATGGACGCCGCTGCCGCTGCGGCTGCCAAGGCCCAAGGCCAGACCGCGAGCGAAACCGTGCGCGCCTGATCGCCGCCCCGTGTCGTAATACGAAAAAACCGGTCGCCCCTTTACCCAGGCGACCGGTTTTCTCTTGCCTTACATATGCTTGATCATTGCATCACCAAAACCTGAACTGCCGACCAGCGTGGCGCCGTCCATCAGCCGCTCGAAGTCGTAGGTCACGGTCTTGGCCGCAATCGCGCCATTGGTGCCCTTGATGATCAGGTCGGCCGCCTCGGTCCAACCCATGTGCCGCAGCATCATCTCCGCCGAGAGAATGACCGACCCCGGGTTGACCTTGTCTTGCCCCGCATACTTGGGCGCGGTGCCATGGGTGGCCTCGAACATGGCCACGGTGTCGGACAGGTTGGCGCCCGGTGCGATGCCGATACCGCCCACCTCCGCCGCCAGGGCGTCGGACAGGTAGTCACCGTTGAGGTTGAGGGTGGCGATCACGTCGTACTCGGCCGGGCGCAGCAGAATTTGCTGCAACATGGCGTCGGCGATGGCGTCTTTGACAATCACCTCGCGGCCGGTCTTGGGGTTCTTGAACTTCATCCACGGGCCGCCATCGAGCAGTTCGGCACCAAACTCATCCCGGGCCACTTCGTACCCCCAGTCTTTGAAGGCACCTTCGGTGAACTTCATGATGTTGCCTTTGTGTACCAGGGTCAGCGACTCGCGGTCATTGTCCACCACGTATTGCAGCGCCTTGCGCACCAGGCGCTTGGTGCCTTCTTTCGAGACCGGCTTCACGCCAATGCCGCAGTCCTGGTCGAAGCGGATCTTGGTGACGCCCATTTCCTCCTTGAGGAACTTGATCACCTTGTTGGCCTCGGGCGAGCCGGCCTTCCACTCGATGCCGGCATAGATGTCCTCGGAGTTCTCACGGAAGATCACCATGTCGACGTCGCCAGGCTTTTTCACCGGGCTCGGTACACCCTGGAACCACAGCACCGGCCGCAGGCACACATACAGGTCCAGTTGCTGGCGCAGGGCCACGTTGAGCGAGCGGATGCCGCCACCCACCGGGGTGGTCAACGGGCCCTTGATCGACACCACGTAATCACGCACGGCGTCGAGGGTTTCCTGAGGCAGCCAGGTGTCCTGGTCGTACACCTGGGTGGCCTTCTCGCCGGCGTACACCTCCATCCAGGCAATCTTGCGCTTGCCGCCGTAGGCCTTCTGCACGGCGGCATCGACCACCTTGATCATCACAGGCGAAACATCGACGCCGATCCCGTCACCCTCAATGTAAGGAATGATCGGGTGGTCAGGCACGTTAAGCGAATGGTCTGCATTGACGGTGATCTTGGTGCCGTCGGTCGGAACCTTGATTTTCTGGTATCCCATGCTTGCACTACTCCGCTGTCGGGTGTGGTTTGGACATCATGCGATGCAATGAGCCTAAACCACATCTGCCGACCTGCAAGGCATGCGACAACCCGCCACATTGCCGCTTAGTCTTTGGTCTTATAAATGGGCCGATATCACTTGGCCTTGCTGATTAGCCCGAATGGTTTGGTATACTCCGCCGCGACCGAAGGGTCATCGGGGCGAATCCCAGGAAAATGCGGACCGCCCTAGGCCATGAATGGCCGTAAAGCCTGGGCTGTTACCGCAGTTCAGCACTTGACGCTCGACTGATGCATCCACCATCACCGCTCGCAGCCTCTCGACTTTCCGCTCATGGCGTTGCCAGGGCGATGCGCCTACCCTGCGCACCACGAGACTCGAGCACGCTCAGCACACAGAGAGTTAACCCGCATGCCCACCCGTTCCAAGATCATCTATACCTTCACCGACGAAGCCCCCGCCCTCGCCACTTACTCGCTGCTGCCGATCATCGAAGCCTTCACCGCTTCGGCTGACATCGCCGTCGAAACCCGCGACATCTCCCTGGCCGGCCGTATCCTTGCCGCCTTCCCGGAGCAACTGGGCGCAGAGAAGCAAGTAGGCGATCACCTGGCGGAACTGGGCCAGCTGGCTACCACCCCTGAAGCCAACATCATCAAGCTGCCGAACATCAGCGCCTCGGTACCGCAGCTCAAAGCCGCGATCAAGGAACTGCAAGGTAAGGGCTTCAACATCCCTGACTACGCCGACGAGCCGGCCACCGCGGAAGAAAAAGAGTCCCGCGCCCGCTACGACCGCATCAAGGGTTCCGCCGTGAACCCGGTACTGCGCGAAGGCAACTCCGACCGCCGCGCGCCGCTGTCGGTGAAGAACTACGCTCGCAAGCACCCGCACAAAATGGGCGCCTGGGCCGCCGACTCCCAGTCGCACGTTGCCCACATGACCCAGGGCGACTTCTACGGCAGCGAAAAAGCTGCCCTGATCGAAGCTGACGACAGCCTGCGCATCGAGCTGGTTGCCAAAGACGGCAGCACCACCGTGCTGAAAGAAAAGACCGCCGTCAAAGCTGCTGAAGTGATCGACTGCGCCACCATGAGCCGCAAGGCCCTGAAAGCCTTCATCGCCGAGCAGATCGCCGATGCCAAGGCCTCCGGCGTGCTGCTGTCGGTGCACCTGAAAGCCACCATGATGAAGGTTTCCGACCCGATCATGTTCGGCGTCATCGTCGAAGAGTTCTACAACGACGTGCTGGCCAAGCACGCCGCCGCACTGGCTGAAGTAGGCTTCAACGCCAACAACGGCATCGGCGACCTGTACGCCCGCATCAAGGACCTGCCAGCCGACAAGCAGGCCGAAATCGAAGCCGACATCCAGGCCCTGTACGCCGAGCGCCCAGCCCTGGCCATGGTCAACTCCGACAAAGGCATCACCAACTTGCACGTACCGAGCGACGTCATTGTCGACGCCTCGATGCCGGCCATGATCCGTGACTCGGGCAAGATGTGGAACACCGCTGGCGAACTGCAAGACGCCAAGGCCGTGATCCCGGACCGTTGCTACGCTGGCATCTACCAGGCCACCATCGAAGACTGCAAGAAAAACGGCGCCTTCGACCCAACCACCATGGGCAGCGTGCCGAACGTTGGCCTGATGGCACAAAAGGCCGAAGAGTACGGTTCCCACGACAAGACCTTCCAGATCAAGGCCGACGGCGTGGTCCGTGTGGTCGATGGCAAGGGCAACGTCGTGCTGGAGCAGAACGTCGAAGCCGGTGACATCTTCCGCATGTGCCAGACCAAAGACGCGCCGATCCAGGACTGGGTCAAGCTGGCCGTCAACCGTGCCCGCCTGAGCAACACCCCTGCGGTGTTCTGGCTGGACCCGGCCCGCGCCCACGACGGCGTGATGATCGAGAAGGTACAAAAGTACCTGAAGGATCACGACACCACCGGCCTGGACATCCGCGTTCTGGCCCCGGTCGACGCCATCAAGTTCTCCCTGGCCCGCATCCGCGAAGGCAAGGACACCATCTCGGTGACCGGCAACGTGCTGCGCGACTACCTGACCGACCTGTTCCCGATCATGGAGCTGGGCACCAGCGCCAAGATGCTGTCGATCGTGCCGCTGATGAACGGCGGTGGCCTGTTCGAAACCGGCGCCGGCGGTTCGGCTCCGAAGCACGTGCAGCAGCTGGTTGAAGAGAACTTCCTGCGTTGGGACTCGCTGGGTGAATTCCTGGCCCTGGCCGCTTCCCTGGAGCACCTGGGCAACACCTACGACAACCCGCGTGCCAAGGTTCTGGCCAACACCCTGGACCAGGCTACCGGCAAGTTCCTCGACACCAACAAGTCGCCTTCGCGCAAAGTCGGTGGTATCGACAACCGCGGCAGCCACTTCTACCTGACCCTGTACTGGGCCCAGGCCCTGGCTGCCCAGGCTGACGACGCTGCCCTGCAGGCCCGCTTCGCCCCGCTGGCAAAAACCCTGACCGAGAACGAGGAGACTATCGTCGCCGAGCTCAACGCCGTTCAGGGCAAGCCAGCCGACATCGGTGGCTACTACGCCCCGGATGCCGAGCTGACCGCCAAGGTGATGCGCCCAAGCCAGACCCTGAACAGCGCCATTGCCGCACTGTAAGGTTCGCTTGAAGTAACAGCCCAAACCCCGGCCACGCACCGGGGTTTGTGCTTTCTGGGATTGGGGCTGCTGTGCAGCCCATCGCCGGCAAGCCAGCTCCCACAGGTATTGTGAATGCCTTAGGCCTTGCACCGTACCTGTGGGAGCTGGCTTGCCGGCGATGGACCGCACAGCGGTCCCGGCAATCTACAAGGACTTACCAATGACCTGGCAACCCCACATCACCGTCGCCACCATCGTCGAGCACGAAGGCAAGTTCCTCTTCGTCGAAGAGTTCAAAGCCAACCAGCACGTCTTCAACCAACCCGCCGGCCACCTCGAACCCAACGAGACCCTGCCCCAGGCCGCCCTGCGCGAAACCCTGGAAGAAACCGCCTGGGAAGTGGAGCTCACCGGCGTGGTCGGCATCTACCTCTACACCGCCCCCAGCAACGGCGTGACCTACCAGCGCATCTGCTTCGCCGCCCGCCCCGTACGCCACCACGCCGACCTGGCCCTGGACAGCGACATCGTCCGCGCCGTGTGGCTGACCCGCGACGAGCTGCTGGCCGACCCCACCCGCTGGCGCAGCGAGCTGGTGCCGCGCTGCCTCGACGACTACCTCAAAGGCCCCTTGCACAGCCTCGAACTGCTACGCGACTGACGCAACGTCGCGGGTTTGATAGAATCGGCGTTTTTCCCCTCTGATACACACCGGTACCCATGACCAGCCCAGCACTCAAAGACCCCGCCAAGACCCGCGTCATCGTCGGCATGTCCGGCGGCGTGGACTCTTCCGTCTCCGCCCTTCTGCTCATGGAGCAGGGCTACCAGGTGGAAGGGCTGTTCATGAAGAACTGGGAAGAAGACGACGGCACCGAATACTGCACCGCCCGCGAAGACCTGGCCGACGCCCAGGCCGTGTGCGACCGCATCGGCATCAAGCTGCACACCGCCAACTTCGCCGCCGAATACTGGGACAACGTGTTCGAACACTTCCTTGAAGAATACAAGGCTGGCCGCACGCCCAACCCGGACATCCTCTGCAACCGCGAAATCAAGTTCAAGGCGTTTCTCGACTACGCCCTGTCGCTGGGTGCCGACCTGATCGCAACCGGCCACTACGTACGCCGCCGCGACACCGGTGAGCTCACCGAACTGCTCAAGGGCCTGGACCCGAACAAGGACCAGAGCTACTTCCTGCACGCCGTCGGCGGCAAGGAAATCGCCCGCACCCTGTTCCCGGTCGGCGAGCTGGAAAAGCCCGAGGTGCGCGCCATCGCCGAAAAGCACGGCCTGGCCACCGCCAAGAAAAAGGACTCCACCGGCATCTGCTTCATTGGCGAGCGCCGTTTCAGCGACTTCCTCAAGCAGTACCTGCCAGCCCAGCCAGGCGACATCGAAACCACCGAAGGTGAAGTGATCGGCCGCCACCATGGCCTGATGTACCACACCATCGGCCAGCGCCAGGGCCTGGGGATTGGTGGCCTGAAAGATGCCGGTGACGAGCCGTGGTACGTGCTGCACAAGGACCTGACCCGCAACGTGCTGGTGGTCGGCCAGGGCAACGAACACCCATGGCTGTTCTCCCGCGCCCTGCTCGCATCGGAAATCTTCTGGGTCAACCCGATCGACCTCAGCCGCCCACGCCAGCTGACTGCCAAGGTGCGTTACCGCCAGAGCGACCAGCAATGTACCCTTGAGCTGACCGAAACCGGCTACCGCGCCGTGTTCGACGAGCCGCAGCGCGCCGTCACCCCGGGCCAGTCGGTGGTGTTCTACGACGGCGAAGTGTGCCTGGGCGGCGGCGTGATCGAAGCCGCCGAGCCGTGGAGCCCGCGCGCATGAGCAACCTGCAGGAGCAATTGATTGCCCTGGGCGGTGTATTCCAGGCCGCCGTGCTGGTTGACCGTATCGCCCGCACCGGCCAGGCCAGTGAGGCCAACATTGGCTGCATGCTCGGCAGCCTGCTGGTCCGCGACCCCAAGGACACCCTGGAGGTGTTCGGTGGCGACGACCTGAACCTGCGCGACGGCTACCGTGCACTGGCAGGCGCCCTGGAGCGCGACCCCAGCAGCCTGCAGCGCGAGCCGCTGCGCTATGCCCTGTCGATGCTGGGCCTGGAGCGCCAGCTGAACAAGCGTGGCGACCTGCTCGACACCATCGGCAACCGCTTGCCGCAAATCCAGTCCCAGGCCGAGCATTTCGGCCTGGTTCATGAAAACGTCATCGCTTCCAGCGGAGCCTTGTATCAGGACACGCTCAGCACCTTGCGCCAGCGCATCCAGGTGCATGGCGACATGCGTTTCCTGCAGCAGGCCAGCAACGCTTCCAAGATCCGTGCCCTGCTGCTGGCCGGTATCCGCGCCGCGCGCCTGTGGCGCCAGCTGGGCGGGCACCGCTGGCAGCTGGTGTTCAGCCGGCGCAAGCTGCTGAACGAACTGTACGACATGATGCGTTCGCCTTCCTGAAGACGCTTTTATAGGCCCGACCTTTGGTCAGCCACCCGACTCGGGCGCAATTTTCATGTATGATATGCGCCCTTCCAAAAGCCTGACTGTCCGAGAACACCCCATGCAGCTTTCTTCGCTCACTGCGGTTTCCCCTGTAGACGGCCGTTATGCCGGCAAAACCCAGGCCTTGCGCCCCATTTTCAGCGAATTCGGCCTGATCCGTTTCCGCGCCCTGGTCGAAGTGCGCTGGCTGCAGCGCCTGGCCGCCCACCCGCAGATCGGCGAAGTACCGGCGTTCTCCGCCGAAGCCAACGCCCTGCTGGACAGCCTGGCCACCGATTTCAAGCTTGAGCACGCCGAGCGCGTCAAGGAAATCGAGCGCACCACCAACCACGACGTCAAGGCGATCGAATACCTCCTCAAGGAGCAGGCCGCCAAGCTGCCTGAGCTGGCCAAGGTCAGCGAATTCATCCACTTCGCCTGCACCAGCGAGGACATCAACAACCTGTCCCACGCCCTGATGCTGCGCGCCGGCCGTGACGACGTGCTGCTGCCGCTGATGCGCCAGATCGCCGACGCCATCCGTGCCCTGGCCCACGCCCACGCCGACGTGCCGATGCTGTCGCGCACCCACGGCCAGCCAGCCTCGCCGACTACCCTGGGCAAAGAACTGGCCAACGTCGTGTACCGCCTGGAGCGCCAGATCGCCCAGGTTGCCGCCGTGCCGCTGCTGGGCAAGATCAACGGCGCCGTGGGCAACTACAACGCCCACCTGTCGGCCTACTCGCAGATCGACTGGGAGCAGAACGCCCGCGCCTTCATCGAAGACGAGCTGGGCCTGCAGTTCAACCCGTACACCACCCAGATCGAGCCGCACGACTACATCGCCGAGCTGTTCGACGCCATTGCCCGCTTCAACACCATCCTGATCGACTTCGACCGCGATGTGTGGGGCTACATCTCGCTGGGCTACTTCAAGCAGAAGACTGTCGCTGGCGAAATCGGCTCGTCGACCATGCCGCACAAGGTCAACCCGATCGACTTCGAAAACTCCGAAGGCAACCTGGGTATCGCCAACGCGCTGTTCCAGCACCTGGCCAGCAAGCTGCCGATCTCGCGCTGGCAGCGTGACCTGACCGACTCCACCGTGCTGCGTAACCTGGGCGTGGGCTTTGCCCACAGCGTCATCGCCTACGAAGCCAGCCTGAAAGGCATCGGCAAGCTGGAAGTGAACGAAGCCCGCATCGCCGCCGACCTGGACGCCTGCTGGGAAGTGCTGGCCGAGCCGATCCAGACCGTGATGCGCCGCTTCAACATCGAGAACCCCTACGAGAAGCTCAAAGAGCTGACCCGTGGCAAGGGCATCACCCCGGACGCGCTGCTGACCTTCATCGACGGCCTGGACATGCCAGCCGACGCCAAGGCCGAGCTCAAGCTGCTGACCCCCGCTACCTACATCGGTAACGCGGCAGCGCAGGCCAAACGCATCTAAGCTGACCGTCGCGTACAACGCCCGGCCTGGCCGGGCGTTTTTATTCCCGTACGAAAATTACGTTTTTTCAATAGGTTGAACATGAATCCTGATACTCCACTGCAGCTGCTCGGCGGCATCTCGGCCCGCGAATTCATGCGCGACTACTGGCAGAAGAAGCCGCTGCTGGTGCGCCAGGCCTTCCCGGACTTCATCAGCCCCATCGACCCCGACGAACTGGCCGGCCTGGCCCTGGAAGACGAAGTCGAGTCGCGTATCGTGCTGGAGCACGGCGCCCACCCGTGGGAGCTGCGCCGCGGCCCGTTCAACGAAGACACCTTCGCCGAGCTGCCAGAAAAAGACTGGACCCTGCTGGTACAAGCCGTGGACCAGTTTGTCCCGGAAGTGGCCGAACTGCTGGAAAACTTCCGCTTCCTGCCCAGCTGGCGTATCGATGACGTGATGATCAGCTTCGCCGCCCCGGGTGGCAGCGTTGGCCCGCACTTCGACAACTACGACGTGTTCCTGCTGCAAGGCGACGGCAAGCGCAACTGGAAAGTCGGCCAGATGTGCAACAGCGACAGCCCGCTGATCGACCACGCCGACCTGCGCATCCTCGCTGACTTCGAACAGAGCGACGAGTGGACCCTGGAGCCGGGCGACATGCTCTACCTGCCTCCGCGCCTTGCCCACTACGGCGTGGCCGTGGACGACTGCCTGACCTACTCGGTCGGCTTCCGCGCCCCAAGCGCCGCCGAAGTGCTGACCCACTTCACCGACTTCCTGGGCCAGTTCCTGCCTGACGAAGAGCGCTACAGCGATGCCGACGCCCAGCCGGCCAGCGACCCGCACCAGATCCAGCACGACGCCCTCGACCGCCTCAAGGCGCTGCTCGACAAGCACATGAACGACAAGGACCTGCTGCTGACCTGGTTCGGTCAGTTCATGACCGAGCCGCGTTACCCCGAGCAGATCGTTGGCGAAGAGCTGAGCGAAGAAGAGCTGATCGATGCCCTGGAACAAGGCGCCATCCTGATCCGCAACCCAAGCGCACGCCTGGCCTGGTCCGAATTCGAAGACGACCTGCTGCTGTTCGCCAGCGGCCGCAGCTGCCCGCTGCCGGGCAAACTGCGCGAGCTGCTGAAGCTGGTGTGCGCGGCCGATGCCCTGCATATCGACAACCTGGCAGACTGGCTGCAAGACGAAGATGGCCTTATGCTGGTACAGCAGCTGGTCAAACAAGGAAGCCTGGGATTCGCCAATGAATAAGATCAGCGTTCGCCTCGCCGACTGGCACAAAGACAACGCCGACATTCGCCGTATCCGTGAGGCGGTGTTCATTGCCGAACAGCATGTACCGCCGGAGCTGGAGTGGGACTCGGATGACCCGACCGCGGCACACTTCCTGGCCCTGGAAGGCGACTACCCGATCGGCACTGCCCGCCTGCTGCCAGACGGGACTATCGGCCGGGTATCGGTGCTGAAGGACTGGCGCGGCTTGAAAGTGGGTGACGCGCTGATGAACGCAGTCATCGTCGAAGCGCAGAACCGCGACCTGAAGCAGCAGATGCTCAGCGCTCAGGTGCATGCCACGCCGTTCTACGAGCGCCTGGGCTTTCGCGTAGTCAGCGAGGAATTCCTCGAAGCCGGTATCCCGCACGTGGACATGGTGCGCGACTCGCGCGTCTGATCCATAACCTGCACCGGCCCTTTCGCGGGCGAGCCCGCTCCCACAGGAGCTGCACAGATTTCAAATGCTGTGCGATCCCTGTGGGAGCGGGCTTGCCCGCGAAGAGGCCGGCACAGGTCAATGACACGCTCATTGACAAAAACCTGTACATCCATCCAGATAAAACTTGCCTCCGCGCCCCCGCTTGCGCATCCTAGTGCCCATCATCCCCGATGAAGCGTTCCCGGCCATGCGCCTGTTCCTCTGCGAAAAACCCTCCCAGGCAAAAGACATCGCCAAAGTGCTCGGCGCCAACCGCAAGGGCGACGGCTGCTGGCAAGGCACCGACGTCTGCGTCACCTGGTGCATCGGCCACCTGCTGGAAACCGCCCCGCCCGACAGCTACGACGAACGCTACAAGCGCTGGAACCTGGCCGACCTGCCGATCATCCCGGACAAGTGGAAGATGCTGGTCAAGCCCAAGACCGCCAGCCAGTTCAAGGCGGTCAAACGCCTGCTTGGCGAAGCGCGGGAACTGGTGATCGCCACCGACGCCGACCGCGAAGGCGAAATGATCGCCCGCGAACTGGTCGAACATTGCCGCTATCGCGGCCCGGTGCAACGCCTGTGGCTGTCGGCACTGGACGACGCGTCCATCCGCAAGGCCTTGGCCCGCCTGCTGCCCGGCCACGAAACCTTCAACCTGTACCACTCGGCACTGGGCCGCTCGCGCGCCGACTGGCTGATCGGCATGAACATGAGCCGGCTGTTCACCCTGCTGGGCCGCCAATCCGGCTACCAGGGCGTGTTGCCGGTGGGCCGGGTGCAAACGCCCACCTTGCGCCTGGTGGTCGACCGCGACCGCAGCATCGCCGACTTCGTGCCCGTGCCGTTCTGGGCCATCGATGTGCAACTGGAACACGCCGGCCAACACTTCAATGCCCAATGGCGCGCCCCCGAGGACGCCTGCGACGACCAAGGCCGCTGCCTGAAGCAAGCCTTGGCACAACAAGCGGCCACCGACATCGGCAATGCCGGCACGGCCCGCGCCGTCAAGGTTGCCACCGAGCGCGTGCGTGAAGCCGCACCACTCCCCTTCGACCTCGGCACCCTGCAGGAGCTGTGCTCGAAAAAGTTCGGCCTCGGCGCCCAGGAAACCCTCGACATCGCCCAGGCCCTGTACGAAACCCACAAGCTGATCACCTACCCGCGCAGCGACTGCGGCTACCTGCCGCAAAGCCAGCACGCCGAAGCGCCGGCCATCCTCGCTGCCTTGCAACGGGCCGATGCCAGCCTGGCGCCTCTACAGCCCTACCTGGAGCCGCAACGCCGCTCGCGGGCATGGAACGATGCCAAGGTCAGCGCCCACCACGGCATCATCCCCACCGCCGCCGCCAGTGACCCGTCGCGCCTGCCGGCCAAGCACAAGGCGGTGTATACCCTGATCCGCGCCCGCTACCTGGCGCAGTTCCTGCCCAACCATGAGTACGACCGCACCCAGGCCGACTTCGACTGTGCCGGCCATGCCCTGCGTGCGGTGGGCAAGCAGATTGTCGAGCCGGGCTGGCGCCGCGCCCTGCCTGAGGCTTTGACCCCGGCCAAGGGCCGCGAGGCGCCACCCGCCCAGGTGCTGCCAGCGCTGCGCGAAGGCCAGGACTGCAACGTACAAGGTCTGCAACTGAAAGACCTGTGGACTCAACCCCCCAAGCCGTTCACCGAAGGCGACCTGATCAAGGCCATGAAAAACGTGGCCAAGCTGGTGGACGACCCACGGTTGAAACAGAAGCTGAAGGAAACCACCGGCATCGGCACCGAAGCCACCCGCGCCAGCATCATCCAGGGCCTGCTCGACCGCGGCTACCTGGTGAAGAACGGCAAGGCGCTGTCGGCCACACCGGCGGCGTTCAGCCTGATCGATGCGGTGCCGAAAGCCATTGCCGACCCTGGCACAACGGCAATCTGGGAGCAGGCGCTGGACATGGTGCAAAGTGGCGAAATGAGCCTGGAAGAGTTCGTTTCGCGGCAGTCGGCGTGGATGGGCAAGCTGGTCGAGCGCTGCAGCGGCATGCGCATGACCATCACCGGGCCGGCTGCCGGGGCGGCACCGCCTTGGAAGAAGAAGCGGCGCAGTGGCGGGAAAAGCAAAACGGCTGGCAGCAAGTCGGCCGCCAGCAAGCCGCGTCAGCCTCGGAGAAAGGCTTCAACCTGAAGCTTATGCACTGTCATTACTGGCCCTATCGCCGGCAAGCCAGCTCCCACAAGTCGTGCACAGGCTCTGAAACCAGCGGGGTACTTGTGGGAGCTGGCTTGCCGGCGATAGGGCCAGCTCAAGCAGCACATTAATAACAGGAAAACCCTAAAACCCGCCCGACACATTGGCACCGTGAATTTTACCTGCTAAGTTTTCATGAAAATAATCACAATAATTTTCACGAGGTCTTTGCATGTTCAAACAGTCCGCCCAGCACGTCGCCAGCTACTACGCCCAGACCTACCCCGCCAACATCCCCCTACGCCCAACGCTACAAGGCAGCCACGACACCGATGTGCTGATCATCGGCGCCGGTTTCAGCGGCCTGCACACCGCCCTGCGCCTTACCCAGGCGGGCAAGCGCGTGACGCTGCTGGAAGCAAGCCGCGTGGCCTGGGCCGCCTCCGGGCGCAACGGCGGCCAGGCGCTACTGGGCTGGTCGTGCGATATGCCGCCGCTGGAAAAGGCCTTGGGCATCGAACGCACCCAACGGCTGTGGGCCAGCATGTGCTGGGCCGCTGACGAAATGCGCGACCTCCCCCAGCGCCACGGCTTCGATGTCGATTACCGGCTGGGCAGCCTATGGACCGCCGTGCTACCGCGCCGGGTGAAACTGCTTGAAGAAGCCCTGCACGAGGCTGAACACAAATGGGGCTACGACGCCCTGCGCCTGATCGGCCGTGAAGAGCTGCCGCAATGGATCGACAGCCCGCGCTATCAGGCCGCGCTGTATGACGCCAAAGGCGCCCACCTCAACCCGCTGAAGCTGGCACAAGGCCTGGCCAGCACCATCGAAGCCGCTGGCGGCCATATCTACGAACAAAGCCAGGTACTCGGCTACCAGCAGGCAGGCGATGGCTACGTTGCCCGAACCGACAAGGGCGAAGTGCGCTGCAATGTGTTGGTGCTGGCCTGCAACGCCTACATCGACCGCCTCGACCGCAGCCTGTCTCGCCGCCTGTTACCCGTCGGCTCCTACCAGGTGGCCACCGCACCACTGGACGCCGACTTCGCCCGTTCGCTGCTACCGCGCAACAGCTGCGTGATCGACAACCAGTTCGTACCCGACTACTTCCGCCTTACGCCGGACCACCGCCTGCTGTTCGGTGGCGGCTGTACCTACCTGGGCGGCATCCCCAAGGACGTTGCCAGCGCCACCCGGCCCTACCTGGAGCGCGTCTTCCCGCAACTGGCCGGGGTGGCCATCGACTATGCCTGGGGCGGCCATATCGACTGCAGTATCCAGCGCACCCCGGACGTCGGCCGCGAGGGCCAACGCTACTGGCTGCAAGGTTTCTCCGGCCATGGCGTGCTGCCAACCCTGGCAGCGGCACGGGCAGTCAGTGATGCAATTCTCGGTGACGACGACCTGCTGGCACTGTACCAAGGCATCGACAATGGCCGCTTCCCCGGCGGCGACCTGCTGGCAGCACCGCTGGAAGCGGCCGCCAAGGCCTGGTACAGAATGCGCGACCGCGCCTGAAGACGGCCGGTACTTGCTGCCCGGAAATCTCTCCTATTCTCAAAAGCTCCCTTCGGTTCCTGCACACAGGAGACACGACCATGAGCTATGTAACCACGAAGGACGGGGTGCAGATTTTCTACAAGGATTGGGGCCCACGCGACGCACCGGTCATCCACTTCCACCACGGCTGGCCGCTCAGCGCCGACGACTGGGACGCGCAGATGCTGTTCTTCCTGGCCCAGGGTTTCCGCGTGGTCGCCCACGACCGCCGTGGCCATGGGCGTTCCAGCCAGGTGTGGGACGGCCACGACATGGACCACTATGCCGACGACGTGGCAGCCGTGGTCACCCACCTGGGCACTCAGGGCGCCGTGCATGTCGGCCACTCGACCGGGGGTGGCGAGGTGGTGCGTTACATGGCGCGACACCCTGAAGACAAGGTAGCGAAGGCCGTGCTTATCGCTGCCGTACCGCCACTGATGGTGCAAACAGCCGCCAACCCCGGCGGCCTGCCCAAGTCGGTGTTTGACGGGTTTCAGGCCCAGGTGGCCAGTAACCGGGCGCAGTTCTACCGGGATGTGCCGGCCGGGCCGTTCTATGGCTACAACCGCCCCGGTGTCGAAGCCAGCGAAGGCATCATCGGCAACTGGTGGCGCCAAGGCATGATCGGCAGTGCCAAGGCCCATTACGATGGCATCGTGGCGTTTTCCCAGACGGACTTCACCGAGGATTTGAAGGGCATCCAGCAGCCGGTGCTGGTGATGCATGGGGACGATGACCAGATCGTGCCGTATGAGAATTCCGGGCTGTTGTCGGCGAAGCTGCTGCCCAATGGCACACTGAAGACTTACAAGGGCTACCCGCATGGCATGCCGACTACCCATGCCGATGTGATCAATGCGGATTTGCTGGCGTTTATCCGTAGTTGATGTGATCACCTGTACCGGCCCTTTCGCGGGCATGCCCGCTCCCACAGGTACTGCACAGGTATTGAAATGTGCATTAGACCTGTGGGAGCGGGCGCGCCCGCGAAGAGGCCGGCACTGGCAACACACCCACCTCAGGATTACCATGTCACCCTTCTAACGCGACCCTTTGTCGCGCCCTTGCCTCCCTGCCTGCCAAAACCCCATGCCCTTCGAACTCACCGTAGAACCCCTCACCCTACTGATCCTGGCCCTGGTCGCCTTCGTCGCCGGTTTCATCGATGCCATCGCCGGTGGCGGCGGCCTGCTCACCACCCCTGCCCTGCTCACCGCCGGCATGCCGCCGCACCTGGTACTGGGCACCAACAAGCTCAGCTCCACCTTCGGCTCGGCCACTGCCGGCTTCACCTACTACAAACGCAAGCTGTTCCACCCGGCACAATGGCGCCCGGCGCTGTTTGCAACCCTGGTCGGGGCATCGATTGGCGCAGTGGTTGCCCACTACATGCCCGCCGAATGGCTCAACAAGATGCTGCCGGTCATCGTCTTCGCCTGTGGCATTTACCTGCTGTTCGGTGGCACGCCCAAGGCGCCGCTGGATGCCGATGCACCGATCAAGAAGAAATGGCAGATGCCACAAGGCTTCACCTTGGGCTTCTACGATGGTGTGGCCGGGCCGGGTACCGGGGCCTTCTGGACCGTCAGTACCCTGCTGCTCTACCCCATCGACCTGGTCCGCGCCAGCGGCGTGGCGCGCAGCATGAACTTCGTCAGCAACATCGCGGCGCTGACGGTGTTCATCATTTCCGGGCAGGTGGACTACATCGTCGGCCTGTGCATGGGCCTGTCGGTAATGGTGGGTGCCTTCTTCGGCGCACGCACGGCAATCAGCGGCGGCAGCAAGTTCATCCGCCCGGTGTTCATCACCGTGGTGCTGGCGTTGACCGTGCGCCTAGCGTGGCAGCACTGGTTCGGCCAATCCTAAGCGACGCGCAACGTACAAATCGATCAGATACCGGGCAATGGAGCGCCCGGCCGGCAGCGGCGGCAGGTCGTGGACGCTGAACCACTTGGCATCCTCGATCTCGTCCGGCTGCATCACAATCTCGCCCCCGGCATATTTGGCATGGAAGCCGAGCATCATAGAATGCGGGAACGGCCAGCACTGGCTGCCGACGTACTGAATGTTCTGTACCTCCACCGCCACTTCTTCACGCACTTCGCGTACCAGGCAGTCTTCGGCCGACTCACCCGGCTCTGCAAAACCGGCCAAGGTGCTGTACACCCCGGTGACGAAGCGTGGCGAGCGCGCCAGCAGGATTTCATCGCCACGGGTTACCAGCACGATCATGCTGGGTGAAATACGCGGGTAGCTGCGCAGGTCGCACGGCTGGCAATACATTGCGCGCTCCCAGCGAATTTGCGTCATGGCCTGGCCGCAGCTGCCGCAGAAACGGTGCTCTCTGGCCCAGGTACCAATCTGCGCGGCATAACCCAGCACCTTGTAGGTGTCGAAGTCACCTTCGAGCATGAACGCGCGCAGGCCGCGCCAGTTGCAACCTGGCACGTCCGTCGCGCTACGCAGCTCCAGCAGGAACACGGGCTGGCCGTCGAACTGACCGATGCCGTGCTCGCACAGCACGTCGAGGTCCTGGCGCTTGAGCCAGTCTCGGGGGAACAGCGCGCCGTTGTCGTCCACCAAAAACCCTTCCGGGCTGCGGGCCACGGCCAGCCCCCCGGTGATCTGCGGGTCGAGTACTGCGGTAGTCCAGCGTGCTGACATGTCGGGGGTTCCTTTACTGCGCGTCCCCCGGCCCGATCAGTCGGCGAACGTCGGTTTCTGTTTGCTCATGTGCGCCGCCACAGCCACGCGCAAGTCTTCGGACTGCAGCATCGCGGCGTTCCAGGTGGCGATGTAGTCCAGGCCATCGTCGATGCGATGGTCGCGCATGTAGCTGAGCATTTCCTTGGTGCCGGCCACGGCGATCGGCGATTTTGCGGCAATCTCGCGGGCGATGGCAAAGACACCGTCGAGTAGCGCAGCCTGATCATCATAGACCCGGTTGACCAAGCCGATGCGCAGGGCTTCGTCCACCGCAACGTTGCGCCCGGTGTAGGCCAGCTCACGCATCATGCCGTCACCGATGATACGTGGCAAACGTTGCAGTGTGCCGACATCGGCGGCCATGCCCATGTCGATTTCCTTGATCGAGAACTGGGCATCGTTGCTGCAGTAGCGCATGTCGCAGGCCGAGATGAGGTCGATGGCACCACCGATGCAGTAGCCTTGCACGGCAGCCAGCACCGGCTTGCGGCAATTGTCCACGGCAGTGAACGAAGCCTGCAGGCGCTGGATGGTCTTGCGCAGGAAGCGCGCATTGCGGCCCACATCCTTGCCCATCTGCCCGGCCAGCGACGCCAGCATCATCAGGTCGATACCGGCGGAGAAATGCTTGCCGGCGCCGCTGATCACCACCGCGCGCACCGCATCGGTGTCGTCGATCCACTGGAAGATGTCGATGATCTCCTCCCAGAAGGCGGCGTTCATCGCGTTGACCTTTTCCGGGCGGTTGATCTGAACGTGGGCGATGTTGTCGGTCAGTTCGACCTTGAATGCGCTGTACTCGGTCACGGGCGGCACTCCTGCGGGTGAAGGGTTCATGGCTCGGATGGTAACCCAGCCCGATGACCGCACTTGTGCCAAAAACGGGACTGCACGCCTTGCCTAAGACGCGCCGATCCGGCACCGTGCGCCATCGCCGAATTATAAGGATACAAATACATGTCACGCTCCCCGACCGGCGCCCTCGCCCACAGTTTTCTGGGCCAGTCGCCGCTTTGGTACAAGGCGGTCATCTGCCTGTTCCTGGTGCTCAACCCACTGCTGCTGGTAACCATAGGCCCGGTTGCCGCAGGCTGGGCGCTGGTGCTTGAGTTCATCTTTACCCTGGGCATGGCGCTGAAGTGCTACCCGCTGATGCCGGGCGGCCTGCTGCTGATCGAAGCCCTGCTGTTGCAGATGACCACGCCACAGGCGCTGTACGAGGAACTGCAGCACAACTTCCCGGTGATTCTGCTGCTGATGTTCATGGTCGCCGGTATCCACTTCATGAAGGAGCTGCTGCTGTTCCTGTTCTCACGCATCCTGCTGGGCGTTCGCTCGAAGGCGGTCCTGTCGTTGCTGTTCTGCGTGCTGTCGGCATTCCTCTCGGCGTTTCTCGATGCGCTGACCGTAACGGCGGTGATCATCAGCGCTGCGGTGGGTTTTTACGCCGTTTACCACCGTGTCGCCTCCGGGGCCAACCCGCGTGAAGACAGCGCGCTCGATAGCGATCAGCAAGTGGCACAATTGCACCGCGAAGACCTCGACCAGTTCCGCGCCTTCCTGCGCAGCCTGCTGATGCACGGCGCGGTGGGTACTGCCCTGGGCGGTGTTTGCACGCTGGTGGGCGAGCCGCAAAACCTGCTGATCGGCCATGAAATGGGCTGGCACTTCGCCGACTTCTTCTTCAAGGTGGCGCCCGTGTCGCTGCCGGTGCTGGGTGCCGGCCTGCTCACTTGCGTGCTGCTGGAGAAGCTTCGCCTGTTCGGCTACGGCACGCTGATGCCCGAACCCGTGCGTCAGGTGCTGGCCACCTATGCGGCCGAAGACGACGCGGCCCGCACCCAGGCCCAGCGCCTGGCGCTGTGGGTGCAAGGTTTGGCTGCGCTGATCCTGATCGTATGCCTGGGGCTGCACGTGGCCGAGGTTGGTCTGATCGGCCTGATGGTGATTGTGCTGATCACGGCCTTTACCGGCATCACCGATGAGCACCGCCTGGGCCGTGCCTTCCAGGACGCCATGCCGTTCACGTCCTTGTTGGTGGTGTTCTTCGCCGTGGTGGCAGTGATTCACCAGCAGCAACTGTTCAGCCCCTTGATCAGCTGGGTACTGACGCTGCCTGCCGAGCAACAGCCGGGCATGCTGTACCTGGCCAACGGCCTGCTGTCGGCAATCAGCGACAACGTGTTCGTTGCCACCATCTACATCACCGAAGTGAAGCAGGCGTTTCTCAATGGCGGCATGAGCCGTGAGCATTTCGAGACGCTGGCGGTGGCGATCAATACCGGTACCAACCTGCCCAGCGTGGCGACACCGAATGGCCAGGCGGCGTTCCTGTTCCTGCTGACCTCGGCGATTGCGCCGTTGATCCGGCTGTCGTATGGGCGGATGGTGTGGATGGCCTTGCCCTATACCGTGGTGATGGGTGGGCTGGGGTGGTGGGCGGTGACCTACTGGTTGTGATGTGAGCCTGTGCCGGCCCTTTCGCGGGCAGCCCGCGAAAGGGCCGGCACAGGCTGTCGATTTTGTCTTTTGCCATTCGACTACCCATGAAAGCAGCCACCCGGCTGCCAACCGGAGAGTCTCCATGCGCAAACTCATCGTAGCCGCCTTCATCAGCCTCGACGGCGTCATGCAAGCCCCCGGCGGCCCGCAAGAAGACACCAGCGGTGGCTTCACCTACGGCGGCTGGATCGTCCCCTACGCCGAGGAAGTCTTCGGCCAAGCCATGCAGGCGCTGTTCAGCCAGCCCTTCGAGCTGCTGCTGGGCCGGCGTACCTATGACATCTTCGCGGGCTACTGGCCAAAGATAAAAGACGACTCGGAAGATTTCTCCATCGCCAACCTGTTCAACCGTGTGCCCAAGCGAGTGGCCACCCATAACCCAGGCACCCTCGGCTGGCACAACAGCCACGCCCTGGGCGCGGACATCGCTGCGGCGGTACACACTCTCAAACAGCAAGACGGTGCCGACCTGCTGACCCAGGGCAGCGCCGAACTGGTGCAGCAACTGCTGGCGGCAGATCTGGTCGATGAACTGCAACTGCTGATCCACCCGCTGCTGCTGGGCCACGGAAAACGCCTGTTCGGCGATGACGCGGCCGCAGCAGCCTTCACCTTGCAGCACTCGCAGGTGTCGCCCAAGGGCGTGGTCATCGCCCGCTACGTGCGCGCAGGCCAGGTGCAGACCGGCTCGTTCGAATAAGGCAAATCCCGTACAACTTTTCCCCCGCGCCCGCATCGAAACACAGGTAAGCCCCCATCCGTTCCAAGGAGGTTCGCCATGGCACTACGCACCCCGTTGCTGCTGTCCTGCATCACCCTGGCCCTGCTCGGTTGCGCCGGCAACGATCACCCGGCGCCGCCGCGTACCCAGCAGGTCGACCTGCAACGCTATCAAGGCACCTGGTACGAACTGGCGCGGTTGCCGATGTTCTTCCAGCGCAACTGCGTGCAGTCCGAGGCGCACTACGGCCTGCGCCCCGACGGTCGCATCGACGTGACCAACCGATGCAAGGAGAAAGACGGCCAGTGGAATGAAGCCAAAGGTGTCGCCGAAGCCCAGCAACCGGGCAGCACCGACAAGCTGTGGGTACGCTTCGACAACTGGTTCAGCCGGCTGGCCCCCGGCCTGACCAAGGGCGAATACTGGGTGCTGTACCACGACAAGGACTACCGCGTGGCGATGGTCGGCCACCCCAACCGTGAGTACCTGTGGCTGCTGTCGCGCACGCCGGCGGTCCCCGACCAGCAACGCGAGCAACTGCTGAGCATCGCGCGGGAGCAAGGCTATGACACCAGCAAGCTTATCTGGCGGCAGGCAGACTAGCTCACCATCGACGGCATGCGGTAATCCGGCTAAGGTGTGCGCCCTTTATCGACTCGAAGGAACGAGCCCGTTGAGCACTAAACCGCTGCAAGTACCCCGTATCCGTTTTCTGGCCCTGTGCGTGTTCCATCACCAGGGCAAGATCCTGGTCAACGTGTTTGACGACCCGGCCACCGGCCAGACGCTGTGCCGCCCCTTGGGAGGTGGCGTCGAGTTCGGTGAATTGGCCCAGGATGCCATTACCCGGGAAATCCATGAAGAACTGGGCCAGCCGATCAGCGATGCAAGACTGCTCGGCACTCTCGAAAGCCTGTTCACCTATGCCGGCAAGCCGGGGCATGAGATTGTGCAGGTGTACGATGCGCGCTTCGATGACGCCAGCCTGTACGAGCAAGACTGGCTGGACGGCCACGAGTCCGACAACAGCCCGTTCCGCGCCCGCTGGTGCAACAGCGCCGACTTCGCTCGCATCGGCCCACTGGTGCCACAGGGGCTGCAGGTGATGCTGCGCAACCTGTCGCTGCTGGACTGAATCAGGAGCCCTGAGCATGGACCTGCTGTTCCTGGGCACCTCTGCCGGGGTGCCGACCAAGGCGCGCAACGTCAGCGCCACTGCCGTGATCGAAGCCAGTGGCAGCCACTGGTACCTGGTCGACTGTGGCGAAGGTACCCAGCATCAGTTGCTGCACACACCGCTGTCGATCCGTGACTTGCGTGCCATTTTCATCACCCATGTGCACGGCGACCATTGCTTTGGCCTGCCAGGCCTGCTGGCCAGTGCCGGGATGAGCGGGCGCACCCGGCCGCTGGAGCTGATTTTGCCCGCCGCACTGCATGACTGGGTACGTCAGGGCCTGTTGGCCAGCGACACCTTCCTGCCCTTCGAACTGCGCCTGCTGGCCGTGGAGGACGTGGCCGAATGGCGCAGCGAGACCCTGCAAGTGACCACCGTGCAGTTGTCACACCGGGTACCGAGCGTCGCTTTCGTATTCACCGAACTCAACCCCGAGCCGCGCCTGGACATCCAGCGCCTGGAAGCCGAAGGCATTCCACGCGGCCCACTGTGGGGCGAGCTGGCCAAAGGCCTGAAGACGCAGCATAGCGGGCAGTGGCTGGACGGTAACGACTACTTGCGCCCTTCGCGCCCGCCGCGCCGGGTGATCGTGTGCGGGGACAACGACAACCCCGAATTGCTGGCCGATGCCGCCAAAGGCGCTGATGTGCTGGTGCACGAAGCCACGTTCACCCAGGCAGTGGTCGAGCGCACCGGGGTCACCTTCGGCCACAGCACCGCAGCAGCGGTAGCGCGCTTTGCCGAAGCGGCAGGCGTGCGCAACCTGGTGCTGACGCATTTCAGCGCCCGCTACCAGAGCGATCCCAGACGCAGCCCGAATATCGATAACGTGCGTGACGAAGCCCTTGCCCACTACAACGGGCAACTGACCCTGGCGCAGGACCTGCAGCGTTATCACATTGGTCGCGATGGCTGTCTTGAGCGGGCCGAATGAATTAGCATTGCCGGTTTTTCCAAAAGGACTTGGCCATGCAACGCATCGTGATTCTGGGCAACGCCGGCAGTGGTAAGTCGACCCTCGCCCGGCAGATAGGCGCCCGTTTGGGCGTGCCGGTGGTACACCTCGACACCTTGTTCTGGGAGGCGGATTGGGTAGAACCGGATGCCGAGACTTTCCGCAACCGGGTACGCGATGCGGTTGCCGGGGATGCGTGGGTGTGCGAGGGCAACTATAGCCGCCGCACGTTCGACCTGCGCTTGCCACGGGCCGACCTGGTCATCTGGCTGGATACGCCACGGCTGACGTGCCTGAAGCGGGTGATCCTGCGCAGTGTGCTGAACAAGCCACGGCCAGACTTGCCGGCAGGGTGTACCGAGCGGCTGGATCGGGCGTTTCTGGGTTTCCTGAAGTTTGTGTGGACGTTCGACCGGGGTTATCGGCCAGGGATCGAGGCGAACCGCCAAGCCATCGGGCCGCAGGTACCGGTGGTGCATTTGCGTGGTGGGCAGCAGATAGCGGCGTTTTTGTCTGGCCTTGCGCAGCCGCTACCCGCCTGACGTCACGGTACTACGCAGCCAAGCGCCCGCTGGCAATGGCCTCGGATGCCGCCAGCATCGCCCGCAGCAACACCGCACACCCTGCCGCCAGGTCATCCGGCGTGGCGTTCTCGATCTCGTTGTGGCTGATGCCGTTCTCGCATGGCACGAAAATCATCCCCGCCGGCCCCAGTTCGGCCAGGAAGATCGCGTCATGCCCGGCACCGCTGACGATGTCCATGTGCGGCAGGCCAAATGCCTTGGCCGACTCGCGTACCGCATCGACACAGCCCTTGTCGAAGTACAGCGCCGGGAAGTCCGCCGTGGGTACCAGTTCATGGCTCAGGCCATGCTTGGCACAGGTGGCCTCGATCACCCCGCGCACCTCGGCAATCATCGCATTCAGCTGCTCGCCCTCCAGGTGGCGGAAGTCCAGGGTCATGCGCACTTCACCCGGGATCACGTTACGCGACCCGGGGTACGCCTGCAGGCATCCCACGGTGCCGCAGGCGTGGGGCTGATGGCCGAGGGCGGTGCGGTTGACCGCTTCCACTACCGCAGCGGCACCGACCAATGCATCCTTGCGCAGGTGCATGGGCGTCGGGCCGGCATAGGCCTCGACACCACGCAGTGTCAGGTCGAACCACTTCTGGCCCAGGGCACCCAGCACCACGCCGATGGTCTTGGCCTGATCTTCGAGGATGGGCCCCTGCTCGATATGCGCTTCGAAATACGCCCCCACCGGGTGGCCCAGCACTGCACGAGGGCCCGCATAACCGATGGCATTCAAGGCCTCCCCAACGCTCACGCCTTGGGCATCGCGCTTGGCCAGGGTTTCTTCCAGTGTGAACTTGCCGGCAAACACCCCCGAGCCCATCATGCACGGCGCAAAACGTGAGCCTTCTTCGTTGGTCCACACCACGACTTCCAGCGGTGCTTCGGTTTCCACACACAGGTCGTTGAGGGTGCGGATCACCTCCAGCCCGGCCATCACCCCGAAGCAGCCATCGAACTTGCCGCCCGTAGGCTGGGTGTCGATGTGGCTGCCGGTCATCACCGGAGGCAGCTTGGGGTTACGCCCGGGGCGGCGGGCAAAGATGTTGCCGACGGCGTCGATGCTGACCGTGCAACCGGCGGCCTCGCACCACTGCACGAACAGGTCGCGGGCCTGGCGGTCGAGGTCGGTCAGCGCCAGGCGGCAAACGCCCCCTTTCACGGTGGCACCGAGGCGGGCCAGGTCCATCAGCGATTGCCACAGACGGTTGCTGTCGACATGGTGAGCGGTGGTCTTCAGGATGTCTTGAACTGGATTCACAGGTTTCTCCTTCAGGCTTTATTGTTTTCTGCTCTGGCCTCTTCGCGGTCCTTACGGCAGGGGCTTGGCCACCCGCGCCGGGCTGCGAGCGACCACGCCGGCGAAGAGGTAATACAACGCCCCACCCAGCAGTGAGCCGGTGAACCAGCCGTAGTCGTAAAACCAGCTGAAACTGCTGTTGCCAATGGCCATCACGGTCAGCGCCACCGGCAAGGCAAAGGCGGCAAACCCGGCCCAGTTCCACGCCGGGTACACGTCATCCCGGTACAGCCCGGCCAGGTCCAACTGCTGCCGACGGATCAGGAAGTAATCCACCACCATGATCCCGGCAATCGGCCCGAGCAGGCTGGAATAGCCAAGCAACCAGTTGGAATACACGCTCTCCAGGCTCAGGTCGGACACGATCCAGCCCAGCTTTTTCAGCAGCTCATGCCCCATCAACGCCAAACCGATGAAGCCGGTCAGCCATACCGCACGGCTGCGCCCGATCAGGCGGGGGGCAATGTTCTGGAAGTCGTTGGTCGGTGACACGATGTTGGCGGCGGTGTTGGTCGACAGCGTGGCGATCACGATCAGCGCCATGGCCAGGGCCACCCAGAACGGGCTGTGGATCTTGCCGATCAGGCTGACCGGGTCTGACACCGTTTCGCCCACCAGCGACGCCGAGGCAGCGGTCAGCACCACACCCAGCGAAGCGAACAGGAACATGGTCAGCGGCAGGCCGAAGATCTGCCCCAGAATCTGGTCTTTCTGGCTGCGGGCGTAACGGCTGAAGTCGGGAATGTTCAGCGACAACGTGGCCCAGAAACCGACCATGGCGGTAAGCCCGGCGCAAAAGTAACTGACCACGCTCGCCCCTTCCGGACGCTTGGGTGGCTGGGCCAGCAGTTCGGTCATCGACATGTGCGGCAACGCCCAGAACAGCAGCCCAACGCCCACCGCCACCAGCAGCGGTGCCGACAGTGTTTCCAGCCACTTGATCGATTCGGCGCCGCGCAGCACCACCCACAGGTTCAGGCACCAGAAGATCATGAAGCCGATCACCTCGCCGGTGCCGCCCAGTGCTTTCCAGTCATCGAACACCGACCCGAGGAACAGGTGAATGGCCAGCCCGCCAAACATCGTCTGGATACCAAACCAGCCGCACGCGACCACCGCACGGATCAGGCACGGCACATTGGAGCCGAGAATACCGAACGACGAACGCAGCAACACCGGAAACGGGATGCCGTATTTGGTGCCGGGAAACGCGTTGAGGGTAAGCGGAATCAGCACGATCACGTTGGCCAGCAGGATAGCCAGCAACGCCTCGCCCACGCTGAGGCCGAAGTAAGCGGTGAGCACGCCGCCCAAGGTGTAGGTGGGTACGCAGATGGACATGCCTACCCAGAGGGCAGTGATGTGCCATTTGTTCCAGGTGCGCTGGTGCACTTTGGTGGGCGCGATGTCGTGGTTGTAGCGCGGGCTGTCGAGGACATCACTGCCCTCGGACAGCTCGAACAGGCCATCTTGCTCGACCACTTCCGATCTGCTCTGTTGCATGGGCCCTTCTCCAGATTTTCTTTTAATTGTTTGCTCATCGGGCTAATTCGATGGCCGGAGTACGCACGCGTAATCGTGCTTAAAAATCTTGACCAGAATTTCATCTTGTCAAGTAAGTCAAAAACCTTCGAAACCCCCACAACCAGCGCTAACTGAATTATTAATCGTTAAATATCAGCTAGTTAAAAACCACAAAAATAATAGGAAAATTTTCTTGATGAATCACCAATCAGCATCTAGCCTCGAATCTTGTCAGGCCTGACAGGATTAACCGCCCTGCCCGCCCTGCACCCGTGACAATTCCAAGAACCGGCCCAGACCGGTCAGCCTGCGAGGAAAACGGCATGTCCCTGTTGATCCGTGGCGCCACCGTGGTTACCCACGAAGAGAGTTACCCCGCCGATGTCCTGTGTGCCGATGGCCTGATCCGCGCCATCGGGCAAAACCTCGAACCCCCGACCGACTGCGAGATCCTTGACGGCAGTGGCCAGTACCTGATGCCCGGTGGCATCGACCCGCATACCCACATGCAGTTGCCGTTCATGGGCACCGTGGCCAGCGAGGACTTCTTCAGCGGCACCGCTGCGGGCCTGGCCGGCGGCACCACCTCGATCATCGACTTCGTCATCCCCAACCCGCAGCAATCGTTGCTGGAGGCCTTCCACACCTGGCGCGGGTGGGCACAGAAAAGCGCCAGCGACTATGGCTTCCACGTCGCCATCACCTGGTGGAGCGAGCAGGTGGCCGAAGAGATGGGCGAGCTGGTGGCCAAGCACGGGGTAAACAGTTTCAAGCACTTCATGGCCTACAAGAACGCCATCATGGCCGCCGACGACACCCTGGTGGCCAGCTTCGAGCGCTGCCTGCAACTGGGTGCAGTGCCTACCGTGCATGCCGAAAACGGCGAACTGGTGTACCACCTGCAGAAAAAACTGCTGGCCCAAGGCCTGACCGGGCCGGAAGCCCACCCGCTGTCGCGCCCGTCCCAAGTCGAGGGCGAGGCGGCCAGCCGCGCCATCCGCATTGCCGAAACCCTCGGCACGCCGCTGTACCTGGTGCACGTGTCCAGCCGCGAGGCACTGGATGAAATTGCCTACGCCCGGGGCAAGGGGCAGCCGGTGTATGGCGAGGTGCTGCCCGGCCACCTGCTGCTGGACGACAGCGTCTACCGTGACCCGGACTGGGCCACTGCAGCCGGCTACGTGATGAGCCCGCCGTTCCGCCCGCGTGAACACCAGGAAGCCCTGTGGCGCGGCTTGCAGTCGGGCAACCTGCACACCACCGCCACCGACCACTGCTGCTTCTGCGCCGAGCAGAAAGCCATGGGCCGCGACGACTTCAGCCGTATTCCTAACGGCACCGCCGGCATCGAGGACCGCATGGCAGTGCTGTGGGATGCCGGGGTGAACAGCGGGCGCCTGTCGATGCATGAGTTCGTTGCGCTCACCTCCACCAACACGGCGAAGATCTTCAACCTGTTCCCGCGCAAGGGTGCCATCCGTGTTGGCGCCGATGCCGACCTGGTGCTGTGGGACCCGCAGGGCACCCGCACCATCTCCGCCCAGACCCACCACCAGCGGGTGGACTTCAACATCTTCGAAGGCCGCACCGTGCGTGGCATCCCCAGCCACACCATCAGCCAGGGCAAGGTGCTGTGGGCCGATGGCGACCTGCGTGCCGAAGCGGGCGCGGGGCGGTATGTGGAACGGCCGGCTTATCCGTCGGTGTATGAGGTGCTGGAGCGCAGGGCCGAGCATCAGCGCCCGACTCCGGTACAGCGCTGAGGCTATTGGGGCTGCTATGCAGCCCATCGCCGGCAAGCCAGCTCCCACAGGAATAGTGCTGCTCTCACAGGCATGACTTTCCTGAAAAACCAGCTCTCACAGGGATAGCACCAGCCTCAAGGACATCACTGTACCTGTGGGAGCTGGCTTGCCGGCGATTGGGGCGCACCGCGCCCCCATTCCAAGCCACTTATAAAAATAGAGAGGCTACAACCGTGATCGACGCCCTGAACCACTTGCCGCGCCCCCGGGCCGGCGCCGACCAGTTGGCCGAGCGCTTCGGCGACCTGGCCCCACCCCTCACCGCTCGCCAGGCCGCCGTCGAAAGCGCGCGCTGCCTGTACTGCTACGACGCGCCCTGCGTCAACGCGTGCCCCAGTGACATCGACATCCCCTCGTTCATCCACCGCATCAGTGACGAAAACCTGCAAGGCGCCGCCGAGCGCATCCTCTCCGCCAACATCCTCGGCGGCAGCTGCGCCCGTGTATGCCCCACCGAAATCCTCTGCCAGCAAGCCTGCGTGCGCAACAACGCGCAGGAGTGTGCGCCGGTACTGATCGGCCAGCTTCAGCGCTACGCCCTGGACAACGCCCACTTCACCGAACACCCGTTCAAGCGTTCCCCGGCTACCGGCAAGCGCATCGCCGTGGTCGGTGCCGGGCCTGCCGGGCTGTCCTGTGCCCATCGCCTGGCCATGCACGGGCATGACGTGGTGGTGTTCGAGGCCTGTGACAAGGCTGGCGGCCTCAACGAGTACGGCATCGCCCGCTACAAACTGGTCGACGACTATGCGCAACGTGAAGTGGAATTCCTGCTGGGCATCGGTGGTATCGAAATTCGCCATGGCCAGCGCCTGGGCGGCAACCTCAGCCTGGGCGAACTGCGCGACCAGTACGACGCGGTATTCCTTGGCCTCGGCCTGAATGCCGTGCGCCAGTTGGGCCTGCCGGATGAAGAAGCCCCCGGCCTGCTCGCCGCCACCGCATACATCCGCGAACTGCGCCAGGCCGATGACCTGAGCCAACTGCCCTTGGCCGACCGCTGCCTGGTGATCGGTGCCGGCAACACCGCCATAGACATGGCCGTGCAGATGAGCCGCCTGGGCGCCCGCGATGTCAACCTGGTGTACCGCCGTGGCCACACCGACATGGGCGCCACCGGCCACGAGCAAGACATTGCCAAGGCCAACCAGGTGCGCCTGCACACCTGGGCCCGCCCCGATGCCGTACTGCTGGATGAGGCTGGCAAGGTGCGCGGCATGCGCTTCACCCGCACCGAGCTGGCCGACGGCCGCCTGCGCGACACCGGCGAAACCTTTGAGCTGGCCGCCGATGCCATCTTCAAGGCCATCGGCCAACGCTTCGACGATGCCAGCCTCGGCGACCCGGTGGCTGCACAACTGGCCCGCGAGGGTGAGCGCATCCGTGTCGACGAAACCCTGCAAACCAGCCTGCCGGGCGTGTATGCCGGCGGTGACTGTACCGCCCTGGGCCAGGACCTTACCGTCCAGGCCGTACAGCACGGCAAGCTGGCCGCCGAAGCCATCCATGCCCGACTCATGCTCAACGTGGAGGCAGCGTAAATGGCCGACTTGTCTATTGTGTTTGCCGGCATCAAGGCACCGAACCCGTTCTGGCTGGCTTCCGCGCCGCCCACCGACAAAGCCTACAACGTGGTCCGCGCCTTCGAGGCCGGCTGGGGCGGCGTGGTATGGAAAACCCTGGGCGAGGACCCGGCGGCGGTCAACGTGTCGTCGCGTTACTCAGCACACTACGGCGCCAACCGCCAGGTGCAGGGCATCAACAACATCGAGTTGATCACCGACCGTTCGCTGGACATCAACCTGCGCGAAATCACCCAGGTGAAGAAGGACTGGCCCGATCGCGCATTGATCGTGTCACTGATGGTGCCGTGCGTGGAAGAATCGTGGAAGTTCATCCTGCCACTGGTGGAAGCCACCGGGGCCGACGGCATCGAGCTTAACTTCGGCTGCCCGCACGGCATGCCTGAACGGGGTATGGGCGCGGCGGTCGGCCAGGTGCCGGAGTACGTGGAAATGGTCACCCGCTGGTGCAAGACGCACTGCTCGCTGCCGGTGATCGTGAAGCTTACGCCGAACATCACCGACATACGCCAATCGGCCCGTGCCGCGCACCGGGGCGGGGCCGATGCGGTGTCGTTGATCAACACCATCAACTCCATCACCAGTGTCGACCTCGACCGCATGGTCGCCCACCCCATCGTGGGGGACCAGAGCACCCACGGCGGTTACTGCGGCTCGGCGGTCAAGCCGATTGCGCTGAACATGGTGGCGGAAATCGCCCGCGACCCGGAAACACGCGGTTTGCCAATCTGCGGCATTGGCGGCATTGGCAACTGGCGTGATGCAGCGGAGTTCATGGCCCTGGGCAGCGGCGCCGTGCAGGTGTGCACGGCGGCGATGCTGCACGGGTTCCGCATTGTCGAGGACATGAAAGATGGCCTGGCGCGCTGGATGGACCAGCATGGGCATGCCACCATCGAAGCATTTCGCGGACAGGCGGTGGGGCATACCACCGACTGGAAGTACCTGGACATCAACTATAAATCGGTGGCCCATATCGACCAGGAGGCCTGCATTGGTTGTGGGCGCTGCCACATAGCCTGCGAGGACACCTCACACCAGGCCATTGCCAGCACGCTGAAGGCTGACGGCACGCATGCCTACAGCGTGATCGAGGAGGAATGCGTGGGCTGCAACCTGTGCCAGATCACCTGCCCGGTGGAAAGCTGCATCGAGATGGAGGCGCAGGATACCGGCAAGCCGTACCTGAACTGGACGCAGGATCCGCGTAACCCCTATCGCGAAGCCAGCTGAGCAATTGGGGCCGCTATGCGGCCCCTTTTCTCAGGTTCAGGGCTCCAGCCCAATCCCCCGCAAGATCACGCTGGTCACCGTCTGCACCGCGCTCTCGAACGCCATGTCCGAGAGCATCTCCCCGCCATTGAGCAGTTCAACCTGGTAGCCAAAGTCAGCATAGTGCTGGGTCGAAGCCCAGATCATGTACAGCAACGCCGACGGCTCCACCGGCAGAATGCGCCCCTCCTCTACCCAACGGCGGATCTTGGTCTCTTTCAACTTGGCCCAGGGCACCAGGCTTTCATCCAGGTTCACCCCCAGCACCGGCGCCCCGTGCAGCATTTCTTCGGCCCAGATCTTCGAACCCAGCGGCCGCGAACGCGAATGGCCCATCTTGGCGCGGATGTAACTGGTCAACACCACGCGTGGGTCGTCGAAGTTCTCGAAGCACAGCGCGTCCTGCTTCCACACGTCCAGCAAGTCTTGCAGTACCGCGCGGAACAGGTCGTCCTTGGTGCTGAAGTAATAGTGCAGGTTGGAGCGCGGCAACTCGGCCTGTTCGGCAATGTCGCCCATGGAGGTGGCGCCATAGCCTTTTTCAGCGAACACCTTTTCCGCCGCCTGCAGAATCTTCTCGATATTGCGCCGGCGGATTTCGATCTTGTGGTTGGCCATCAGCCCTGGGCCGTCCACACCGCCAGTTCATAACCGTCCGGGTCGATGAAGTGGAAGCGTCGCCCGCCGGGGAAGGCAAAAGTTGCCCGGCTGATTTTCGCCCCCGCCGCCTCGACCCGCTGCTGCGTGGCCTCCAGGTCGTCGGCATACAGAATGATCAGCGGCCCACCCGGAGTCACCGGCTCGCCTGTGGTAAAACCGCCAGTCAACCGGCCATCGCTGAACTCGGTGTAGGTAGGCCCGTAGTCGGTGAACGCCCAGCCGAACACGCTGCCATAGAAGGCCTTGCTCCGTGCGATGTCGCTGACATTGAACTCGATGTTGTCGATCTGCCGATCAGTACCGCGAATGCCCATGGGTGCTCCGTGCCTAAGGGGTTTGGCCTAGTCTACTCCGCTTGCTCCAACGTGGTGCAATCCCTTGGTGCACGTCGCACCTATCTGCAACTCGCCCGATCACGCACCGGGCACTGTGCCCGGTGCAGGTTGAGTGCAGTGTTGATGATGCCGATATGGCTAAACGCCTGAGGGTAGTTGCCGAGCATGCGCTGGCCGACCGGGTCATATTGCTCGGCCAGCAGGCCAAGGTCGTTGCACAGGCCGGTCAGGCGTTCATACAGCGCCTGCGCCTCTGCCTGGCGCCCGAGTAATACATACACGTCAGCCAGCCAGAACGAGCACACCAGGAAAGTACCCTCCCCGGGCGTCAGGCCATCGCTGCAGCTGTCGCTGTCGTAGCGCATCAGCAGGCCGTTCTTCAGCAGGCGCTGTTCGATCTGTTCAAGCGTGCGCAAAAAGCGTGTGTCATCTGCTGGCAGAAATCCGGTCAGGGCGACCTGCAACAGGCTGGCGTCCATTTCTGTAGAACCGTAGGCCTGGACGAAGTAACGACCGCTGGCATCAAGGCCGCGCTCGCAGACTTCACGGTGAATCTCATCGGCAACCTGTCGGTAATGCCGCCCACGCTCACGGCCTTCCTCCGTGGTGTCAGCCAGCCCCGCAGCGCGGTCGAAGGTCACCCAGGCCATCACTTTGGAGTGCACGAACTGCTGCCGGCCGCCACGCACTTCCCAGATGCCTTCGTCCGGTTCGCGCCAGATGCCCTCGACGTAGGGCAAGATCAAGCGGGAAATAGCAGCGCTGCGCGGGTGGCGCGGCAAACCGCCCTTGATCGCCTGGGTCATGGCATCGGCCAGTTCGCCGTAGATGTCCAGCTGCATCTGCTGCGAGGCGGCGTTGCCCACCCGCACGGGTTGCGAATGCTCGTAACCGGCCAGCCACGGCAAGGTGTATTCCTGCAAATCCCGTTCACCAGCCAGGCCGTACATGATCTGCATCTGTTCGGGGTTGCCGGCCACCGAACGCAGCAGCCATTCACGCCAGGCCTGGGCTTCGTCGAAATAGCCGAGGTTCATGAACGCCAGCAGGGTCATGGTGGCGTCGCGCAGCCAGCAGAAGCGGTAGTCCCAGTTACGTTCCCCACCCACGCGCTCCGGCAGCGAGGTGGTGACGGCGGCGACGATGCCACCCGTGGGGGCGTAGGTCATCGCCTTGAGGGTGAGCAACGAGCGGCGCACCAAAGCCGTGTAGGGACCTACGTGCGGGCAGCGGGCGGCAAAGGCCTGCCATTGGTCGATGGTGTGGGCCAGGGCCAGGTCACTGTCGCAGTCGGGTTGCACGGGCAGGTGCGAGGGCTGATGGCGCAGGCTGAAGATGTGCCGCTCACCTGTGCCAACGCGAAAACGGGCGACGGTATGGTGGTCGCGGGCATGGGGCGGCACGGTGCTGCACAGGATCAGTCGGTCAGGGCCAGCGACGGCGCTGAGGGTGAGTGGGTCGAGCCGTTCCACCCAGGGCACGCTGCGCCCGTAGTCGAAGCGCATGACCAAGTCCATTTCGAAGTTGGTTTCACCAGAGATGCCCTCGACGATTCGCACCACCGAATTGACTTCGCCCAGTGGCATGAAGTCGAGCACACGGGTACGGCCAGTGGCGGTAACCCAGGTGGTTTCCAGCACCAGGGAGTCGTCCAAGTATTGGCGACTGCTGTGCTCGACCGGGTCGCAGGGGGCCAGCCGCCAGCGGCCGTTTTCTTCGTTGCCCAGCAGTGCGGCGAATACGGCTGGGGCGTCAAAACGGGGCAGGCATAGCCAATCGAGTGAGCCATCGCGGCTGACCAGGGCGGCGCTGCGGCAGTTGCCCAGCAGCGCGTAGTCTTCGATGTGGGTGGGCATTCAACCTCCTTGATGTGGTTGCCTGTGCCGGCCCTTTCGCGGGCGAGCCTGCGAAAGGGCCGGCACAGGCATAACAAGAACCTCACCCCAACCGGTGCCACTCGCGCTTGTCCCGCGCCAGCAGTTCGTTGCCTGCCTCAGGCCCATCGTCACCCGCCGGGTACTCATGCACTTCGCCATCCTGCGCCCAGGCATCGAGAAACGGCTGCACTGCGCGCCAACCGTTCTCGATGTTGTCGGCGCGCTGAAACAGGGTCTGATCACCGGTCAGGCAGTCGTAGATCAAGGTCTCGTAGCCGGTCGCCGGGGTCATCTTGAAGAAGTCTTTGTAGGCAAAGCCCAGCTCGACATTCTCCATCACCAGCTCCGGCCCAGGCCGCTTGGCCTGCAGGTCGAACCACATGCCTTCGTTGGGCTGAATCTGGATTTTCAGGTAGTTGGGCTTGGGCCGCTCCAGCTCCGACTCACGGAACTGCGCATAGGGCGCGGGCTTGAAGCAGATGGCGATTTCGGTATCGCGCACGCTCATGCGCTTGCCGGTACGCAGGTAGAACGGCACGCCGGCCCAGCGCCAGTTGTCGATCATGACCTTCAGTGCCACGAAGGTTTCGGTCTGGCTGTCGGCAGCGACATTGGCCTCCTGGCGGTAGCCGGGCAACGGCTTGCGCCCCTGCTTGCCGGCGACGTACTGGCCGCGCACGGAGTTTTTCAGGGCCATTTTCGCCGACCACGGGCGGATGGCGCCGACCACCTTGGCCTTTTCACTGCGCACGGCGTCAGCGCCGAACGCTGCGGGGGGCTCCATCGCCACCATCGCCAGCAACTGGAACAGGTGGTTGGGCACCATGTCGCGCAGGGCGCCGGTGCTGTCGTAGAACGCGCCACGGGTTTCGACGCCAACCGTTTCCGCAGCGGTGATCTGCACATGGTCGATGTAGTGGTTGTTCCAGAACGATTCGAACAAGCCGTTGGAAAAACGACTGACCAGAATGTTCTGCACCGTTTCTTTGCCCAGGTAATGGTCGATACGGTAGATCTGCCGCTCGCCCATCACCTTCAGCAGGCAGGCGTTGAGCGCCTCGGCGCTGGCCAGGTCGGTGCCGAACGGCTTCTCGACCACCACCCGGCGAAAGCCCCCGGCGGACTCGTCGAGCAAGCCGGCCTGCCCCAGGCGCTGGGCCACTTCGGGGAAGAACCGCGGCGAGGTTGCCAGGTAGAAGATCGCATTGCCATGGCTGGTCTTTTCGATGCGCTTGGCGATAGCCTGATAGGTCGCCGGATCGAGGAAATCGCCGGTCTGGTAATCCAGGCGTTTGGCCAGGCGTGCCCACAGCTTTTCGTCCAGGCATTTGGCCGTGCCCTTGTCCCGTTCGACCATGAACGCATGCAGGCGCCCGGCAAAATCCTCGGCGCTGGCCGGGTTGTGGTCGACGCCGACAATGCGCAGGTTGCGGTCCAGCAAACCGTCGCGGCTAAGGTTATATAGCGCCGGCATCAGCAGGCGCTTGACCAGGTCACCATTGGCGCCGAACAGGAACAGGGTGCAAGGCGGTGCAGCAGGAATGGTCTGTTTGGTCATTCGGCTTTCTTCTCGACATGGCCACCAAAGCCCAGGCGCATGGCCGAGAGGATCTTGTCACCGTAAGTGCCCTGCTGCTGACGCGAGCGGAAACGGGCGAACAGCGCACTAGACAACACCGGCACCGGCACCGCCTGTTCCACGGCGGCGTCGATGGTCCAGCGGCCCTCGCCACTGTCGGACACCGAACCGCTGAACTGCGAAAGCTGCGGGTCGGCCACCAAGGCATCGGCGGTGAGGTCGAGCAACCACGAAGTGACCACACTGCCGCGCCGCCACACTTCGGCGATCTCGGCCACGTTCAGGTCGAAGCGCTGGTCTTCGGGCAGCTCGTTGCCGCCCTTGCTGCGCAGCAGGTCGAAGCCTTCGGCATAGGCCTGCATCAGGCCGTATTCGATGCCGTTGTGCACCATCTTCACGTAGTGCCCGGCACCGGGTGGGCCGGCGTGAATGTAGCCATGTTCGGCACGCTGGTGCTCGCCGCTACGGCCATGAGTACGCGGGATGTCGCCCACGCCCGGCGCCAGCGCCTTGAACAGCGGCTCCAGGCGCTCGAACACGTCCTTTTCGCCACCGATCATCATGCAGTAGCCACGGTCCAGGCCCCACACACCGCCGGAGGTGCCCACGTCCAGGTAATGCAGGCCGCGCTTGGCCAGTTCAGCGGCGCGGCGCATGTCGTCCTTGTAGAAGGTGTTGCCGCCGTCGATGATCGCATCGCCCGGCTCCAGCAGTTCGGCCAGCTGGGCGATGGTCTGCTCGGTCGGCTCACCGGCCGGCAGCATGACCCACACTGCGCGCGGCGCTTTCAGTTTTTGTACCAGCGCACCGAGGTCGTGTGCGCCTTGAGCACCCTCGCCCTCCAGCCCGGTGATGGCCTCACGGTTGCGGTCGTGTACCACGGTGCGGTGGCCGGCGCGCATCAGGCGCCTTGCGATATTGCCGCCCATGCGGCCCAGCCCGATGATTCCCAGTTGCATGAGCCGATGCTCCCCTTTCGAAATGGTTGACGACACAGTCCAGCTTTTCAGATTAGTCCAGCGTACCGCATGAGGGTTCAGCGACGAACGGCGAGACCACGATAAACAAAAAAGTTCCCAAGCCCTGCGAAAGAATTCAGAATGCGCCCCGCGTGAAGCGTCTACGCTTTGACTTGTCACCAGCCAAAACCGCGAGGTGTGCTCATGGGTACCTTGATGCCTGCAACCCCAACCCAGACCCTCTATGTCTCCGTGCGCCGTGATGAGCTGCGTAAACTGAAAGACGAACGTGACCAGCTGCGCCAGCAGGTCGCCCAGCTGAACCTGCTGCTGGCGCAAGCGCGTACCGACGGCAAGGCCGTCAGCCTCTGATCTTTCCTTCCTCTCAGTGGGGGCTGTAGGGCTCCCACCTGCTGACTCTACTTTTCCAGGTCAGTCCCCTTCGCGGGTAAATCGGATCGCCGCACCGCCGCTCCCACAGGATTCATGTTGCCTCTGATATCCCACATAACCTGTGGGAGCGGGTTCACCCGCGAAGAAGCAAACGCCCATCCAATGCCCCACTATGGTGCAACCGCCCACTCCAGCCACAATTTGGCGCACCCGCAAAACGCCTTCGGCAAACCTTTTCACATCTGGTCACATACGCCAACGTTTGCGTCTATTTCGCACCTGACAATAGTGACCAGTGGGTCACCTTTTTATCGCTTTCTCTCCTACACTCGGTTTTCGGCCCGCCATTTGCTCAAGGGAAGAGTGACGTAAAAAAGTCGAACTTTAAGGAAAGCCGGCGGGTCAGGAATTAAGTAGGCCACACGCATGGGGCATTCCCATCCACGGCCCACCCATCCCAACCAGTCCAATCGCCTGCGGCCGGAATGCCGACAGTGCTGTGCCTGCGCGCACGACTCAGGGGCATGGAACGCACTACGCAGATTCGAATTAGAGAGAACCAACACGATATATCGCCACGGGTGCCAGCACCCGGCCAAAGCATAGGGACGGAGAGAAGTATGATCAGTGCCGCTGTCGAGCCTCACGTAGATTCATTCAACCCGGACAACCGCGAGCCGCTCACCCCGGACTTCGCCAAGACAGGCACGGCACCCGGCGCCCAGCGCCAGCACAACCCCAACAAGCGCAAGATCCTGTTCGTGACGTCGGAAATCGCCGACCTGGTGAAAACCGGTGGCCTGGGCGACGTATCTGCCGCCCTGCCCCGCGCCTTGGCGCACCTGCACGATGTGCGGGTGCTGATCCCCGGCTACCGCCAGGTGATGGAAAGCGACAACCCCATCCACATCGTCGGTGAACTGGGCGGCCACGCGGCACTGCCGCCGTGCAAGATCGGGCGCATGGACATGGCCGATGGCCTGGTGATCTATGTGCTGATCTGCCCCGAACTGTACCAGCGCGACGGCACGCCCTATGGTGCCAACAATGGCCGCGACTGGCCCGACAACCACATCCGCTTCGCCCGCCTGGGCCTGGCCGCCGCCGAAATTGCTGCTGGCGAAGGCAAGATCCACTGGACACCCGAAGTGGTGCACGCCCATGACTGGCCCGCCGGCCTGGCCCCGGCCTACATGCACTGGCGCGGGCTAAGCACGCCTACCCTGTTCACCATTCACAACCTGGCCTACCAAGGTGTGTACAGCCGGGGTTGCAGCCCGGAGTTGGCGATTCCCGACCACGCCATGCAGCAGGAAGGCATGGAGTTCTACGGCAAGCTGTCGTTCCTCAAGGCGGGCCTGGCCTACTCCAGCCACATCACCACGGTCAGCGCCACTTATGCCCGGGAAATCACCACCCCGGAATTTGGCTGCGGCCTGGATGGCTTCCTGGCCAGCAAGGCCCAGCAAGGCCTGCTCGGTGGTATCCCCAACGGCATCGACGAAAGCTGGGATTCGGCCACCGACAAGCACCTGCAACACAACTTCAGCATCAATGACTGGGAAGGCAAGGCCCGCAACACCCAGGAAGTGCGTGATCTGTTCGGCCTGGAAGCCTCGGAAGGCCCGCTGTTCGCCGTCGTTTCGCGGCTGGTCTATCAGAAGGGGCTGGACCTGACCCTGGGCGTGGCCGACTACATCGTCGAGCAAGGCGGGCAGATTGCGATCATCGGCCGTGGCGAGCCGGAAGAAGAACAGGCCATGCGTGAACTGGCGCTGCGCCACCCGGGCCGCATCGGCGTGCGCATCGGCTTCAACGAAACCGACGCACGGCGCATGTTCGCCGGCAGCGACTTCTTGCTGATGCCGTCGCGCTATGAGCCGTGCGGCCTCAGCCAGATGTACGCACAGCGCTTCGGCTCGCTGCCGGTGGCGCGCAATACTGGCGGCCTGGCCGACACCATCGAGTGCGGTGTTACCGGCTTCCTGTTCAACGAGTCCACCGTCGAGAGCTACCGCCAGGCACTCAGCCGCGCCTTCTATGTGTACGGCAAGAAGGACCTGCTGAACGCCATGCGCTGCCTGTCGATGACTCAGCCGTTCAACTGGTGCCAAGCGGTGGAACCCTATGCCCGTCTCTATGAGGACCTGGTCAAGCAGGCACAGCTGAGCCATTACTGAGCGAGGGCCAGAAGATGCACAGGCATGGCGCACACTTGCTGGACGCCACGTCGGCGCGCTTCGCCCTCTGGGCACCCGATGCGCGCAGCGTGAGCGTGGAACTGGAGCAGCAGCCGGCCATCGCGCTGCTGCCGGATAAAGATGGCTGGTACACCGGCGTGGCCCCGTGCCAGGCCGGTGACCGTTACCACTACCGCATCGACGGCGAACTGCGGGTTGCCGACCCGGCCTCGCGCTACCAGCCTGAAGGGGTACAGGGGCCGAGCCAAGTGGTGGATGTGGCCGGTTACCCTTGGCAACACACGTGGCAAGGTCGGCGCTGGCACGAAGCGGTGATCCAGGAGCTGCATGTCGGCTTGCTCGATGGCTACGACGGCGTCGCACGGCAGTTGCCACGCCTGGCCGAACTGGGCATCAGTGCCGTCGAACTGATGCCACTTGGGCAGTTCCCCGGTGAACGCAATTGGGGTTATGACGGCGTGCTGCCGTACGCACCACAAAACACCTACGGCAGCCCCGAACAGTTATGCGCCTTGGTCGATCAAGCCCACGGCCACGGGCTGATGGTGCTGGTGGACGTGGTGTACAACCACTTCGGCCCCGACGGCAATTACCTGCACCAGTACGCCAGCCCATTCTTCCGCGAAGACCGGCAGACGCCTTGGGGCGCCGCCATCGACTTCCGCCGCCCGCAGGTGCGCGAGTACTTCATCCAGAACGCCCTGATGTGGCTGTGCGACTACCGCTGCGACGGCCTGCGCCTGGATGCCGTGCATGCCATCGACCAGCCCGACTTCCTGATCGAGCTGGCGCAACGCGTGCGCGCCGCCGTGGAACCCGGCCGCCAGGTGTGGCTGGTGCTGGAAAACGAGCACAACCAGGCCGGCCTGCTGGAGCAAGGCTTCGACGCCCAGTGGAACGACGACGGCCACAATGCCCTGCATGTGCTGCTGACCGGCGAAACCGAAGGCTACTACGCCGATTACCAGCAACGCCCCATCGAGCAACTGGCGCGCTGCCTGGCCGAAGGCTTCGTGTTCCAGGGCCAGGCCAACCGCCATGGCACGCCCCGCGGCGAACCCAGCGGGCACCTGGCGCCCAGCGCCTTTGTGTTGTTCCTGCAGAACCACGACCAGGTCGGCAACCGCGCCCTGGGCGAACGCCTGACCCGCCTGTGCCCGCCGCCGGCCTTGCGGGCGGCCACTGGCCTGCTGCTGTTGGCACCGATGATCCCGCTGCTGTTCATGGGTGATGACGATGGCAGCTGCCGGCCGTTCCTGTTTTTCACCGACTTTCATGACCAACTGGCCGACGCCGTGCGCGAAGGCCGGCGCGGCGAATTCGCCCACTTCAACGCGTTCGCCGACCCCGAGCAACGCGCGCGTATTCCCGACCCCAACGCCGAACAGACCTTCGAAGCGTCACGCCCGCAAAACAACGAAGTGATCGCCGGCTGGCACGGCCTGTACCAGCAACTGCTCGACCTGCGCCGCCGTCATGTCATCCCGCACCTGCCCGGTAGCCGTTCACTGGGCACCGAGGTGCACGGCGAAAAGGCGCTGACCGCACGCTGGCGCCTGGGCGATGGCAACACCCTGCGTATCGACCTGAACCTGGGCGACACACCGCAGTCCATCGAATTACCCGCAGCGTCCACTCGGCTGTTCGACAGCAGCCACACCCGACACCCCGATAGCCAACTGGCTGCCTACAGCTGCGTGGTCAGCCTGCTTCCCCCTGATCTGGAGCGTCCATGAGCGAAACCGCCCTGCACCGCCTGGCAAACCGCGTCGGGCTGAGCCGCGACTGGATCGACGCCAACGCCCGGCCCCAGCGCGTCAGTGATGAGGTGCTGCGCAGTATCCTGGAAGGCCTGGGCCACCCCGCCGCCGATGACACCGCCATTGCAGCCAGCCTGCGCGCTGTGGAGGCAGCGGAAGACAGCGAGCACCTGCCACCCCTGCTGACCGCCGACCTTGGCCAGCCACTGGCGCTCGCACGCTACTTCAGTGCTGCCAGCGTCGCGCACTGCACCCTGGAAGACCACACCTCGCGCACCCTCAGCCTCGACGATCAGGCGCGCCTGCCCGGCGAGCTACCCATCGGCTACCACCACGTGGAAATCGACAGCCGCCGCTTCACCGTGGCCGTGGCACCGCCGCGCTGTCACAGCCTGGAAGACAAGGTGCCGCAACCCCCGCCACGCTGCTGGGGCCTGGCCGTGCAGCTGTACAGCCTGCGCCGCCCCGGCGACGGCGGCTACGGCGATTGCCTGGCCCTGGAGCAACTGGCCCGTTCCGCTGCCGAGCGCGGCGCCGATGCCTTGGCCATCAGCCCGATCCACGCCCTGTCGGCCATCGACCAGGAACACTACAGCCCCTACTCGCCCTCCAGCCGCCTGCTGCTCAACACCCTGTACGCCAGCCCCGCTGCGCTGCTGGGTGAACGGGAGGTGCGCATGGCCATCGAAGCCTGCGGCCTGGAGCAGCAACTGGAAGACCTGGAACAACGCTCACTGGTCGATTGGCCACGCGCCGCCAGCGCCCGACTGCGCCTGCTCGAAGCGCTGTACCAGGGCTTTAGTCAGGGCAACCATCCACTGCGCGCGGATTTCGACAGCTTCCGCGAAGCCGGCGGCCAGGCGCTTGAGCACCACTGCCGCTTCGAGGTACTGCAAGCACAGGCGGTAGAGCATGGCCTGGGCGCCGACTGGCGCAACTGGCCCAAGGCCTGGCACGACCCGTACCACCCTGAAGTTGAAGCTTTTGCCAACGCCTACCCGGCCAAGGTCGAGTTCCATGCCTTTTGCCAATGGCTGACCGAACGGGGCCTGCAGCGTGCGCAGGACGCCGCACGCAGCAACGGCATGAGCGTTGGCCTGATCGCCGACCTGGCCGTGGGTGCCGACGGTGCCGGCAGCCAGGCCTGGAGCCGCCAGGACGAACTGCTGGCGGGCCTCAAGGTGGGTGCGCCGCCCGACATCCTCAACCGCGCCGGGCAGGACTGGGGCATCTGCGCGTTCTCGCCCGAAGGCCTCAAGCGCAATGGCTACCGCGCCTTCATCGAAATGCTGCGGGCCAACCTCGCCCACGCGGGCGGGCTGCGCATCGACCATGTGATGGGCCTGCGCCGGCTGTGGCTGATCCCACAGGGCGCCAAGCCCAGTGAAGGTGCCTACCTCAATTACCCACTGGACGACCTGCTGCGCCTGCTGGCGCTGGAGTCGGTGCGCCACCAGGCGATCATCCTCGGCGAAGACCTGGGCACCGTGCCCGATGGCCTGCGCGAAACCCTGGCAGAGAAAGCCGTGCTGGGCATGCGCGTGCTGCCCTTCGAGCAAACCCAGCCCGGCCAGTTCAAGCCGATTCTCGACTGGCCGGACAACGCCCTGGCCACCACCGGCACCCACGACCTGGCGCCCCTGGCCGGCTGGCTGGAAAACCGCGACATCGACTGGAGCCACCGCTTGCAGCTGATCGATGCCGCCACCGAATTGCACTGGCGCCACGACCGCCAGAAAGAGCACGAAGGCCTGCGCCGCACCCTGGAAGCCAACTACGGTGCGTTGAAAGACAACGACGCGCTGATCGATGCCGCCATCCGCTACGTCGGCCATACCCGCGCACCGCTGGTGCTGGTGCCTTTGGAAGACCTCCTCGGTTGTGACGAGCAACCCAACCTGCCGGGCACCACCGCCGGGCACCCCAACTGGCGCCGGCGCTTCGCCTTGCCAGTCCGCGATCTGCTCGATGACGAAGATGCCGCACGGCGCCTGGAACTGCTGGCCCAGGCCCGCGAACAGGCCTGGGAGCGTGACCGATGAAGCCGCTGACCGCGACCCTGCGCCTGCAATTTCACAGCGACTTCACCCTTGACCATGCCGTGCCGCTGGTGCCGTATTTCGCCCAGCTGGGCATCAGCCACCTGTATGCATCGCCCATCCTCAAAGCCCGTGCTGGCTCGCGCCATGGCTACGACGTGGTCGACCCAACCTGCGTCAACCCCGAGCTGGGCGGCGAGGCCGCGCTGGAGCGGCTGGTCGCTGCCCTGCGCCAGCACGGCATGGGGCTGATCCTCGACACGGTGTCCAACCACATGGCCGTGGGCGGCACCGACAACCCTTGGTGGCAGAGCGTGCTGGCCTGGGGCCGGCGCAGCCCGTATGCAGAATTCTTCGACATCCAGTGGCATTCCAGCGACCCGCTGCTGGCCGGGCAACTGCTGCTGCCGTTCCTGGGCAGCGACTATGGCGTGGCATTGAAGCATGGCGAGATACCGCTGGAATTCGACAAGCATCACGGCTTGCTGCAAGTGGCGCATTACGAGCACCGCTTCCCGATCTGCCCGGTCGACTATGGCTGGATCCTGGCGCTCAGCCCGGAGCCGGCCCTGACAGCCTTGGCCGAGCACTTCACCGCCTTGAACGACTCGGCCACACCGCTTGCCGATGCCCTCCCGCTGCAAGCCGAGCTGGCCCGCCTGGCCCGCGAGGGCGCCGACCTCGACTCGGCCCTGCTGGCGTTCGACAGCCGCAGCGAGGCCGGCTTCAAACGCCTGCACCTGCTGCTGGAGCGCCAGACCTACCGCCTGGCCAGCTGGCGCACCGCCGCCGACGACATCAACTGGCGGCGCTTTTTCGACATCAACGAACTCGGCGGGCTGCGGGTGGAGCGCACGGCGGTGTTCGAGGCCACCCACGCCAAGCTGTTCGAACTGATCGAACGCGGCCTGGTGGACGGCCTGCGCATCGACCATATCGACGGCCTTGCCGACCCGCGCGGTTACTGCCGCAAGCTGCGCCGGCGCGTCGATGGCCTGTTGGCACGCCGGCCTTTGCAGGCTGCCCTGGAGCACTTCCCGATCTACGTGGAGAAGATCCTCGGCGCCAACGAGCACCTGCACCGAGACTGGCTCACCGACGGCACCACCGGCTACGAGTTCATGAACCAAATCTCGCTGTTGCAGCACGACCCGGCTGGCGAAGCGCCGCTGACGGAGCTGTGGGCCAACGTCACCGAGCGCCCGGACTTCCCAGAAGAAATGCGTCAGGCGCGCCACCTGGTGCTCAACGCCAGCCTGGCCGGAGACTGCGAATCGGTAGCCCAGGCCTTGTTGCAGGTCGCACGCAACGACCTGATGACCCGCGACCTGACCCTGGGCGCCATTCGCCGGGCCTTGCAGGCACTGGTGGCGCATTACCCGGTGTACCGCACCTACTTCAATGCCTGCGGGCGGCCGGCTGAAGACGAAGGGTTTTTCCAGCAAGCGTTGGCCAACGCCCGGCAAGACCTCGGCGAAGCCGACTGGCCGCTGCTGGAGCACCTTGAGCAATGGCTGGGCGGGCAAGGCTGGCGGCACCTGCCACCGGGCCGCGCCCGCAAGCAGTTGCGCCATGCCTGCGTGCGCTTCCAGCAGCTGACCGCGCCCAGTGCCGCCAAGGCCGTGGAAGACACCGCCTTCTACCGCAGTGCCCGGCTGCTGTCGCGCAACGACGTAGGCTTCGAGGCCGAACGTTTCAGCGCCCCGCCCATGCACTTCCACAACGAAGCCCAGCGGCGTCTGCGCGACTTCCCCGACAACCTGCTGGCCACCGCCACGCACGACCACAAGCGCGGCGAAGACACCCGCGCACGCCTGGCCGTGCTGAGCGAGCGCGGCCCGTGGCTGGCCAGCCGGGTGGAGCATTGGCGCGAACTGGCCGAGCCCCTGCGTACGCAGCTGGACGATGGCCTGGCACCCAGCCCCGGCGACGAGCTGATGCTGTTGCAAACCCTGCTGGGCAGTTGGCCGCTGGCCCTCGACCTGCACGACGGCAACGCCCTGCGCCAGTACGCCGAACGCATCCGCCAGTGGCAGCAGAAGGCCCTGCGCGAAGCCAAGTTGCGCAGCAGCTGGAGCGCTCCGAACGACGCCTACGAAAACGCCTGTGCCCGTTACATCGACAGCCTGCTGCTGGACAACGAGAACCAGCAGCTGCGCAAATCCGTGGCCGACGCCGCGCAGCTGCTGGCCTGCCCCGGCGCCCTCAATGGCCTGGTGCAGGCGTTGCTGCGCATGACCACGCCGGGCGTGCCCGACCTGTACCAGGGCAACGAGTATTGGGACTTCAGCCTGGTCGACCCGGACAACCGCCGTGCGGTGGACTACACTTGCAGGCGTGCCACCATGGACGATGCCACGCCCGCCACCGAGCTGCTGGCCCACTGGCGCGACGGCCGCATCAAGCAGGCCTTGATCGCCCGGCTGCTGGACTGCCGCCAGGCCCACGCCGACCTGTTCCGCCGCGGCGCCTACCTGCCGCTGACGGTGCAAGGCCGGCATGCAGACCATGTGATCGCCTTTGCCCGCCTGGGTGAAGGCGAACGCGCCATCGTCGTCGCCCCGCGCCTGGCCAGTGGCCTGCTGGGCGGCGCTGCAACCCCGTTGATCCCGGCACAGAACTGGGACGACACCCGGCTGGTACTGCCGTTTGCCTTGTCGCCTGCCAACTCGACGGGACTTTTCCCCTGTGCGGCGGTCAGCCCTTCAAGGGAGCTGATGTTGAGCGCCGTGCTGGCGGAGTTTCCGGTCAACCTGTTGATACAACAATCTTGAGCATCAGGAGCGTCATGATGAGTGTCGATGAAAAACGTATTCGCGAATTTGCCTACCAGATCTGGGAGTCCGAAGGTAAGCCCGCCGGCCAGGAAGACCGCCACTGGGACATGGGCCGCAAGCTGGCCGAGGCTGAGGCACTAGCGCCCAAGGCGGCGCCGCGCAAAAAGGCGCCGGCCAAGGCCAAGGTAGCGGCTGAGCCCAAAGCACCCGCAGAACCCAAGGTTGCTGCACTGCCGGGTGTCAAACCTGCTGCGGCGAAAAAGCCCCGGGCAGTGAAAAAGCCTACTGCCGGTTAAGCCTGTACCGGCCCTATCGCCGGCAAGCCAGCTCCCACAAGTGCACCGCAGATTTCAAACCTTGTGGAGATCCTGTGGGAGCTGGCTTGCCGGCGATAGGGCCAGTGCAGGACTGCACAACTCCCCTTCCACCAAGGCCACCTGAGGATTGCCATGAGCCCCCGCACCCCAAAGAAAACCCGCTCAGTTGCCCCATCGCGCATCCGCGAAGGCCTGCCCTTCCCCCTTGGCGCCACCTGGGATGGCCTTGGGGTCAACTTCGCCCTGTTCTCGGCCAACGCCACCAAGGTCGAACTGTGCCTGTTCGACTCCAGCGGCGAACAGGAAATCGAGCGCATCGAACTGCCCGAGTACACCGATGAGATCTATCACGGCTACTTGCCCGACGCTCACCCCGGGCTTGTGTATGGCTACCGGGTATACGGCCCCTACGAGCCAGAGAACGGGCACCGCTTCAACCCCAACAAACTGCTGATCGACCCCTACGCCAAGCAGCTGGTCGGCAGCCTGAAATGGTCCGAGGCGCTGTTCGGCTACACCATCGGCCACCCCGACGGCGACCTGTCGTTCGACGAACGCGACAGCGCGCCCTTCGTGCCCAAATGCAAGGTGATCGACCCCGCGTTCACCTGGGGCCGCGACCAGCGCGTGCTCATCCCCTGGGAACGCACCATCATCTACGAAGCGCACACCCGCGGCATCAGCATGCGCCACCCGGCCGTACCAGAAGCGCTGCGCGGCACCTTCGCCGGCCTGGCCAATGACGAACTGCTCAAGCACATCAAGGAGCTGGGCGTTTCCAGCATCGAGCTGCTGCCAATCCACGCCTTCGTCAATGATCAGCACCTGCTGGACAAAGGCCTGAACAACTACTGGGGCTACAACAGCATCGCCTTCTTCGCCCCCCACCCGCGCTACCTGGCCAGCGGCAAGATCGCCGAGTTCAAGGAGATGGTCGCGCACCTGCACGACGCCGGGCTGGAGGTGATTCTGGACGTGGTCTATAACCACACCGCCGAAGGCAACGAGCGTGGCCCCACCCTGTCGATGCGCGGCATCGACAACGCCTCGTACTACCGCCTGATGCCGGACGACAAGCGCTACTACATCAACGATTCCGGCACCGGCAACACCTTGGACCTGAGCCACCCCTGCGTGCTGCAACTGGTCACCGACTCGCTGCGCTACTGGGCCGGCGAAATGCATGTGGATGGCTTCCGCTTCGACCTGGCAACCATCCTGGGCCGTTACCGCGAAGGCTACAGCGAGCGCCATGGTTTCCTCGTTGCCTGCCGACAGGACCCGATGCTGAGCCAGGTCAAGCTGATTGCCGAACCCTGGGACTGCGGCCCCGGCGGCTATCAGGTCGGCAACTTTGCCCCGGGCTGGGCCGAATGGAACGACCGCTTCCGCGACACCGTGCGGGCGTTCTGGAAAGGCGACGAAGGCCAGCTGGCCGACTTTGCCTCGCGCATGACCGCCTCGGGCGATATGTTCAACAACCGTGGCCGGCGCCCGTATGCCTCGGTCAACTTCGTCACCGCCCACGATGGTTTCACCCTGCGCGACCTGGTGTCGTACAACCACAAGCACAACGAAGACAACGACGAGAACAACCAGGACGGCACCGATAACAACCTGTCGTGGAACTGCGGCGTGGAAGGGCCGACCGACGACCCGGGCATCAATGCCTTGCGCATGCGCCAGATGCGCAACTACTTCGCCACCTTGCTGCTGGCCCAAGGCACGCCGATGATCGTTGCCGGCGACGAGTTCAGCCGTACCCAGCACGGCAACAACAACGCCTACTGCCAGGACAGCGAGATCGGCTGGGTGAACTGGGACCTGGACCAGGACGGCGAGGAGCTGCTGGCCTTTGTCAAACGCCTCACCCGCCTGCGCCTGGCCTACCCGGTGCTGCGCCGCTCGCGCTTTCTGGTGGGGGACTACAATGAGGCCATCGGGGTCAAGGACGTGACCTGGCTGGCGCCCGATGGCAGCGAAATGAGCGTGGAGCAATGGGAAGACCCGCACGGGCGTTGCCTGGGCATGCTGATCGACGGCCGTGCGCAGGTCAGCGGTATTGCCCGGCCGGGTGCCGAGGCCACCGTATTGCTGATCGTCAATGCTCACCATGACATTGTGCCGTTCAAGTTACCGGCTGTGCCTGAAGGCGAGTACTGGAGCTGCCTGGTCGATACCGACCGGCCGGAGCTGCGCAAGGGGCAGCACTTGCAGTTCGACAGCACGTTCGAGGTCAAAGGGCGGTCGATGCTGCTGATGGTATTGCAGCACGAGGAAGACTGAATCACCTGGCAGTGCAGGTGAGCGCTAGCAATCATTCTTCATAGCCGGGGCGCGGCAAATAGCTAACCCGGCTATGCCCTACTTCTTTGCTCAAAAAATCAAGGGCTTGAGCCCAACCACGAAGCGTGAACAGTTCTTTCACGCTTTCTTGACGCAAGCGGCGTCGTCTCCTTAGCTGAACATTATCTAGCAGTAAAGATCTCGCGCCGGGCCTCTAGCTCGCGCCTTTGTGCGCGCTTGCGAAGGCTGGCGTGCTGGTTTGGGTCGCCCTCTGTTTTTGCCGTACAGCTCGTGACAACAGGCCAGGTCCTCGGGCTGTAACTCACAAAAACAAAGGAGATCCGCCATGAAATGCACCTCGAACCCCTTGCGCTTCGACAGCATTTTCTACGCGGTTTCCACGTCGCTGCTTCTGGCAACCCCGGTGGAAACGTTCGCGTACGAATTGCAGGGTGACCCCACCTCGCCCGGCTTTTTGCAGCAGGCTGCGGTACCGCAGCTGTCGCTTGACCCGGTCAGCGCCAGTGGCCTGAGCATCGGCACGCTGAATGCCTTTTCACAGAAGATGAGCGAGCGCCACGGGCAGGCGGCACCGGACCTGGTTGCCAGCCAGTGGGCGCAGTTTTTCCCGACCACCTCGCGCAACGGCGCGCCCCCCCCGGAGCAGCTTGAGGCGCCCAGCCAGCAACTGATGATCGGCCCGGACCTGTTCGTGCGTGAAACGGCTGCGGGCAATGTGCACCGCGCCGGGATTTTCGTGGGGCACAACAACCTGCAAAGCAGCTTCAATGGCATGCGCCCACTGTTGGGCGACAAGCAGCGCAATGCGGTGAACCTGAGCGGGGAAAGCCTGGGCGTTTACTGGAGCATGACCCATGAACAGGGCTGGCACCTGGACGCCGTGGCCATGGGCTCGCGCATCGATGTGCTGGGGCGTGGCGAGAACGGCCAGCGCGTGGACGACAGCGGCCACGCGATGACCTTTTCGGTAGAAGGTGGTTACCCGATTCGCCTGGGTGGCAACTGGGTGATCGAACCCCAGGCACAGTTGATCAACCAACAGTTTTTCCCCGGTAACCAGGTGCAGGAAGAAACCCTGCAGGCCTTCGACAGCCAGCCGAGCTGGAGTGGCCGGGTGGGTGCGAAATTGTCCGGGCGCTACGAAGTGCGCGGCATGCCGATTGAACCCTATGTGCGGACCAACGTGTGGTATGACTTCAGCAATGCCGACGAGGTGAAGCTGGACCAGGTCGACAAGATCTCCAGCTCGCGCTACTCGACCACGGTGGAATTGGGGTTGGGGCTGGTGGCGCGGGTGACGCCTTCGGTGGCGTTGTTTGTGAGTGCAGATTACAGCAGTGATGTGGATGACAATGACCTGAATGGGCTGATTGGTAGCCTTGGGGTGCGGATGCGGTGGTAGGCAGGCCCGGCCTCTTCGCGGGCACGCCCGCTCCCACAGGGATTGCACAACACTCAGGCCATGTGCGGTCCCTGTGGGAGCGGGCGTGCCCGCGAAAGGGCCAGTACAGACGACAGATCAAGCCGGCTTCATTACCAATACCCCAAGCGGCGGCAAGTTGAGGGCTAGCGACAACGGCTGCCCATGGCTGGCCAATGCCTCACTGGCAACCGCCCCCAGATTGCCCACATTCGACCCGGCATACAGCTCGGCATCACTGTTCAACAACTCCTGCCAACGCTCGCCAAACGGCACGCCAATCCGATACCCCTCACGCGGCACCGGGGTGAAGTTGGCCACCACCAGCACCGGCTCGCCACTGCTGCTCCAGCGCAGCCAGGCGTACACGCTGTTCTGCGCATCATCACCGATTAGCCACTGGAAGCCCTGCGGCTGGCAGTCCTGCTCATGCAGTGCGGGCACCTCGCGGTACAGCCGGTTGAGATCGCTTACCAGCCGCTGCACGCCTTGGTGCTCGGGGTACTGCAACAGGTACCAGTCCAGTTCGCTGTCATGGTTCCACTCACGCCACTGGCCGAACTCGCAGCCCATGAACAGCAGCTTCTTGCCCGGGTGCGCCCACATGAAGGTGAGGTAGGCACGCAGGTTGGCGAACTTCTGCCAGCGGTCGCCGGGCATCTTGTCGATCAGCGAATGCTTGCCATGCACCACTTCGTCATGGGAGATGGGCAGGATGAAGTGTTCGGAGTAGGCATAGATCAGCCCGAAGCTCATCTCGTTGTGGTGGTAGGTGCGGTGCACCGGGTCGTTCTGGATGTAATGCAGGGTGTCGTGCATCCAGCCCATGTTCCACTTGTAGGCAAAACCGAGCCCGCCTTGCTGGGTCGGCTGGCTGACACCGGGCCAGGCGGTGGATTCCTCGGCGATGATGAGCGCGCCCGGGGCCTCGTGGGCCGCCACGCCGTTGAGGTGGCGGATGAAGTCGATGGCTTCCAGGTTTTCACGCCCGCCGTGGCGGTTGGGCACCCACTCGCCGGCCTTGCGCGAGTAGTCGCGGTACAACATGGAAGCCACCGCATCGACCCGCAGGCCGTCGATGTGGAAGTGCTTCAGCCAGTGCAGGGCCGAGGCCATCATGAAGCCGCGCACTTCGTTGCGGCCCAGGTTGTAGATCAGGGTGTTCCAGTCCTGGTGGTAGCCTTCCAGGGGGTTGTCGTATTCGTACAGGGCGGTGCCGTCGAAACGCGCCAGGCCGTGTTCATCGGTGGGGAAATGCGCGGGCACCCAGTCCAGCAGCACGCCAATGCCGCCCTGGTGGCAGGCGTCGACGAAGGCGGCGAAGTCCTCGGCACTGCCGTAGCGAGAAGTAGGCGCGAACATCGACAGCGGCTGGTAGCCCCAGGAGCCGCCGAACGGGTGCTCCATGATCGGCAGCAGTTCGATGTGGGTGAAGCCCAGTTGCTGCACGTAAGGCACCAGGCGCTCGGCCAGTTCGCGCCAGTTGTAATAGCGCCCGACTTCGCCCGCTTCATCCAGCTCGCAACGCCACGACCCGGGGTGCAGCTCGTAGATCGACAGCGGCGCGTTGTAGGCATGGCGCTGCGCGCGCTGTGCCATCCAGTCGTGGTCCTGCCAGTCATGGCTGAGTGCGTTGGCAACCTTGGACGCGGTGCTCGGCGGCAATTCGGTGGCGCGGGCCAGCGGGTCGGCCTTCAGCGGCAGAATCCCCTCCTTGCCCAGCACCTCGAACTTGTAGGTTTCGCCCACGCCCAGGCGCGGCACGAACAGCTCCCACACCCCGGCGCTGTGGCGCAGGCGCATGGGGTGGCGGCGGCCATCCCAGTTGTTGAAGTCACCCACCACCGACACCCGCCGGGCGTTGGGTGCCCACACCGAGAAGCACACGCCGGCGATGCCATCGACCTGGATCGGCTGGGCGCCGAAACGCCCGGACAAGTCGCGGTGATTGCCCTCGGCGAACAGGTACAGGTCCATATCGCCCAGTTGCGGGCCAAAGCTGTAGGGGTCTTCAGTGACTTGCTCGCCGCCGGCCCAGCCTATGTGCAACTGGTACGGCTGTGCCTCATCAAGGTGCGCGCTGAACAACCCGGGCAGGCTACCCTGCTCCATTTCGGCAAGCACGCGCCCGTCATGCCGCGCCAGGATGCGCACATTCAGGGCATTGGGCAGAAAGGCGCGAACCACCTGCCCGCCTGCGCCGTCGCCATGGGGGCCGAGTACCGCAAAGGGATCGGCGTGTTCGGCGCGGGCCAGGGCGTCGAGGTCCCGTTGCCGAAGGCCACCGTTTTCACGCGTTGTAACGTTCATTCTGACTCTCCCCAGGTACTGATCAGTCCATGCAGGCCATGCAAAGGCACGGCCAGCCAGCTCGGACGGTTTTCGGCTTCGTAGGTGATCTCGTAGGCGGCTTTTTCCAGGCAGAACAGTTCCAGTGCGGCGCGCTCGCCCTCGGCCTGTTGCCAGGCATGGGGCAAGGCGGCGGTGGCCAGGCCATAGGCTTCGACGAAGGCGTGGCGCGACTGATGCAGGTACTGCCGGGCAACCCGCTGACGAGCCTGCCGCGCCGGGCCGGAAAGGTCGACCGCAGACGCGCTGCGCAGGATCATGGCAGCAGCATAGTCGAAGGATCGCAACACGCCGCTCACATCCTTGTAAGGGCTGTGTTTTGCCCGGCGCTCTTGCAGTGGGCGGGACGGTTCGCCTTCAAAATCGATCAGGTAGGCGTCGCCCTGCACCACCAGCACCTGGCCCAGGTGGAGGTCACCGTGCACGCGCATCAGCAGGCCACCCTGGGCCTGCCCGGCCAGCTGGCTGACGTGTTGGGCCAGGCCGTCGCGTTGTTGCTGCAGGTCGTTGACCAAGGCCTGGCTGTCACTGTCGAGGTTGTCGCGGTGCTGGGCCAGCAAGTCGAGGGCACGGGTCAGCTCGGCGCTGATCTGCGTGGCCCAGTGCTGGCTGTCGCAGGCATTACTGGGGCGCGGGCGGAACGCCTCATCGTCGGTGGGGGCGGCCAGCAGCAGGTGCATTTCACCCAGGCGCTGGCCAAGCAAGGCTGCGAAGCCGCTGAGTTCGGCCAACGCGTCGGTGTGCGGCTCGGCCTCATTGGCGGTGGGCTCCATCTGGTCGCGGATGGCCCGCTCCAGGGTGTTCTGGGTCCAGGCCCAGGCATCGCCCTGGTTGTTCAGGTAGCCCTGGGCAATCATCAGCAAATGGGGCGCATGTTGTTCGTCCACCCGGCTGACCCAGGCCAGCAACGGCGAGATATTGGCAAAGCCGGCAGCGGTGAGGTAGGCACTCATTTCAAGTTCGGGGTGGATACCCGGGTTGACCCGGCGGATCAGCTTGAGCACCACCCGGTCGCCGATCACCACCGAGCTGTTGGACTGTTCGGCGCTGAGGTAGCGCACTGCACTTTCGTCGTTCAACGCCAGGCCTGCCAACGGCTCCGTGCTTTCGAAGCGCAGCTCACCCTCGCCGTTGCCACACGGCAGGCGCATGCCCTCCTGGCAGGCACGCAGCACGGCGCGGATGAAGGGTTCGAGGACGAAGGCATCGGTGATCAGGCCGACCTGATGGGCGCGACGCACCCGCGACAGGGCCAGTTGCTGCGGCAGCGCGGTGTTGATGTCCTCTTCGCGCAACAGGCCGAACGGCAGTTGATACCGATTGGCCGTGCCGTCGCTGAGCACTTCGATTTCGCTGAGCAGAACCGGCGTGGTGGCGGTGCCGAAGCGTACGCCATAGCACAGCCTGACTGCGTCGATTGGCCCTTCCTTGCCGGCGAACCAGCGCCGTTTTGGCAAGTATTGCGGCAGGATGCTGTTTTGCAGGGTGTCGCTTGACGGTGCTTCCAGCAGTTCTTCCAGGCGTTTGCGCAGCACTAGCGTGGTCAATTCGGGTAACCCCTCGGTGGCCTGTACGTGCCAACTGGGCATGCGGTCGTGGGGGGCCAGCAGGAACCAGTAGAAGGCATAGGGTGGCAAGGTGAGCAGGAACGGCAACTGGCCAATCGGCGGGAAGGCGCTGCCGCCGAGCATCTCTACCGGTACTTTGTCGGCGTAGTGTGACAATTCCAGTTCGGCGGCCTGAGCGGCACGGGAAACGTTGGCCACGCACAGGATCACCTCGGTGTTGCCATCGGCATCGGTGTACTCGCGGATATAGGCGAGGATGCGCCGGTTGCTGGGCGTGAGCGTGCGCAAGCTGCCGCGGCCAAAGGCCTTTTGCTGCTTGCGCACCGCCAGCATGCGCCGCGTCCAGTTCAGCAGCGAATGCGGGTCGTGGCTCTGGGCTTCGACGTTGACGGTCTGGTAGCCGTACAGCGGGTCCATGATTGGCGGCAGCACCAGGCGCTGCGGGTCGGCGCGGGAGAAGCCGCCGTTGCGGTCTGGCGACCATTGCATGGGCGTGCGCACCCCATCGCGATCACCCAGGTAGATGTTGTCACCCATGCCCAGTTCGTCGCCGTAGTACAAGGTCGGTGTGCCGGGCATCGACAGCAGCAGGCTGGTGAGCAGCTCGATACGCCGGCGGTCACGCTGCAGCAGTGGCGCCAGGCGCCGGCGGATCCCTAAGTTGATGCGGGCGCGGCGGTCTTCGGCGTAGTAATTCCACAGGTAATCGCGCTCGCGGTCGGTGACCATTTCCAGGGTCAGCTCATCGTGGTTGCGCAGGAAGATCGCCCATTGGCAGTTGGCGGGGATTTCCGGCGTCTGGCGCAGGATGTCGGTGATCGGGAAGCGGTCTTCCATGGCCAGGGCCATGTACATGCGCGGCATCAGCGGGAAATGGAAGGCCATGTGGCACTCGTCGCCTTCGCCTTCGCCGAAGTACGGGCGGGTGTCCTCGGGCCACTGGTTGGCCTCGGCCAGCAGCATGCGGTCGGGGTAGTTGGCGTCAATCTCGGCGCGAATGGCCTTTAGGACATCATGGGTTTCGGCGAGGTTTTCGTTGTTGGTGCCGTCGCGTTCGATCAGGTAGGGGATGGCATCCAGGCGCAGGCCATCGACGCCCAGGTCTAGCCAGAAATGCATGACATCGATCACCGCCTTGAGCACCTGCGGATTGTCGAAATTGAGGTCGGGCTGGTGCGAATAGAAGCGGTGCCAGAAGTACTGGCCGGCGACCGGGTCCCAGGTCCAGTTGGACTTTTCGGTGTCGAGAAAGATGATGCGCGTGCCGTCGTACTTCTGGTCATCGTCGGACCACACATAGAAATCGCGCGCCTTGCTGCCGCGCTTGGCATGGCGGGCACGCTGGAACCACGGGTGCTGGTCGCTGGTGTGGTTGATGACCAACTCGGTGATGACGCGCAGGCCGCGCTTGTGGGCTTCGGCGATGAAGCGGCGGGCGTCTGCCAGGCTGCCGTAATCAGGGTGCACGGCCTTGTATTCGGCGATGTCGTAACCGTCGTCGCGCCGTGGCGAGGGGTAGAACGGCAGCAGCCACAGGGTGTTGACGCCCAGCTCGGCGATGTAGTCGAGCTTGCTGATCAGGCCGGTGAAGTCGCCAATGCCGTCGTTATTCGAATCGAAGAACGACTTGATGTGTAGCTGGTAGATGACGGCGTCCTTGTACCACAGCGGGTCGTCGATGAAGGCTGCCGGGCGGGAACGCTTGGCCATGGGGGACTCCTTTCTATCCTTGGTTGCTCTAGCCCTGATGCACAAGCAACTGACTGGACACGATCCCTGTGGGAGCGGGCGTGCCCGCGAATCAGGCACTGCGGTGTATGGCACCGGCTCTGCCGGTGTTCGCGGGCACGCCCGCTCCCACAGGAGATGGCGTGTGTACCTTGCTAGCGGGCTTTTTCGATACGCCAGATACCGAATGGCTGATGCCAGGGCTCGATGCGCATGAACTGGGTCTTGCCGTACCACGACCAGCGGTGGCCGTTCATCAGGTCTTCGCCATGGGTTTCGGCGTTGTCGTCCAGGCCCAGCTCCCACAGCGGCAGCTCGAAATGCGCCTCCTGGGCGTTGTGCGGGTCGAGGCTGATTGCCACCAGGATGTAGTTGTCGCGCTCGGGCGTGCGTTTGGCGAAGTACAGGATGTTGTCGTTCCAGCAGTTGAAGAACGCCACGCCCAGGTGAGTCTGCAAGGCGCGGTTCTGGCGGCGGATGCGGTTGAGCTGGGCGATCTCGGCAATGATGTTGCCAGGCTGGGTGAAGTCCCGGGGGCGGATTTCGTATTTCTCCGAATCCAGGTACTCCTCCTTGCCCGGCAGCGGCGTGCCTTCGCACAGTTCAAAGCCCGAATACATGCCCCACAGGCCCGAGCCCATGGTGGCCAGTGCGGCGCGGATGAGGAAGCCGGCACGGCCGGAGGTATGCAGGAAGTACGGGTTGATATCCGGCGTGTTGACGAAAAAGTTGGGCCGGTAGCACTGGCTCCACGGCGGCTGGTTGAGCTGCTCGTAGAACTCGCGCAGCTCCTGTTTGGTGTTACGCCAGGTGAAATAGGTATAGCTCTGCGCATAGCCGACCTTGCCCAGCCGCGCCATCATGGCCGGCCGGGTGAATGCCTCGGCGAGGAAGATCACGTCCGGGTGCCGGGCGCGCACGTCGGCAATCAGCCATTGCCAGAACGGCAGCGGTTTGGTGTGCGGGTTGTCGACGCGGAAGGTTTTTACGCCCTCCTCCACCCAGCCGATGATCACATCGCGCAGGGCCAGCCACAGGCTCGGCACTGCGTCGGGGGCGTAGAAGTCGACGTTGACGATGTCCTGGTACTTTTTCGGCGGGTTCTCGGCATAGCGGATGGTGCCGTCCGGGCGCCAGCTGAACCAGCCCGGGTGCTCCTTGAGCCAGGGGTGGTCCTGGGAGCACTGGATGGCGAAGTCGAGGGCGATTTCCAGGCCATGCCCGGCAGCCGCAGCCACCAAGCGGCGGAAGTCGTCGCGGCTGCCCAGTTGCGGGTGGATCGCATCGTGGCCACCTTCGGCGCTGCCGATGGCGTAAGGGCTGCCCGGGTCGCCCGGCTGGGCCGTGAGTGCATTGTTGCGGCCTTTGCGGTGTTGCATGCCAATGGGGTGGATGGGCGGGAAGTACAGCACGTCGAAGCCCATGTCGCGGATCATCGGCAGGCGTTCATGCACATCGTTGAACGTGCCGTGGCGCTTGGGGTCGTCAGTGATCGAGCGTGGGAACAGCTCGTACCAGCTGGCAAACTGGGCTGCCGGGCGGTCGACATCAACGGGGAATTCACGGCTGCGGGCCAGGTAGCTGCGGTGTTCGGCCTCACTCATCAGGCGTGCGGTGGCCGGGTCGAGAAACAGCGCTACCTGGTCGTCGGTGCCGAGTGTAGCCAGGCGCTGCTGCGTGGCCTGTAGCTCCTCACGCAGGGCGCCTTTGCACAGGTCGATGCCTTTGCCCAGCATCAACCGGCCCTCTTCCAGCTCCAGCGTTACCTCGACACCGGCGTGGTACTTTTTCTCCAGGTCGTGGCAATAGGTGGCGAAGGGGTCGACCCAGGCTTCGATGCTGAACAGGTGTGGGCCCAGCTCGGTGGGGGTGAATTCGGCCAGCCAAAGGTCGTTGCCCGGTGAGTGCATGGGCACGCAATGCCAGCGGCGGCTGTGGGCCTGCCGCCAGCTGAGCATCACCGCCAGGCGGTCGTGGCCATCGCAATAGACGTTGCTGCTGACCGCCACCGGCTGGCCGCTGATGGCCTTGGCGGCAAAGGTGCCGGCTTCGAGCACGGGTTGGGTGTCTTCGATCACGATACGCGGCGCCAGCAGCGCCTGGGACAGGCCGATGGCCTGGTCCGGGTGATCGTTCGCCATGGGCACGCTTTCAAAGGGCTCGTTACGTGACATCGACCTTGCTCCCTCAGGCAGGTGGCGGTAAGGGTTCAGAGCCGGGCACAGGCGTGGGGTTCAAAAAAATTGAGCGAACGGCAGCTGCGCGAAGTCGAAGCCTGCAGCACCTCTTCATTCACCCACGCGAGGTCAGGCCATGAACATTCCCATTCCACCGGAAACCCCCGATCCCAACATCGACGACCCCAGCTTGCCGCCGCCCGTGCCGGAAGAAGAACCGGACGAACTGCCGATCAAGCCGACTGTGCCACCGACAGTGGGCGACCCGCCGAGCCAGGAGCCACCGGTGAAAGCCTAAGGGTAGACCAGGTTTTTGCACTGGCAGGTCTGGCCCTTTCGCGGGTAAACCCGCTCCTACAGGTACAGCGCCGCATTTACGGTTGGCGCTGTACCTGTAGGAGCGGGTTTACCCGCGAAGAGGCCAGTAGAGCCAACACATCACTGCGCAGTTACAGCCGAAATCTCCGCCACACTGATCTCCCGCATGCGGAACTTCTGCACCTTGCCCGTCACCGTCATCGGGTATTCGTCAACGAAACGGATATGCCGCGGCACCTTGAAGTGCGCAATGCGTGCCTTGCACCAGCCCTGCAATTCTTCCACTGTGGCGCTGTGCCCCGGATGCAGCTTGATCCAGGCCACAATCTCTTCGCCGTATCGGCTGCACGGAATGCCGATCACCTGCGCATCGGCCACCGCCGGGTGGGTGTAGAAGAACTCTTCCAGCTCACGCGGGTAAATGTTCTCACCGCCACGAATGATCATGTCTTTGTTACGCCCGACGATACGCACGTACCCGTGTTCGTCCATCACCGCCAGGTCGCCCGAGTGCATCCACCCCGCCGGGTCGATGGCGTCCGCCGTGGCCTGGGGGTTGTTCCAGTAACCCAGCATCACGCTGTAACCACGGGTGCACAGTTCGCCGATCTCACCGCGCGGGACGATGCAGCCATCGGCGTCCACCAGCTTGTTCTCCAGCTGCGGCTGGGTGCGGCCGACGGTGGTCACGCGTAGCTCCAGGTCATCGTCGGGGCCGGTTTGCAGCGATACCGGGCTGGTTTCGGTCATGCCGTAGGCAATTTGCACTTCGGCCATGTGCATCTGGTCGATGACCCGGCGCATGACTTCGATCGGGCAAGTGGCACCGGCCATGATGCCGCTGCGCAGGGTCGACAGGTCCATGCCTTGGCGAGCCGGATGGTCGAGCATGGCGATGAACATGGTCGGCACGCCGTACAGGATGCTGGCACGCTCCTCGGCCACAGCGCGCAGGGTGAGTTCGGCGTCGAAGGCGTCGTTGGGGTAGATCATGGTGCTGCCGTGGGTGATGCAACCGAGGTTGGCCATGACCATGCCGAAGCAATGGTACAGCGGCACCGGGATCACCATGCGGTCGTGCTCGGTCAGGCCCAGGCTTTCGCCGACCATGAAGCCGTTGTTGAGGATGTTGTAGTGGCTGAGCGTGGCGCCCTTGGGCGCGCCAGTGGTGCCGGAGGTGTACTGGATGTTCACCGGCTGGTCGAACTGCAGGCTTTGCTGACGAGCGGTGTAGGCTTGCGTCGTGGTCTGCCCTGCCCTTTCAGCCAGCGCTTGCCAAGGCAGGAGGCCGGCAGGCGGGTTGGCCGCCAGGCTGATGACCCCGCGCAATTCGGGCAGGCGTTCGCAGGCCAGTTCGCCTGGCGTGGCACTGGCCAGCTCCGGCGCCAGTTCCTGGACCATGGCGTGATAATCGGAGGTCTTGAAGGCATCGGCGCACACCAGCCAGCGGCAGGCGGACTGGCGCAACACGTATTCCAGTTCGCCCACGCGGTAGGCGGGGTTGATGTTGACGAGAATGGCGCCGACCTTGGCGCTGGCCAGTTGCAGGATGCACCACTGCGCGCAGTTGGGTGACCAGATGCCGACCCGGTCCCCGGTGTTGACGTCCAGGGCCATCAGGGCGCGGGCATGGGTATCGACCTGCTCGGCCAGCTGTCGCCAGCTGTAGCGCAAGCCCTGATGACGCGACACCAGCGCCTCGCTGTCAGTACAGCGGGCCACTGTGGCATCGAAGGCCTGGCCGATGGTCTGGGTCAGCAAGGCTTGGTCCTGGCGACCGCGGGTATAGCTCGGTTGACTCATGGGTGTCCCTTCTTGTGGTTGTTCTGGGCACGGCTGAAGCAGCGGGAATACTCTGGCGCAGATTTACGTTTACGTAAAGGTGACGAGCAGATTGACAGTGATCGCATGCAGGTTTACGTTAACGTAAAGGTGATCAACAACACCGGGTTTGTTGGCATGACACCGGCCCTGTGGGAGCGGGTTCACCCGCGAATGCGATCAGTCAGGCAATGACGGTGACCCTGCTGACCCATTCGCAGGTGAACCCGCTCCCACAGGGCCGGTTTAAAGGCCTTGAGCTACGGTGTAACCCAATTTCAAGAACAAGAAGGTGCCCCAGCATGCATTACCCCTCCCTGAACTTCGCCCTGGGCGAAACCATCGACATGCTCCGCGACCAGGTCCGCGCTTTTGTCGCGACCGAACTGGCCCCGCGCGCCGCGCAAATCGACCACGACAACCTGTTCCCCGCCGACATGTGGCGCAAGTTCGGCGACATGGGCCTGCTGGGCATCACCGTACCAGAAGAGTACGGCGGCGCCGGCCTGGGCTACCTGGCCCACGTGGTGTCGATGGAAGAAATCAGCCGTGGCTCGGCCTCGGTAGCACTGTCGTACGGCGCCCACTCCAACCTGTGCGTCAACCAGATCAACCGCAACGGCACCCATGAGCAGAAGCTCAAGTACCTGCCCAAGCTGATCAGCGGCGAGCACATCGGCGCGTTGGCCATGAGCGAGCCCAACGCCGGCTCCGACGTGGTGTCGATGAAGCTGCGCGCCGAAAAGCGCGGCGACCACTACGTGCTCAACGGCAGCAAGACCTGGATCACCAACGGCCCCGACGCCAACACCTACGTGATCTATGCCAAGACCGACCTGGACAAAGGCCCGCACGGCATCACCGCCTTCATCGTCGAGCGTGACTGGAAAGGTTTCAGCCGCAGCAACAAGTTCGACAAACTGGGCATGCGCGGTTCCAACACCTGCGAGCTGTTCTTCGACGGCGTGGAAGTGCCGCAAGAGAACATTCTCGGCCAGCTCAACGGCGGCGTGCGCGTGCTGATGAGCGGCCTGGACTACGAGCGCGTGGTGCTGTCCGGCGGCCCGACCGGCATCATGCAAAGCTGCATGGACCTGGTGGTCCCCTACATTCATGACCGCAAGCAATTCGGCCAGAGCATCGGCGAGTTCCAGCTGATCCAGGGCAAGATCGCCGACATGTACACCCAGCTCAACGCCAGCCGTGCCTACCTGTATGCCGTCGCCCAGGCCTGCGACCGTGGCGAGACCACCCGCAAGGACGCCGCCGGGGTCATCCTTTACACCGCCGAACGCGCCACGCAAATGGCCCTGGAGGCGATCCAGATTCTCGGTGGCAACGGCTACATCAACGAGTTCCCGGCTGGGCGCCTGCTGCGCGATGCCAAGTTGTACGAGATCGGTGCCGGCACCAGCGAAATCCGCCGGATGCTGATTGGCCGCGAACTGTTCAACGAAACCCGCTGAACATAAAGGACGGGCGCACATGGCTACCTTGCACACCCAGATCAACCCGCGTTCGGCGGAATTCGCCGGCAACAGCGCGGCCATGCTTGAACAGGTCCAGGCCCTGCGCGGCCTGCTTGCCCAGGTGGCCCAGGGCGGCGGGCCCAAAGCCCAGGAGCGGCACACTTCACGCGGCAAATTGCTGCCACGCGAGCGTATCGACCGCCTGCTGGACCCAGGCTCGCCGTTCCTCGAAATCGGCCAGTTGGCCGCCCATGAGGTGTACGGCGAAGACGTGCCGGCTGCGGGCGTGATTGCGGGTATCGGCCGCGTCGAAGGCGTGGAATGCATGATCGTGGCCAACGACGCCACGGTCAAAGGCGGTTCGTACTACCCGCTGACGGTGAAAAAGCACCTGCGCGCGCAGACCATTGCCCTGCAAAACCGCCTGCCGTGCATTTACCTGGTGGACTCGGGCGGCGCCAACCTGCCACGCCAGGACGAAGTATTCCCGGACCGCGAACACTTCGGGCGGATCTTCTTCAACCAGGCCAACATGAGCGCGCAGGGCATCCCGCAGATCGCCGTGGTGATGGGTTCGTGCACCGCTGGCGGTGCGTATGTGCCGGCCATGGCCGACGAAGCGATCATGGTGCGCCAACAGGCAACTATCTTCCTCGCCGGCCCGCCGCTGGTAAAAGCCGCCACCGGTGAGGTGGTCAGCGCCGAAGACCTCGGCGGCGCCGATGTGCATTGCCGCACCAGCGGCGTGGCCGACCACTATGCCGACAACGACGAACACGCCCTGGCGATCGCCCGGCGCAGCGTGGCCAACCTCAACTGGCACAAACTGGGCAAGCTGCAGCGCCTGGCCCCGGTGGCGCCGCTGTATGCGGCCGACGAGCTGTATGGCGTGGTGCCGGCCGATGCCAAGCAACCGTTCGATGTACGTGAGGTGATCGCCCGGCTGGTCGATGGCTCGGTGTTCGATGAGTTCAAGGCGCTGTTCGGCACCACCTTGGTGTGCGGCTTCGCCCATCTGCATGGCTACCCGGTGGCGATTTTGGCCAACAACGGCATCCTGTTCGCCGAAGCCGCGCAAAAAGGCGCGCACTTCATCGAACTGGCCTGCCAGCGCGGCATTCCGCTGCTGTTCCTGCAGAACATCACCGGCTTCATGGTCGGCAAGAAGTACGAAGAAGGCGGCATCGCCAAGCACGGTGCCAAGTTGGTGACCGCCGTGGCCTGCGCCCAAGTGCCCAAGTTCACGGTCATCATCGGCGGCAGCTTCGGCGCCGGCAACTATGGCATGTGCGGCCGCGCCTACGACCCGCGCTTCCTGTGGATGTGGCCCAATGCACGCATTGGCGTGATGGGCGCCGAACAGGCCGCAGGCGTGCTGGCCCAGGTCAAGCGCGAGCAAAGTGAGCGTAGCGGCCAGCCGTTCAGTGCCGAGGACGAGGCCAGGCTCAAGCAGCCGATCCTCGACCAGTACGAGCACCAGGGCCACCCTTACTACTCCAGCGCCCGCCTGTGGGACGACGGCGTCATCGACCCGGCACAAACCCGCGACGTGCTTGGCCTGGCGTTGTCTGCCGCGCTGAACGCGCCGATCGAACAGAGCCGCTTCGGCATTTTCCGGATGTGACCCATGAGCGATTTCAGCACCCTCGAAGTGATCCGCGACCCACGCGGTTTCGCCACCCTGTGGCTGAGCCGCGAGGACAAGAACAACGCCTTCAATGCGCAGATGATCCGCGAGCTGATCGTGGCCATCGACCAGTTGGCCGAAGACGCCAGCCTGCGCTTCGTGCTGCTGCGCGGCCGTGGCCGGCACTTCAGCGCCGGCGCCGACCTGGCCTGGATGCAGCAATCGGCGCAGCTGGATTTCAACACCAACCTGGATGATGCCCACGAACTGGGCGAACTGATGTACGCCCTGCACCGCCTCAAGGCCCCTACCCTGGCCGTGGTGCAAGGTGCAGCCTTTGGCGGCGCGCTGGGCCTGATCAGTTGCTGCGACATGGCCATTGGCGCCGAAGACGCCCAGCTGTGCCTGTCGGAAGTACGCATCGGCCTGGCCCCGGCAGTGATCAGCCCGTTCGTGGTCAAGGCGATCGGTGAGCGCGCCGCGCGCCGCTATGCCCTCACTGCCGAGCGTTTCAGTGGCGTGCGGGCCCGCGAACTGGGCTTGTTGGCGGAGGTGTATCCGGCCAGCGAACTGGACGCTCAGGTCGAAGCCTGGGTAACCAACCTGCTGCAGAACAGCCCGCAGGCGTTGCGCGCCACCAAGGACCTGCTGCGCGAAGTGGACGACGGCGAACTCAGCCCGGCCCTGCGTCGGTACTGCGAGAACACCATCGCCCGCATCCGCGTCAGCGCCGAAGGCCAGGAAGGCCTGCGCGCCTTCCTGGAAAAACGCCGCCCCGCCTGGCAAACCGATGACAAGAAGGAGCCGCGCCCATGAGCCGCCCCGTTTTGACCACCCTGCTGGTCGCCAACCGCGGCGAAATCGCCTGCCGGGTAATGCGTACCGCCAAGGCCATGGGCCTGACCACCGTCGCCGTGCACAGCGCCACCGACCGTGACGCCCGGCACAGCCGCGAAGCGGATATCCGCGTTGACCTGGGCGGCACCAAGGCCGCCGAAAGCTACCTGCTGGTCGACAAACTGCTGGCCGCCGCCAAGACCAGTGGCGCCCAGGCCATCCACCCGGGCTATGGCTTCCTGTCCGAGAACGCAGGCTTCGCACGCGCCATCGAACAGGCCGGGCTGATCTTCCTCGGCCCACCGGCCAGCGCCATCGATGCCATGGGCAGCAAGTCGGCAGCCAAGGCGCTGATGGAGGCTGCCGGGGTGCCGCTGGTGCCGGGCTACCACGGTGAAGCGCAGGACCTGGACACCTTCCGCGCCGCTGCCGAACGCATCGGCTACCCGGTGCTGCTCAAGGCCAGTGCCGGCGGCGGCGGCAAGGGCATGAAAGTGGTCGAGGAAGAAAGCCAGCTGGCCGACGCCCTGGCTTCGGCCCAGCGTGAAGCCCAGTCGTCGTTCGGCGATGCGCGCATGCTGGTTGAAAAGTACGTGCTCAAGCCGCGCCACGTAGAGATCCAGGTGTTCGCCGACCAGCACGGCAATTGCCTGTACCTCAACGAACGCGACTGCTCCATTCAGCGCCGCCACCAGAAAGTAGTCGAAGAAGCCCCTGCTCCCGGCCTGTCACCTGAACTGCGCCGGGCCATGGGTGAGGCGGCAGTACGCGCAGCCCAGGCCATCGGCTATGTAGGGGCCGGTACCGTAGAGTTTCTGCTCGACGCACGCGGTGAGTTCTTCTTCATGGAGATGAACACCCGCCTGCAGGTGGAACACCCGGTCACCGAGGCCATCACCGGCCTGGACCTGGTGGCCTGGCAGATTCGCGTGGCCTGCGGTGAGGCGTTGCCGATTACTCAGGAACAAGTGCCGCTGATCGGCCATGCCATCGAAGTGCGCTTGTATGCCGAAGACCCGGCCAACGAATTCCTGCCGGCGACCGGCAAGCTGGCGCTGTACCGTGAGTCGGCGCCGGGTGAAGGCCGGCGGGTGGACAGTGGGGTCAGTGAAGGTGACGTGGTGTCGCCGTTCTACGACCCGATGCTGGGCAAGTTGATCGCCTGGGGCGAAGACCGCGAACAGGCACGCCTGCGCTTGCTGGCCATGCTCGACGAGTTCGCCATTGGCGGGCTGAAAACCAACATCGCCTTCCTGCGCCGCATTCTGGCCCACCCGGCATTTGCTGAGGCTGAGTTGGATACCGGCTTCATTCCGCGTCACCAGGAGGTGTTGCTACCAGCGCCAAACGCACTGCCGGCCAGCTTCTGGGAAGCCGCAGCCGAAGCCTGGCTGCAAGGCCAGGCCGGGCATCAGCGTGATGACGACCGCCGTTCGCCGTGGGGTGAGCGCAACGGCTTGCGGTTGGGCCTGCCCGTACGCACCAGCCTGCACCTGGTAAGCAGCGGGCAGGACCAGGCGGTTGCCCTGGAGCGCAGCGCTACGTCCACCTACCAGCTGGTGGGCGAACAACTGGTGCATGACCAGGCCGGTGTGCGCCGCCAGCACCTGGCGATCCGCCGGGGTGGCACGCTTTACCTGCACTGGGATGGCGAGATGCACGCCATCGAGGCCTTCGACCCGATTGCCGAAGCCGAGGCCAGCCATAGCCATCAGGGCGGCTTGGGCGCGCCCATGAACGGCAGCATCGTGCGGGTACTGGTCGAGCCGGGGCAAGTGGTGGAAGCAGGTGCCGCGCTGGTGGTGCTGGAAGCCATGAAGATGGAGCACAGCATTCGTGCGCCGCATGGCGGGACGGTGAACGCGTTGTTCTGCCAGGAAGGGGATATGGTCAGCGAAGGGACGGTGCTGGTCGAGCTGACAGAGTGAGGTCAGTGGGGGCTGCTTTGCAGCCCCTTCATGCTAGAAGGCACCGTGCACTCGCACGACCACTCCGAGAAACTCGCAACCTTCTTCACAGAGCAGCGTCGGGTAGTTGTTATTGAGGGCCTTCAGGTACCGCTGCCCGCCGTCCTCAGCCAACTCGCGAAAAATCGCGGGTTTGCCCGGCTGACGAGCGATAACCAAACGCCCCGCCTCAACCTCCACCCCAGGATCAACCAGCATCCGCATGCCCTGTGGCACACTGCGACCACTGACGGTGCTCATCGCGTCGTTCTCAACTGTCAGCCAGAATGCTTTGCCTTGGGCCAGGTAATCCGTCTGTTCGAACACGCTGGGCTCCTCAGCATCTGTAGCACCCAACTCACTCCAGTCCTTGACCGGGTAGCGGAAACACACGATGTACTGCATGAGGTCCAGGTCGTCCTCGGCATCATCCACCCCGTAGGCGCCACGCTCCTCGCCAACCTGGCCCTGAATGCGCAGCTGCAGACTGACGTTGTAATGGGGCATGCCAATCTCGACAAACGTGCGGTTCATCGACTCGATCTTCGGCTGACGCCGCTTGTTCACCCAATGCCCCACACTGCCTTGAGACACACCAACGCGCTCGGCAAGCTGCTCCTGGGTGAGCCCTAGCTCCTCCATCCGGTCGCGGACGAGGGCAATCCATTTATCCATATTCATCGCTGGCACGATACGGACTGCCTTCAGGCGCTCAATAAACATTCAGTATTATTTATCTCAACGCATAAAAATACTCTAGGTATTAGTATCGGGTTCACCCTTTACTTACTGGCTCTAGCAGGTATCAGGATGAAACCATCGAAAAACGACGAAACAGATCTCGACAGCGAAGCAGCCCGTCGCGCGCTCGACTACTACCTCAACCCCAACCCGCCACGCCCCACGCTGGACAACAAGATCTGGACCTTGCACGAGGGTGTAACCGGCGACCAAGCCCAGGAGCACGCCATCGCCCTGCTGCGCTGCGCTGCAGCCACCGCCCAGGAAACAGCCACCCACCAGCACGGCAGCCAGCGCGAGCTGACCTTCGCCCTGATGCACATGATGGACATGGCCCGCGCACTGCTGGAGCACAAACGCACCGCAGATCCGGGTTTATAGGCAAGAAAGAAGGGAGAAAACGTGATAGCCGCGTAACGGCAAAGGCCCCGATTGCCGGGACAAGGAAGCGCATCGGTAAAACTTTTTTACCGAAAGGACGAAAATTCATTTGACTGGCAAATGATAACGATTATTATTGCACTCAGCTGATCGCGAGATCCGCTGGATAACCTGGAGCTTAGGTCGCTCTCAGATTATCTCCTCATCAGGCTAATCACGGTTTTTGACCCGGCTTTTTGCCGGGTCTTTTTTTTGGCTCTTCAGGCTAATGAAGATCGTGATGGCGCGCATGATAGCAAAGGTGTTTCAGGGCGTGAACGCTCATTACAAAACTTTGCGGAATCAGCAGTTGAGAATCAATCTCGTTTCGTCTACGCTGATCACGCATCAAGGAAGATGCCCCCATCCCCTCCCCCTTTGTAAAGCAAGGAGCTGTCCATGACCCGTCTGCTACTGCCCCTTGAGCACCCAGGCCCGGTTGCCGAACACGATGCCGACCACGCCCTGCTGCATGCCCTGAAGCGGCTGCCCCGGCGCGTACAGCAAGTGTTCCTGCTCAACCGCCTCGATCAACTGGACTTCGCCAGCATCGCCGCCCGCCTCGACCTGCCATTGGCCAGTATCGAGCGGCACATGGACCAGGCGTTGCAGGCCGGCCGCTCGCGCCGGGACGTACTGGCAAGTGTTGCCGGGCAATGGTATGTGCGCTTGCAAAGCCCTCAGGTAACGGCGTGCGAGCGGATCGACTTCCGCCGCTGGCTGGATGCGGATACGGCAAACTTGCAGGCGTTTCACGAGACGGAGCTGCGCTGGCGCAGCCTGCTGGCACCGGCTCGGCAGCTTGGCCACGACGGCTGGTACCGGCAAGGCCGGGCGGCGTTGTCGCTGGGCGGTTGTTCGGTTGCGGTCGGGCTTGGTGTCGTTGCGTTGGTGCTGTTTGGGTTGTGGGCCTGATCAGCGCCGATGGAACGGTACGCCGTCAGCAGTCGGCGTACCTTGCACGCTCTCCCGAGGCTATTCCTTGACCGTCTTCACGACGGCCAACTCGGGGTGACTGACCAGTTTGTCGATATGCAGCTCCGCATCGTCGAACCAGGTTTCAGTCAACACCCGGTAGTGTTCCATATCACGGCAACGCATGCGCAAGCTGTAGTCGAACGCGCCGCTGACCAAGTGGCATTCCAGCACCTGCGGGCAATTCTGCACCTTGGCCTCGAAGGCTTTCTGCGCAGCCCGACCACTCTGATTGGACAGCGCCACGAGCACCAGCAGTGACAAACCGGGTGTCAGCTTGCGCTGATCGATCACGGCCGAATAGCCACGGATGACGCCCATGCGCTCCAGCTTGCGCACCCGCTCCAGGCAGGGGCGTGGCGTGAGGTGTACGCGCTCGGAGAGCTTTTGGTAGGTGATGCGCCCTTCATGGCGCAGCACTTCCAGAATGGCTTGGTCAATACGGTCCAGAGCGAGGGATGATTCGCTGCTCTCGATCATTTCCAGCGGCTCACTTCAGCCGACCAGAAAGAAATTGCTGCAAGCGCCCGCTCTGCGGTTTGTCGAGTATCTCTGAACCACCTTGCTCCTCCACCTTGCCTTGGTGCAGGAACAGCACCTGGCTGGAAACGCGGCGGGCGAACTCCATCTCGTGGGTAACCATCAGCATCGTTCTGCCCTCTTCCGCCAGCGACTGGATAACCTTCAGCACCTCACCCACCAGCTCAGGGTCGAGGGCCGATGTTGGCTCGTCGAAGAGCATGACTTCTGGCTCCATCGCCAACGCACGGGCTATCGCCACCCGTTGTTGCTGGCCCCCGGAGAGGAAGGCCGGGTACTGGTCGGCGACGCGCGATGGCAAGCCCACTTTGTCCAGATACGACCGGGCGCGCTCCTGCGCCTCCTTTCGACTGACGCCGAGGACGCGAACGGGCGCCAGCGTAATGTTGTCCAGCACGCTCAGGTGGCTCCACAGGTTGAAATGCTGGAACACCATGGCCAACCGTGTGCGCAATGTCTGCAACTGCTTGCCGCACGCCGGACGCATGGCCCCCGCAGGCCCGCGCATGCGTATGGCCTCACCATCAAGGATGATGGCACCGGCATCCGGCTGCTCAAGGAAATTGATACAACGCAGCATGGTACTTTTGCCCGAGCCACTTGCACCGATCATGCTCACCACGTCCCCTTGGCGGGCATTCAGCGACACGCCTTTAAGGACTTCGTTGTCGCCATATCGCTTGTGCAGTGCTTCTACTGTCAGCTTGTACATAAGGCTCTCCAATGGCTGCGTTACTTCGACGCAGCATTTTCATTGCGAATCAAGATCCGGGGACTTAATGAGGGGTGCCGAGAAAGGCCAGCCAGCGCCGTTCAGCCAGCCGAAACAGGCCGACGAAAGCGAAGGTCAGGCCCAGGTACATCAGCGCGGCGAGTCCAAAAGACTGGAAAGTCAGGAAGGTTGCTGCATTGGCGTCACGGGCGACCTTCAGAATGTCCGGGATAGTTGCCGTGAAGGCCACCGAGGTCGCATGCAGCATGAGAATCACTTCATTGCTGTAATACGGCAATGCCCTGCGCAGCGCCGAAGGCACGATGAGCTGCGTGTAGAGCCGCCAGCCCTTGAGCCCATAGGCGCGCGCCGCCTCGATTTCTCCATGGGGAATGCTGCGGATGGCCCCGGCAAAGATCTCCACCGTGTAGGCACACGTGTTGAGTGTGAAAGCCAGTAATGTGCAATTCACTGCATCGCGCAAGAACGCATTCAGCACCGGCTGCTCGCGTACGGCTGCGACTCCGTACAGGCCGGTGTAAATGATCAGCAACTGGATGTAGAGCGGCGTGCCGCGGAACAGATAGGTAAAGAACTGCACTGGCCAACGCACCACTCGGCAATGAGACGTGCGAGCGATAGCCAGCGGAATCGACAGCACGAAGCCCAAGGCCAGGGAAAAACACAGCAACCAGAGCGTCATGGCGAGCCCGGTCATGTTGTACCCATCGCTGTAAAGGAAGGGTCTCCAGTACTCCTGAATCAGTTCAAGCATGATCGTGCCCTCTCACCCCAAGGTTGTATCGCGCTTCCAACCGGCGCAGGACGATATTGGAAAAACTGGTGATGAGCAGGTACAGCAGCGCAGCCAGGACCAGAAAATAGAGCATGTTGAACGTGGCCTTGCCGGCATCCTGGGCCACCTTGACGACATCAGCCAGGCCGATGATCGACACCAGCGCAGTAGCCTTGAGCAAAACGAGCCAGTTATTGCCCAGGCTCGGCAAGGCGAAGCGCATCATCTGCGGAAAGACCACCTGAACGAAGCGCTGGGTACGTCCCAGGCCATAAGCCGTGGCCGCCTCTACCTGGCTCCGTGGTACCGAAAGGATCGCGCCTCGGAATGTCTCGGCGAAGTACGCACCATAGATGAACCCGAGCGTGACGACGCCAGCAGCGAAGGGGTCGACGTCAATGTGTTCCCAACCCATGACATCGGTCAGGCTGCTCAGCCAGCCCTGCAGGCTATAGAAGATCAACAGCATCAGCACCAGATCGGGAATACCACGGATCAGCGTCGTATAGAGGGTTGCCGGAACCCGCAAGATCGACAGGGGTGACAGCTTCGCCACCGCACCCAGCAAGCCGATACCAATGCTCAGCGCCAGCGAGAGTAAAGAAAGCTTCAGGGTGACCCAAGTGCCGTGCAGCAGCAACGGCCCGAAACCCTGCAACGACAGAGATGGAAAGAGATCGTTCACGATACCTACCTGATTGAAAACACCGCGCAGCTGCCGCAAGCAACCGCGCGGATGACGAGATCGTCAGTTGTTGTAGAGGTCCAGGTCGCCGAAGTGCTTGCGCTGGATCTCCTGGTAGGTGCCACTGGCATGCATCTGTGCAATGGCCTTGTCGAGCAGGCCTTTCAATTCATCGTCGCCCTTGCGGATACCGATGGCGATATCGGAAGGCACCATAGGGTCACTGATGCCCTTGCTGCTCTGGAAGTCGGCGCCATGCGCAGACTTGAGGAAGCCCAGTTCTGCTTCGAGCATGTCCTGGATCGAGGCGTCCAACCGGCCAGACACCAAGTCCGAGTACACCTGATCCTGGTTCTGGTAGGCCTTTATCCGAACGCCTCCTGGCGCCAGTTTCGCCTTGGCATAGGCTTCCTGAATGGTGCCCTGCTGGAAGCCTACGGTCTTGCCCTTGAGCGATTCGGCAGTGGGCTCCAGACCGGAGCCTTTGCGCGTCACGATGGAAGTCGGGCCGGAGAAGAGCCGATCAGAGAAGTCGACCTGTTTCTTGCGGGGTTCGGTCACCGTCATGGAGGACAGCACGGCATCGATCTTGCGGGCCTTCAGTGACGGGATCAGGCCATCGAAATCGTTGGTCACCCAGGTGCACTTGACCTTGAGTTCAGCGCATATGGCATTGCCCAGGTCGATATCGAAACCTTGCAGGGAACCATCAGGGGCGGTGGATTCGAACGGCGGATAGGCCGGGTTCACACCAAAACGAATTTCCTTCCAGTCCTTGGCGTACGCAGCGCCGGAGGATAGCGCGAGCATCATTGCGGACAAGGTCAACCAATTGATCTTCATGAGCAGGGTCCCAGTGAGTTTTGATTTATCGCGGGCCGATGAGGGGCGGCCCGCACTTTTCATCAGGGCAGAGAACATGGAGCGAGAGATGATGAAGCATCCTGTTTTTGTTTTGCCTCGTAGGTCGTCCGAAGCCGCATGAAACCGCTATCGGACGCAGCCAGAATGCCTTCTCGCCCTTCCCTGTTGTTGTCGTAAAACTGCACCGGCACGACCAGAACAAGCTGTTTAACCAGGCAAAACAGCCGATTCTGTCGTGCGCCTTTCCTAAGCCTCGACCGGTTCGGTCATAAGCACCGATTCCACGGCCTCACCTGCTCTCAAGCGGGCCAGTAGCGCCGGTTCGCCCCGGTCCGACGCCTGCGCTTGCGCAATGGCTTTTGCGACCACCTGCGGTGGCAAAATCAGCACGCCATTGTCATCGGCCATCACCACATCCCCCGGATTGACCACTACGCCACCACAACACACCGGTATGTTGAAGGCACTGGAAGCGCTACCCAGCAGCTTGGTTGTGAGTTGCGTGGTGCCACGGGCGAACACCGGCAACCCGGCGGCACGTAACTCGACGAGGTCAGTGACCACACCGTCAACGACAATACCCATCGCGCCTGCGCAGAGCGCAGCGCACTGGGTGACGGTTCCAACGCAGGCGTGGGCATGATCGCCTGCCATGTCGATCACCAGTACGTCGCCGTGCCTCAAAGGAGCCAGTGCACGGTTAACGGCAATGGCATCCGCATGGGCCACACGCAAGGTCACTGCCCGACCGACCAAGTGGACATTCGGCACCATCGCGCGAATCTCATGGCTGACGAACCCTTGCTCCAGGAAGTGCCCAAGGGTGGCGAAACTCACTGACCGCAGTTGGTCGAGCAACTGTGAGAGGGCTACATCGTCCATCAGCAACCCCCTTCGACGAGCTCTGCAATGCAGTCGATTTCCAGGCTGACGCCCCAGAGTTGCACGCACACGGTGGTGCGCGCTGGCGGCGCATGGCCGAGGACTTCCCGGTAGACCTGGTTGAATTCCTCCAGCAACGCCGGGTCGGTGAGATAGGCATTGACCTTGACGATGTGGCTCAGGCTGGACCCCGCCGCGTCGAGAATCGCCCCCAGGTTGGCAAACGTCTGTCGGACCTGTTCAGCAAAGGTTTCAGGCTGCTCTTCAAGGCTGCCGATCGAGGGAATCTGGCCCGCCGTGAACACGAGGTGGCCACTCACCACCGCTTGCGAGTAAGGTCCGACCGGACCAATGGTGCCGGGTGCCGCGTTGATACGTTCCATGGCTGTCTCCTTCAGAAAAGCGCCAGGCTATAGCTCAGAATCAGGCGGTTCTGGTCCTGATTCGGATCGATGTCGGAATGCAGCACACCGTTGCGCCAGGCCAGGCCCAGCCCCTTGAAGGTGCCACTCTGGATCACGTAGTCCAGGCCGATGTCTCGCTCCCATTCAGAACCGTCATCCGCCCCGACACGTTTGATGTCGTCACCCTTGAGGTACATCAGCGAGGCCTTGAGCCCAGGCACACCGGCAGCGGCGAAGTCGTAGCTGTATTGAGCGAAGCCTGTGCGCTCACCGGCCCGGTTGAAGCTGGCCAGCATGCGGTCGGTGTGCAGGTACACGCTCGCCCCACCGGCACCCTTGCCGGCCAGGGAGCCCTGGTTGGGCTGGACGAAGTTGCTGGCGTCGGAAACCACCTGGTAACCGGCCATCAGCGCATGGCCCTGCACGCTGTAGGTGAACGCCGCGCTCCAGGTGCGGTTGTCGATTTCACCATTGCCGTCCTCGGTGTAGCCGCTCACCCGGTAACCGCTCGCACGCCCGGCGGCGCTGCCGTTGCCACCGTCAGAAGTGGTGCGAAAGTAACGCAGCTCGGTCTTGAAGGACTGCCCGTCGGCGAACGGCAGCGTATGGGTCAGGCCGACGAAGTGCTGGTTGTAGTAGTCCTGCATGTTGGCGAAGTAGTACTGCGCCAGCAGGTCTTTGCCCAACTTGTAGTCACCACCGGCAAACAGGAACTCATTGCTTTCGCGGCTGCCGCCTGCCACCGCCAGCCCGGTACGGTCACTGGAGCCACGCCCGGTGACATGCTCCAGGCGCCCGCCGGTCAGGGTCAGCCCATCGATCTCGCTGGAGGTCACCTGACCGCCTTCGAAGGTTTGCGGCAACAGTCGGCCATCGTTGTAGGTAAGCACCGGCAACTTGGGCAGCAGGCTGCCGTAGCGCAGCTCGGTTTTCGAGAACTTCATCTTGGGTGTAAGCCCAAAGCGGCTCCACTCGCTGGCTGCACCGGCACCGTCGTCCGGGATCATGCTACTGCCGCGGTGGCGGCCAGCGCCGCTGTCCAGGGTTACCCCCATCAGGCCGATGGCGTCCAGGCCCACGCCCACAGTGCCGTCGGTGAAGCCAGAGGCGAAATTGAAGACGAAACCCTGGGCCCATTCCTCAGTCTTGCTTTGCCCGGCAGCGCCGGGCTTGTCACGGAAATCGTTGTTGAAGTAGAAGTTGCGCAGGTTGAGGCTCGCCTGGCTGTCTTTCACCAGGTCGGCGAAGGCAGTCGGGCTAAGCGGCACGACAATGGCACTGACGGCCAGCAAGGTCTTTTTCATCGATGCTCTCCCTGGGCTCAGCCACGTGCCTTGGTGTTGATGTCTTTGTTGAAGGTTTCGGTGAGCAGCAGCAAGGCCACAAGCGACACCACCGCCGAACCGACCATGTACCAGGCCACCGAAGAGCCTTTGCCGGTCATCGACAGCAATGCCGTGGTCACCAGCGGCGTGGCCGCACTGCCCAGCAGGCCCGAGAGCATGTAACTGATCGACAACCCCGAGTAACGCACGCGGGTGCCGAACAATTCGGCCAGGAACGTCGCGATGGGGCCGTAGTTGGCGGCGAAGGCGGTCATCAGCAGCAGGTAACCGGCGAACACCAGCGGCAGCTCCTTGGTGTCCATCAGCCAGAACATCGGGAAGGCCACCAGCGCTTCGGCGATGATCCCGCCGATGATGATCGGCTTGCGCCCGATCCTGTCCGACAGCGCGCCGAAAAACGGCAGCATGAAGATGCACGCGGCGCAGGACACCAGCACCACAGTCAGCATCTCGCCGCGTGAGAAGCCGAGGGTCTGGGTGCCGTAAGTAAGGCCAAAGGCAACGATCAGGTTGTAGGAAGTACCGGTGGACATGGTCGCCACGCCGCCGAGCAGCACTTGTTTCCAGTACTTGCGGAACACCTCGAACAGCGGAACCTTCACCTGTTCACCGGTTTTCTCCACGGCCTTGAACGACGGGGTTTCGTGAATGTTCAGGCGGATGTACAGGCCCAGGGCAATCAGCAGCACGCTGCCCAGGAACGGGATGCGCCAGCCCCAGGCAAGCAACTCTTCGGTGCTCAAGGTGGTGGCGATCAGCAGGAACACCAGGTTGGCGAGCATGGTGCCGGCCGGAACGCCGATCTGAACCCACGAACCGTACAGGCCACGCTGGTGTTTGGGCGCATGCTCCACCGCCATCAGCACGGCGCCGCCCCATTCTCCCCCCAGGGCCAGGCCCTGGATGATGCGCAGCGTCAGCAGTGAAATGGGGGCCCAGATGCCGATGGACTGGTAGTCCGGTAGCAGACCGATGCCAAAGGTGGCAGCCCCCATGGCCAGTAGCGAGATCAGCAGCATCGATTTGCGCCCGAGGCGATCACCGAAGTGGCCGAACAGTGCGGCGCCGACGATCCGCGCGCCGTAGGCTGAGGCGAAGGTACCAAAGGCCAGCAGCGTGCCGACCAGCGGATCGAAGCCTGGGAAGAAGATCTTGTTGAACACCAGGGCCGAGGCCGTGGCGAAAAGGAACAGGTCGTACCATTCGACAGTGGTGCCGATCACGCTGGCGATGGCGACCTTTTTCATATCGGTGGTCTGGGTCGGTTGCTCGCTGGCAACCTTGGTGTACGCAGGGCTGTTCATGCCATTTACTCCCGGAAGTGGGTTTTGGTTGTTGTTTGGCAGGTGCAATCGGTACGGCAATTTCTTGTTTTTCGGGCAAAGCGAAGCCGTGGCGCGCGGCTGGCGGGCGCCAATTACTGGAAAAGTTCATGACTTTTTTGTTGCCGCGACCGCTTCGCGGTCGATGGCTGGCGATGCCCGGCAACGCCGGGCCGTGTCAGCTCCGGTCGGCGCGCTTCAGCACGGCATTGAGCAACACATCACACCCTTTGCTCACATCGTCAGGCAGGGCATCCTCCGCCTCGTTATGGCTGAGCCCCCCAACACACGGAATGAACACCATGGTCGTCGGGCAATGCCGCGCCAGGTGAATGGCGTCATGCCCCGCTCCACTGACAATTCGCTGGTGCGCATAACCCAGCTCGTCAACCGCCTGCTGCACCGCCGCGATGCATTGCGCATCGAACGGCGTCGCCGGGCTCAGCCAGTGGCGCTCAACGCTCACAGATAACCCTCGGCGCAGTGCAATGGCATTGATCAGCTCACGCGCACTGGCCTCCATCGCGGCGATCTGCTCATCCTCGTGGTGCCGCAGATCCAGCGTGAACGCCACCCGGCCTGGAATGGTATTGCGCGAAGACCGGGCGATCTCCAGTTGCCCCACCGTGACCAGCCCTTTGGGCGCGAAGTCCCGGGCCAGTTGTTCCAGTGCCGTGACCATCTCACCCACCGCAAACATCGCATCACGGCGCAGCGGCATCGGCGTGGTGCCAGCGTGCGCGGGAATGCCCTTGACCTCGATGTCCAGCCAGCAGATCGCCTGCCCGCCCGTCACCACGCCAACCGGCAGGCCGGCATCCTCAAGGATCGGCCCCTGCTCGATATGCGCTTCGAAATAGGCATCGAACTCACGCGCCAGCGGCAGGCTGCCGGCATGACCGGTGTCCTCCAGTGCCTGCGCCACGCTGACCCCGGCCGCGTCCTTCACCGCCAATGCACGCTCCAGCGCCAGGTCGCCGGTGAACACCGCCGAGCCGAGCATCGCCGGGGTGAAGCGAGCGCCCTCCTCGTTGGTCCATACCGCAATTTCCAGCGTCCGCAGCGGCTCAATACCTTGATCGCGCAGGCTACGCAGCACTTCCAGCCCGGCCAACACGCCGTAGATACCATCAAAACGCCCGCCCTTGGGTTGGGTGTCCAGGTGGCTACCCATCACTACCGGCGGCATCGACTCATCGCGCCCAACCTTGCGGGCGAACAGGTTGCCAATGGCGTCGAAATGGACAGTCATCCCCAGGTCGCGGCACCAGCCAGCAAACAACTCGCGCCCGGCCTTGTCCTCGGCAGACAGCGCCAGCCGGCAGTTGCCACCGTTTTCCGTTGGGCCTACCTTGGCCATCTGCATCAGGCTGTCCCACAGCCGGTCCCCATTGCATGTCAGCATGGTGTGTTTCCTCATCAGTTCAGGCGGTGGGTTCAGTAACCGAGGTGCACATCCACCCGGTTGAGCAACGGCTGGCCTTCGTGAAGGCGCCGGGCATTTGTTGCGATCTGCTGGGCGATGCAATCGTGTGACGCCGCCGACGCCATGTGCGGCGTGACGACGATGCCTGGCGTGATCCAGAGTCGGCTGTCCGGTGCCAACGGTTCCTTCTCGAACACGTCCAGCAAGGCCCCGCGCAGGCGGCCGCTTTCCACGGCGCCGATCAGCTCGTCTACCTGCACATGCTGGCCACGCCCGCAGTTCACCACGGCCGCGCCAGGCGCCAGTGAGTCAAAGGTCTTCTGGCAGAGAATGCCGCGTGTAGCGTTGGTCAGCGGCAGCAGGTTCACCAGCAGATCAAGGCCATCGAGGAACGCGACGAAGGACGCTTCGCCGGCGAAAGTCTGCACGCCCTCTATCGCTTTCAGGGTGCGCGACCAGCCGCGTACCACGTAACCCGCAGCGCTCAGTTCTTCGGCAATGACGCCGCCGAGCGAGCCCAGCCCCATGATGCCCACGCGGTATTGTGCGGCGGGTTTCTGCGGGTGACGCTGCCATACCTGACGCGCTTGCTGCTGCATGGCCCGGTCGAAATCCCGGTGGTAGTGGGTCACGGCCCAGCGCACGTATTCGGCCATGCCCTGGCGGTGCGCCGGGTCGACCACGCGGCATACCGGCAGGTTGCGTTGGTCGGGGTCGGTGCCCAAGTGATCGACACCGGCAGCCACCGAGTGGATCAGCTTCAGGCAGGGCAATGCCTTCAGGCTGCCCGCTGGCGGAAACCAGCAGGCGGCGACTTCTGCATCCACGGCGGCCGGGTCGCCAGCCAGTACCACGCGCAGCCCCGGCGCCTGGCGGGCGAACGCTGCCTGCAACTGCCCAAGCAACACATTGTCGGCGGATAAAAGCACCAGCGGTTTCATGAGCAGTAAGACTCGCGTTGGGTTTCGATCAGGGTCAGGGCAGCGTTCCAGCTCAGGGCGATGATCTCGTCCGCCTCATCCCGGTCGAACTGCGCCGCGGTATGCCGGCACACGGCTTCCGAGGGGAAGATCAGCTTGCTGCCACCGGCCAGGGCCTGCACCTGGGCCTGGCAGGCGCGCTCCAGGAAATGCAGCTCGTGGAAGGCATGGGCCACACTCTGCCCACCGGCCAGCAGGCCGTGGTTACGCAGGATCATCGCCTTGTGCGGGCCAAGGTCGGCGATGAGCCGCTCGCGCTCGTCCAGCGACAGCGCGATGCCCTCGTACTGGTGATAGGCGAGCTTGCCGTAGAACTTCAGCGCATGCTGGCTGATTGGCAACAGCCCGTGCTCCTGGGCCGACACCGCGATGCCGGCGGCGGTATGGGTGTGCACCACGCAGGCCATGTCCGGGCGGGCCATGTGGATGGCCGAATGGATCACGAACCCGGCGGCGTTCACCCGTTGCGCGTCGGTGTTACCGCCAACGACATTGCCATACTGGTCGATGCGCACCAGGTCCGAGGCGCGCATACGGTCGAAAATCACCCCGTAGCGGTTGATCAGGAAGTGATGCTCCGGCCCTGGGATACGCAGGGTGATGTGGGTGTCGATCAGGTCGGTCATGCGAAAGTGCGCGACCAGGCGGTACAGCGCGGCCAGTTCGCAACGGGCGTGCCATTCGACGTCGCTGATGTGATGGGGCTTGCTCATGGAAACTCCTGGTTAACGAGCGAGTACGGCGTCGGGTTGAGTGTCGCTGCGCAGGCGCGACAGGCCGCAGACACCGATCAGGGAAAGCGTGGACAGCAAGGTGAAGAACAGCGCCAGCGGCAGCCATTGCCCGGCGAACTGGTTGGCCAGCAGTGTGCCGATGATCGGCGTACTGCCCCCGGCCAGGGCGCAGATCAACTGGTAGGCCAGCGAGATGCCCGAGTAGCGAAGGTGGGCCGGGAAGGCTTGGGCCATGTAGCCCGCGATCACCGCGTAGAGGGCCGACAAGGTGACTACCGCCAAGGCGATGCCAAGGGTCATCAGCAACAGATTCTGGGTACCCACCAGCATGAACATCGGATAGGGCACGGCCATGCACAGCAATGCGACCCCTTTGAGGAAGCACCCTTCGCCGATGCGCTCGGCCAGCAACGCGGCCAAAGGCTGGGTGAGGAACTGGAGGATAGTCACCAGGAACAGGCAGTCCAGGATCGTCGAGCGCGCAATGCCCTGGTAGGTAGTGACGTACGTGATCATGAAGGTATTGGTGAAGAAGAACCCGGCCGAGCCGATGGTTACGGCGAGCGCGGCAAAGAGGATTTGTCGCCAGCAACTGCGGATCACTTCAGCGACCGGATATTCGACTACCTCTTTATTCTCGCGCGCGGCCTTGAACTCGGGTGACTCGTCGACCCCGAAGCGGATCGCCAGACCAACCATCATCAGCAGTCCGCTGATCAGAAACGGAATGCGCCAACCCCAGCTGACGAAGTCGTCCTGGTCAAGCATCGAGGCCAGGCGGAAGGCGATCAGCGCCAGCAACAGGCCGGCCGGGCTACCCAGCTGAGCAAAAGAGGCATAGAAGGTCTTGCGCTTGGCCGGGGCGTGTTCGCTGGCCATCAACACCGCACCGCCCCACTCCCCGCCTACCGAGATGCCCTGCACGATACGCAGCGCGATCAGCCCGATGGGCGCCCAGATACCGGCCGTTGCGTAACTTGGCAGCAGACCGATACCGGTGGTGGCGAGGCCCATCAGCGCCATGGTCACCAACAGCATCTTCTTGCGACCCAGACGGTCACCCAGATGGCCGAAGACCATGCCGGCCATGGGCCTGGCGATAAAGCCGACGGCGAAGGTGCCAAAAGCGCCAAGGGTGCTGAGCAGTGGATTGGAGCTGGGGAAGAACACCTGGCCGAGCACCAGCGCCGCGGCGGTGGCGTAGATGTAAAAGTCGTAGAACTCGATGGTGGTGCCGACGAATGCGGCAGCCGCAGCGCGCCTCGGCTGAGTGGACGTGTGCATGGCAAGGCCCTTCTTGAAATAATTGTAAAGGCAGTGTTTCTGGCTAAAACGGTGCGCTCTTTGGCGCTTTTGTCTTTTATCGCCCCGCTGGCTATGATTAGTCAATTTGCTAATTCTTAATCGCCGTATTAGCAGTGCTACTAATGGAGCCTGAGATGAAAGTGCCTGCGTCGCAAGCTGACGGCTTGGTCAACAAATGGGAGGGTCGTCGCTTCCTCAACGACCGGCTCGACTGGAACCTGTTACGCACCTACCTGGTGATCGGCCAGGAAGGCAGTGTCAGCCGCGCAGCCGCGCGTTTGCACATCACCCAGTCGGCGGTAAGCCAAGCACTGAAGCGCCTGGAGGAGCAGCTGGACTGTGCCCTGATTCTGCGGCGTGGGCCGCGTTTTGACCTGACCTCTGCCGGCGAGGAAGTGTTGCGCATTGCCACGGATATCTATGGCGATGTTTCGCGGATCAGCGCTGCCGTCGAGGAACGAAACGATGGCGTGGCCGGCAAAGTCCGGCTGCTGACCATCAGCGGGCTGCAGTCGACGCTGTACGACGAATTTCTTGCAGATTTTCACGAAGCGCACCCACGGGTGGAGGTGGAGATCGAGGTGCTACGCAGTTCGGACATCATCAGTTCACTGCTGCAGAAGACGGCGACGGTGGGTTTAGGTCTATGCCGGATACCGCAACAGAAACTGGAGCAGCGGCAACTGCTGCGCCAGCGTTATGCATTTTTCTGCGGACGACGTCATCGGTTGTTCGGGCGCGCAGACGTGGCGCTGGAGGAGATGCAGGGAGAGAACTTTGTCAGCTTCGTGAGCGATCAGTTGGGCGGAAACCTGTCGCCGTTGGCGGTATTTCGGGATCAACAGGGGTTCACCGGGCGAATTGTGGCCTCCTCCTCCAGCTTCGAGGAGATTCACCGACTGGTGTGCGCGGGGTACGGAATCGGGTGTTTGCCGGACCATATGCTGCAAAAGGATATCGAGGAAGGGTTGCTGTGGCGATTACCACCGGCTGAGGGAATCGTTGATGTGGACGTGTATCTGCTGTGGAATCGGGAGCAGAAGCTGACGATGGCAGAAGGGGTATTTCTGGAGGGGTTGCAGCATAAGTTGGCGACTGTCGATAAATCCTGAGGCGAGCGTAACGAACCCGCTGCGCTTTCCGAGCCTCAGCGCAAACCGTCGTTGTCCCGGTCGCAACGACCTGATCCGCTGCCGGCCACCTGCATCACGACAGGTTTCGCGTCTCTTTATCCGAGAAACTTTCGAGACGGGTCTGCGCTCCCGAGGGGGCGCCGGCTCGCTCTCCTCAATAAGAACGGAAGCCAGACATGACCCGACACGCCCTCAGTCGCATCGCTATCGCCATGGCGCTCGCCAGCAGCGCAAGCTTCGTACACGCCGCGCCGCTGCTTGACGCCAGCAGCAACGACGTACCTGCAGCAGCACGCATGGCGCAAAGCAATGCCTGGCTGGAAATCGACCAGGCTGCCTTCGAACACAACATCGCACGCATACAGAAGCTGGTCGCCGGCAAGAGTCAGGTCTGCGCAGTCATGAAAGCTGACGCCTATGGCAACGGGATTGCCCTGCTGGTGCCATCGGCCATTCGTATGGGTATCGGTTGCATTGGCGTTGCCAGTAATGAAGAAGCACGCGTCGCCCGTGAGAAAGGCTTCAAAGGCCGGCTCATGCGACTGCGAACTGCCAGCCTTGGCGAGGTACAGGATGCACTTCCCTACGACATGGACGAACTGGTAGGCAACCTGGAGGTGGCACAGCAACTGGATGCCCTGGCCAAGCGCAATGGCCACCCATTGAAAGTGCACCTGGCACTCAATTCGGCCGGAATGGGACGTAACGGTGTGGAGATGGGGACGCCCCAGGGTCGCAAAGACGCCATTGCCATGGCTACCCTCGCGCACCTGCAAGTGGTCGGCATCATGACCCACTTCCCGGAGGAGGCGCGTGAGGATGTCCTCAAAGGGCTTGCCACATTCAAGGAACAGTCAGCGTTGCTGATCGAACAGGCCAAACTGGATCGCAGCAAACTGCTACTGCACTGCGCCAATACCTTCACCACGCTAGAAGTACCTGAGGGCTGGCTGGACATGGTGCGCCCCGGCGCGGCGCTGTATGGCTACCCGGTTGGCGGCCACGAAGAGTTCCAGCGTGTCATGCAGTTCAAGTCGCAGGTCGCAGCTGTCAACCACTACCCCGCCGGAAGTACCATCAGCTACGACCGCACCTACACCCTGAATCGCGACTCGCTGGTTGCCAACATTCCCGCAGGCTACTCAGACGGCTATCGCCGGGCTTTCTCCAACAAGGCCTCGGTACTGATCAATGGCAAGCGGGCGCCAGTAATTGGCAAGGTCACCATGAACACCCTCATGGTCGATGTGACCGATATTCCGGGGGTCAAGCCGGGTAATGAAGTGGTGCTCTACGGCAAGCAGGGCGATCAGGAAATCACCCAGGCAGAGCTGGAAACCATCAACGGCGCGTTGCTGGCCGACCTCTACACGATCTGGGGCAACTCGAATCCGAAGGTGCTGAAAGCACAGTGATGGGCCGGTACGCTGCCTGAAGACGGCGTACCTTGTACTTCCCCCGAGGCTATTGCTGGACAGTCTTCACTACTGCCGGCACGGGGTGAATAACCAGCTTGCCAAGATGATTACCGCAGAAACGAAAAAAGGGCCCGAAGGCCCTTTTTTCACGACTTACAGACTTCGAATAAAAATCTGTAGATCTTTATTTGGAGCGGGAAACGAGACTCGAACTCGCGACCCCGACCTTGGCAAGGTCGTGCTCTACCAACTGAGCTATTCCCGCGTCGTGATGGGTGCCATTCTAGCGATTTCTAAAACAGCGTCAACCCCTTGATTCAAAAAAACTTTTATTTCTGCTCCGAACCTTCGCGCAGGTGCGGCCAGGCCGCCAGCAGGTAGTGCACCATTGACCACAGCGTCAGCCCCGCCGCCACCAGCAGCAGCCCGTAACCCAGGATGACCCAGAAAGTCACCGCCGGCGGGTTGGCCAGCAGAATCACCAGTGCCAGCATCTGCGCTGCCGTCTTCCACTTGCCAAGGTTGGACACCGCCACATGCGCGCGTGCGCCCAGCTCGGCCATCCACTCGCGCAGTGCCGACACCACGATTTCGCGGCCGATGATGACTGCAGCCGGCAGGGTCAGCCAGAAGTTGGCGTGGGTCTGCACCAGCAGCACCAGGGCCACGGCCACCATCAGTTTGTCGGCCACCGGGTCCAGGAAGGCACCGAACGGCGTGCTCTGCTGCAGGCGACGCGCCAGGTAGCCGTCCAGCCAGTCGGTGGCAGCGGCAACGGCGAACACGCTGCTGGCGGCCATGTAGCTCCAGTGATAGGGCACATAGAACAGCAGGATGAAGATCGGGATGAGCAGGACGCGTAGAACGGTGAGCAGGTTTGGAATATTCATCGGTACGACTGGCTGCAAGTTGAGCCCGGCATTCTACTCGCTATGCAGGCTGGCATAAATTGATTCGGCAAGCTTTTTACTGATGCCGGGGGCTTTGGCGATTTCATCGATACTGGCGCGGTTGAGCTCTTGCAGGCCGCCGAAATGTTTCAGCAGGTCACGGCGGCGCTTCGGCCCTACCCCGGCCACATCTTCAAGGCTGGAGACCCGACGGGCCTTGCCACGACGGGCGCGGTGACCGGTGATGGCAAAACGGTGGGCTTCATCGCGGATCTGCTGGATCAGGTGCAGAGCCGCAGAATCACCCTTGAGGGTAAATTCGTGGTGCACGTCGTTCAGATAAAGGGTCTCGAAGCCTGCCTTGCGGGTGACGCCTTTGGCCACACCAAGCAGGGTCAGGTCGTTGAAGCCCAGTTCCTGCATCACATCGCGGGCCATGTTCAGCTGGCCCTTGCCGCCGTCCACCAGCAACACATCGGGCAGCTTGCCCTCGCCGTCCTTGATACGCCCGTAGCGGCGAGTCAGCGCCTGATGCATGGCGGCATAGTCATCACCGCCGGTAATGCCTTCGATGTTGAACCGACGGTAATCGGACTTCAGCGGGCCTTCGGGGCCGAACACCACGCAGCTGGCCACGGTGGCTTCGCCGCTGGAATGGCTGATGTCGTAGCACTCCAGGCGCTGCGGCACTTCATCCAGGCCCAGCACTTCGGCCAGGGCCTCAAAGCGGGCAGCCATGTGCTGGCGGTTGGCCAGGCGGGCGTTGAGCGCCTGCTCGGCGTTGGTCACGGCCAGCTGCTGCCAGCGGGCGCGTGTACCGCGCACCCGGTGGCTGATGGTCAGTTCGCGGCCACGCAGCGTGTGCAGCGCTTCGGTGATGGCTTCAAAGTCTTCGTGAACCACGTTGACGATCAACTCGCCAGGCAGTTCGCGCTCTGCGTTGCCCAGGTAGTACTGGGAAAGGAATGCGGCCATGACCTCGGCCACCTCTTCCTCGATACCCACCTGCGGGAAAAAGTTCTTGCTGCCCAGTACTCGCCCACCGCGCACGCTGATCAGGTGCACACAGGCGCCGCCCGGGTTGACGAAAGCGGCGATGACATCGACGTCGCCACTGCCACCTTCTATGTACTGCTGGTCCTGCACGCGCCGCAGCAGGGCGATCTGGTCACGCAGTTCGGCAGCTTTCTCGAAATTGAGGGCCATGGCGGCCGTTTCCATCTCGGCATTCAGTTCGTTGCCCAACTGCTGGCTACGCCCTTCCAGGAACATGACCGAGTGGCGCACATCCTCAGCGTATTCCTCGGCAGTCACCAACCCGGTGCAGGGCCCTTTGCAGCGTTTGATCTGGTACTGCAGGCAAGGCCGGGTGCGGTTTGCGTAATAGCTGTCCTCGCACTGGCGCACGGAAAAGGCCTTTTGCAGCAGGCTGAGGCTTTCGCGGATGGCCCCGGCGCTGGGGTACGGGCCGAAGTAGCGGCCCTTGGCCTTTTTCGCCCCACGGTGAATGCCCAACCGTGGGAACTCGCCATCGGACAGGAACACATAGGGGTAGGATTTGTCGTCGCGCAGGAGGATGTTGTAGGGCGGGCGCCACTCCTTGATCAGGTTCTGTTCCAGCAGCAACGCCTCGGTTTCGTTGGCGGTGATGGTGGTTTCGACCTGCGCAATGCGCGCTACCAGCGCGGCGGTCTTGGGCGCCAGGCCAGTCTTGCGGAAATAGCTGGCCAGGCGCTTCTTGAGGTTCTTGGCCTTGCCCACGTAAAGCAGCCGGGCTTCGGCATCGAACATCCGGTAAACGCCCGGGCGACCACTGCAGGTCGCCAGGAATGCGCTGGCATCAAACACTTGAGACATGAGGTTTTACAGGCTTGCGTCGACCATACCGTGGCGAACGGCCAGCAAGGTCAGTTCGACGTCGCTGGTGACCGAGAGTTTTTCAAAGATCCGATAACGGTAAGTATTGACGGTCTTGGGCGAGAGGCACAACTTGTCAGAGATGATCTGCACTTTCTGGCAGCCGACGATCATCAGGGCAATCTGGATTTCCCGTTCGGACAACGCGTCAAACGGCGAACCCTGCGGCTGAAACGGTTTCAGTGCCAACTGCTGGGCGATCTGCGGGCTGATATAGCGTTGGCCGGCAAAGGCCAGCCGAATAGCCTGGACCATTTCATCAAGGCCTGCCCCCTTGGTCAGATAGCCGGCAGCGCCGGCCTGCAGCAAGCGCGTGGGGAACGGGTCTTCCTCGCACACCGTCACGGCGACTACCTTGATGTCCGGATGGCTGCGCAGCAATTTGCGGGTAGCCTCCAGGCCACCGATGCCGGGCATTTTCACGTCCATCAGCACCACATCCGGCTTGAGCTCACGGGCCAGTTTGAGCGCCGACTCGCCCGAGTCCCCCTCACCCACTACCTGCAGGCCGTCGATGTCGGCAAGCATGCGCGTAATACCGGTTCGTACCAGATCGTGATCATCGACCACTAAGACCCTAATCAAGCACACACCTCGTCAGCAGGGCGATTGGATCCCGCCACCTTAACAAAATTTTTCACGGTGGGCCTAACGCATTGATTCCGTCAGAAACGCCTGACGCTCAACGGGCAGAGGCCTCGCTGTTTGCCGGGGTTTACCGTTGCTGGACAAACGCCCCAACAGGTGCCAAATCGCCGCCTGATCCTCGAACGGCAGTTGGCGGAATGCCCCCAGCAAACCGGACTCATCCGTACTCAAACCTTCGAGCGGTGCAGGGGTGCGTGTACCGCTAAGCACATACAGTGCATCCACCCCCCTGACAGACAACGCGGCCAGGTAATCGATCCGAGGGGTACGCTCACCGCTTTCATACTTGCCCTGAGCATTGGGCTCGACACCGCCGATATCGCCAAAAACTCGCTGGGTCATGCCCAGTCGTTCGCGTTCTTCCCGCAGCCGCGGACCGATTCCATTCATTGGGGTTTCTCCTCTTCCTTGATATCCCTGATGCCCGGCCAACCCTCTGCAGGCAGCCCTAGGCACGTGGATCCACTATGCACATGCTCTTGGACCGCGACAAGCCATCATTGGGCTATTAGTTGATGGCGCGCTGCATACGCACAAAGCAATCGTCTTCTCCCATTTCAACGAAACCGTGGCGCTGATACAGCTGACGGGCCGGGTTGCTGCGAAACACCATCAGCCGCAGCAGCGGCAGGCGCCGCTGCCTGGCCCAAAGCGCCAACTGCTCCAATACCCAGCTGCCGACCCCGCGCCCACGGTGCTCGGGCAACAGGTGCAACTCGCGGATGAACAACGCCTGGCGGTCCTGGCTGAGGCTGCAGAAACCCAGCAGGGTGTCGCCTTCGGTCACCAGCCACTGCTCGCGCCAGCCCCAGGCCTCGTCGAAGGCTTCTTCGATCCACAACAGGTCGTACTCGCGGTAGTACGGCAACATGGCGCGGCGCGTGAGGTCTCGGGCAAAGGTACAATGGCGGTCGCTGGCGGGGGTTAACTGTAAAGACATCGCATATCGCTCACTGGGCGTAACACACTGGCGAACTGCCAGGCCCACGCCTGTCCAGTTCGGCCTCCAGCCACTCAGCCAGCACCTGGGCATTGTTATGCCCCGTGTCCTTGCCGGCATACAGCAATGTCAGCGTGCCCTTCGCGGCCATATCCAACAGCGGATACCAGTGTTCGGGGCGGGCCGCCAGTTCTTGCCGATAGCACTGGGTAAACCCGGCAAAATCGACCTCGCCCTGGTGAAATGCCTTGCGCAATGCCGACGAAGGTGCCACTTCGCGCAACCACTGCCCATGCAGGTCTTCCTTGCGTATGTTGCGCGGCCACAGGCGGTCGACCAGCACGCGCTGGCCATCTTCATCCTCAACCCCTTCGTAGACACGCTTGCAGCGAATCATCATTTACTCCTGCCATTACCGTCTGTCTTGAGCCTAGATAATTCATTGATCGAGGTCACGGCCGGGTTACGAATTGTTTCTATGCTCAAGGCCTTCGGCACCCACGCCCAACGCCAACCGGAGCACCCATGGCAACCCCGTCACTGGCCAGCCAGCCGCAACTGGCCCAGCGCGATTCCCGCCCGCAGCTTGCCCACACGCCAGGGCGCGCCACCCTCGTGTTGTTCTTCGGCCTGCTACTGGCCGGTATTGCCTATACCGTCTGGAGCCTGAAACAGGATGTGACGGCCAGCGGCACGGTGATCACCACGGTCACACCGTTCCTTCTACTGGGCCTGGCGCTGCTGATTGCCCTGGGCTTTGAATTCGTCAATGGTTTTCATGACACCGCCAATGCAGTCGCCACGGTCATCTACACCCACTCGCTGCCAGCACCGGTGGCGGTCGTCTGGTCCGGGCTTTGCAACTTCCTTGGCGTGTTGCTTTCCAGCGGCGCGGTAGCGTTCGGCATCATTGCCCTGCTGCCGGTAGAGCTGATTTTGCAGGTCGGCTCCTCGGCCGGCTTTGCCATGGTCTTCGCCCTGCTGCTGGCAGCCATCATCTGGAACCTCGGCACCTGGTGGCTGGGCCTGCCGGCATCGTCCTCCCACACGTTGATCGGCTCGATCATCGGCGTGGGCGTGGCCAACGCGCTGATGCACGGGCGTGACGGCACCAGTGGCGTGGACTGGGCCCAAGCCAGCAAAGTCGGCTATGCCTTGCTGTTCTCACCCCTGATCGGCTTTGCCTGCGCGGCCTTGTTGCTGATGGCGTTACGCGCACTGGTCAAGCGCAAGGAACTGTATCAGGCACCGGAAGGCCGCACCCCGCCACCGTGGTGGATCCGCAGCGTCCTGATCCTCACCTGCACCGGCGTATCCTTTGCCCATGGCTCCAACGACGGCCAGAAAGGCATGGGCCTGATCATGCTGATCCTGGTCGGCACCCTGCCCATGGCCTATGCCCTGAACAAGACCATGCCCAACGAACAGGCCCTGCAGTTTTCTGCCGTTGCCGAAGCAACCCGCCAGGCGCTGGTGCGCAGCGACCCGCAAGCGGCCCCGGCCGACCCGCACAAGGTACTGACCTTGTTCATTGCCGAGCCCAAGGCCAGCCCGCAACTGATACCGGCACTCGCGGCGCTGACCGGGATGATCGGCGACCAGGTCAAAGGCTATGGCTCGCTCAAGCGCGTGCCGGCCGAAGCCATGGCCAATGTGCGCAACGACATGTACCTGACCAGCGAAGCCATTCGCCTGATCGAGAAAAACCAGCTGGTGGCATTCGATGCCGACACCCGCAGCCATGTAGAACTGTTCAAGGCCCAGCTGGACGATGCCACCCGCTACATTCCACTGTGGGTGAAGGTGGTCGTGGCCATCGCGCTGGGGCTGGGCACCATGGTTGGCTGGCGACGTATCGTGGTGACGGTGGGCGAGAAGATCGGCAAGACCCACCTGAGCTATGCCCAGGGCGCCTCGGCTGAAGTGGTTGCGATGTGCACCATCGGCGCGGCGGACATGTTCGGGTTGCCGGTTTCGACCACCCATGTGCTGAGCTCTGGTGTGGCCGGCACCATGGTCGCCAACGGCTCAGGCATTCAGAAACGCACACTGATCAACCTGCTGATGGCCTGGGTGCTGACCCTGCCGGCAGCCATGGTGCTGGCAGGGTCGCTGTACTGGTTGTTGAACCAGGTCTTCTAGGTCCGTCAGGCAGGAATCTTCAGGCCGCGCTGCACGGCTGGCCGCTCGAGGAAGGCGGCCAGCACGCGCTGCACTTCCTTGAACGCATCGAAACCAATCAACTCACGGGCGTTGTAACGCTCCACCAGGTTGCGTACCCACGGGAAGATGGCGATGTCGGCGATGCTGTATTCGTCAACCATCCACTCCCGCCCTTTCAGGTGCCGATCCAGCACACCCAGCAGCCGTTTGGACTCGTTGACATAACGATCACGCGGACGCTTGTCTTCATATTCCTTGCCAGCAAAGAAGTGGAAAAAGCCGACCTGGCCGAACATCGGCCCGATGCCGCCCATCTGGAACATCAGCCACTGCAGGGTCTGGTAACGCTGGGCAGGGTCCTGGCTGAGCAGTTGGCCGCTTTTCTCCGCCAGGTACTGCAGGATCGCCCCTGACTCGAACAGCGGCAGCGGCTGACCGCCCGGCCCGTTGGGGTCGAGGATGGCCGGGATCTTGTTATTCGCGCTGAGCGAGATGAACTCGGGGCTCAACTGGTCATCGTTGTCAAAACTGACCTTGTGCGCCTCGTAGGCCAGGCCGATTTCTTCGAGCATGATCGACACCTTGACGCCGTTGGGTGTCGGCAGCGAATACAGCTGCAGGCGTTCTGGGTACTTGGCGGGCCACTTGCGGGTAATCGGGAAAGCACTGAGATCGGTCATGATCAACCTTGCCTGGGGAATGAACCTGTCACTCTAGAGACATCCCCGGCCGCTGACCATCACCGACCACGCATCAGCGCTGGCAACTCAGGCCTGACCGTGGGCCTTGAGCTTGAGTTTTTCGGTGTCGACACGCACGAACACCGAGTCGGCGGTCACGGTCAGCACATCGTCGGCCCAGACCTCGCAGATCACCCGGCTCTTGCGCCCCACGTCCCCTTCCACACGCGCCTTGAGCAACAGCTCGACGCCCATGGGCGTGGGTTTCAGGTAGGTCAGGTTGAGCGTACCCGTGACGCAGTCGATGCGCGGCAGGCTGCCCGGCTCACGGCCTTCATTGCGGTAGTGGTAAGCCATGGCCGTCCAGTTGGAATGACAGTCGACCAGCATCGCCAACAGGCCGCCGTAAACCAGGCCGGGCCAGCCGATGAAGGTGCTGTCGGGCGCATGGCGGCATATCAGATGAACGCCGTCGGCGTCCCAGTGGCTTTGCAGATGCAGCCCGCTGGGGTGGGAACACCCGCAGCCATAACACGTGCCGTCGGGTGCCGCGAGGGCCTGGAGGGAAAGGGCTTGGTCGTTCATACGCTTCCTGTGCTTATTGAAATGGGGGCGCGCAACGCCCCCATTAAAGCAGAAACATCAGGCCGTCTGGGCAACCACCTTGGCACGCCGCTGGGTCAGCGAAACCAGCAGGATGAACAGGGTTACGCCAGCAGTCATCAGGGTTTCGTAGCGGTAGGCATCGCTGAACAGCATGTAGCCCAGCACCATGACGATGGTGCCGATCACCAGCCAGGTCAGCCACGGGAACAGCCACATCTTGAGCTCCAGCGGCCGCCCTTCGCGCTCGGCACGGGCACGCATGCGCAGTTGCGACACGGCAATCACCAGGTACACCAGCAAGGCAATGGCACCGGTGGTGGACAGCAGGAAGCCGAACACCTTGCCCGGGAACACATAGTTGACGAAGCAACCGGCAAAGCCTGCCAGGGTAGAGAAGATCACCGCCACGGTCGGTACGCCGGAGCCGGAGATGCGCTTGGTAACGCTCAGAGCCTGACCACGGGCACCCAGCGAATAGAGCATGCGCGACGCGGTATACAGCCCCGAGTTCATACAACTGGTCACCGCTACCAGCACCACCAGGTCAACCAGCAGTTTGGCACCCGGCACGTTCAGCACCTCCAGTACGCGCTGGAACGAACCGACCGCCTTCAGTTCAGGGTCATTCCAGGCCACCAGCGACACCACCAGGAAAATCGACGCCAGATAGAAGATGGCGATGCGGTACACCACCAGGTTGGTGGCACGGCGGATCTTGTCTTTCGGGTTGGCGGTTTCGTCAGCGGCAATGGTGACGATTTCGGCACCGAAGAACGAGAAAATGGTGATCAGTACACCACCCAGCACGGTCCCGAAGCCGTTGGGCATGAAGCCGCCGTTGTCCCACAGTCGGCTGACCCCGGACACTTCGGCCAGCGGCCAGAAGCCGAACACGGCCAAGGTGCAGACCACGATGAAGGCAATGATCGCCACCACCTTGACCAGGGCGAACCAGTACTCGAAGGCACCGAAGTTCTTCACGCTGATCAGGTTGGTGCCCGACAGCACCAGCATGATCAGGAAGGCGAACAGCCACGATGGCACCCCAGGGAAGTAGGCATGCAGGATGTCCGCACCGGCAATGGCCTCGACCGGAATGATCAGCACCCAGAACCACCAGTACAGCCAACCGATGGTAAAGCCCGCCCATGGGCCGATGGCTTCGGAGGCATAGGTGGAGAACGAGCCGCTGTTGGGGTTGGCGATGGCCATTTCGCCCAGCATACGCATCACCAGCAAGACCAGCAGGCCGGTCATGGCGTAGGAGATCAGGATGGCCGGGCCGGCGGTGGCGATGGCGTTGGAGGAGCCGATGAACAGGCCGGCGCCGATGATGCCCGCAATGGAGATCATGGACACCTGACGGGAGGTCAGGCCGTGCTGCAGGGAACGCTGTTTCTTGTTGTCTTGCGAAGCCATGAAGAACCCTCGAATGGGTCGGCCGCAGCGAGGCGGCTGAAGGTCGGAGCAGAATTCTTTTAAATTTCTGATAGTCGTTGTTGTTGTTTTGCAGATGCCGGAAGCGGGTACTGACCTCCTCTTCGCATGACCGGTTGTAATCGTTGATCCAGGTCAGTATTAATCTATAGGCCGGGGTCAACAAACGACCTTTTCGAACCACATGATTCCTCTTTGGAATGAACTCCTTCCTTTTTTGCTCGGTATTTGCCCGTCATGTCCAAACGCCTGATGCCTTCGACCACCGCCCTTCAGTGCTTCGAAGCGGCCGCCCGCCACCTCAGCTTCACCCGCGCGGCGCAGGAACTGCACCTGACCCAGAGCGCCGTCAGCAAGCAGGTGGCGCAGCTTGAGGACATGCTCTCGCACTCGCTGTTCCAGCGCATTCGCCGCCGCCTGCACCTGACCCCGGCCGGCGCGCTGTACCTCACCGAAGTGAACAAGATCCTCACCCAGATCGATATCTCAAGCCGCTACATCCTCAGCTACGGCGATGAAACCGAAGTGCTGCGCATTGCCACTCAGCCCACCTTCGGCGCCCGCTGGCTGGTGCCCAAACTCAAGGGTTTCGGCGACCGCTACCCGCGTATTCACCTGGACGTGCGCAACGAACTGGAACCGTTCGACCTGGTGCAGGCCAAGGCAGATATCGCGTTTTTCTTCGGCCAAGGCACCTGGCCCGGGGCAACCTGCATCGAGCTGTTCAGCGAAGAAGTGGTGCCGGTGTGCAGCCCGCAGCTATTGGCCAACCATCCTTTCGACAGTGCCCAGGCGCTGACCGAGCACCGGCTGCTGCAGTGCGTGTCGCGGCCGGAGGCCTGGCACGAATGGTTTCTGGGGCTGGGGCTGCATAGCCAGAACAGCTACCACGGGCCGCGTTTCGACACGTTCTACCTGTGCATTCGCGCAGCGATTGCGGGCTGCGGTATCGCCCTGATTCCGCGCTACCTGGTGGCAGAGGAACTGAGCGAGGGCAAGCTGGTGGTGGCCTGGGATCACCCGGTGGCGAGCAATGGCCGGCACTTCATCGCCCATGCCGAGCATGCGGCCGAAGTGCCCAAGATCCGGGCTTTTGTACAATGGATCCGGGAGCGGGTGGCTGAGGGGGATTGATATTGACCGCGCCGGCAAGATCACGAATCCACGGAATGACCGCAATCGAATAATTCGTTTGCGGAATAACCCGCCAACACGCTTGGATAATAAGAAACTCGAACAAGGTCCCGCGTGCCCATGAACCAGGAAAGTATCAGCCAATCCATTGCCATCGTTCACCCGATCACACTTTCCCATGGCCGTAATGCCGAAGTCTGGGACACCGACGGCAAACGTTACATCGATTTCGTCGGTGGTATCGGTGTGCTCAACCTGGGCCACTGCAACCCCGCCGTGGTCGAGGCGATCCAGACCCAGGCCACCCGCCTGACCCACTACGCCTTCAACGCCGCCCCTCACGGCCCGTACCTGGCACTGATGGAACAACTGAGCGAATTCGTGCCCGTCAGCTACCCATTGGCCGGCATGCTCACCAACAGCGGCGCGGAAGCGGCAGAAAACGCCCTGAAAGTGGCCCGTGGTGCCACCGGCAAGCGGGCCATCATCGCCTTCGACGGCGGCTTCCATGGCCGCACCCTGGCCACCCTGAACCTCAACGGCAAGGTCGCCCCGTACAAACAGCGGGTCGGTGAACTGCCTGGGCCGGTGTACCACCTGCCCTACCCCAGCGCCGACACCGGCGTGACCTGCGAGCAGGCGCTCAAGGCCATGGACCGCCTGTTCAGCGTCGAGCTGGCTGTGGAAGACGTGGCAGCGTTCATTTTCGAGCCGGTGCAGGGAGAAGGCGGTTTCCTCGCCCTTGACCCCGCCTTCGCCCAGGCCCTGCGCCGCTTCTGCGACGAGCGCGGCATCCTGATTATCATCGACGAAATCCAGTCGGGCTTCGGCCGCACCGGCCAACGCTTCGCCTTCCCACGCCTTGGCATCGAACCCGACCTGTTGCTGCTGGCCAAGAGCATTGCCGGCGGTATGCCGCTGGGTGCGGTGGTCGGGCGCAAGGAATTGATGGCAGCCCTGCCCAAGGGCGGCCTGGGCGGCACCTATTCGGGCAACCCGATTGCCTGTGCGGCGGCGCTGGCCAGCCTGGCGCAGATGACCGACGAGAACATCGCCACCTGGGGTGAACGCCAGGAGCAGGCCATCGTCAGCCGCCACCAGCGCTGGCAGGCCTCGGGCCTGAGCCCGTTCATCGGCCGCCTGACTGGCGTGGGCGCCATGCGTGGCATCGAGTTCGTCAATGCCGATGGCAGCCCGGCGCCGGCACAACTGGCCAAGGTGATGGACGCCGCGCGGGCCAAGGGCTTGTTGCTGATGCCCAGCGGCAAGTCACGGCACATCATCCGCCTGTTGGCACCACTGACCATCGAGGCCGAGGTGCTCGAAGAAGGCCTGGATATCCTCGAGCAGTGCCTGGCCGAGCTGAACTGAGGCTTACAGCCCCAGTTCTTGCGGGGTGAGCATGTCGGACTCGAAGGCAATCCAGCCGCCTTCGAGTTCGGCATGGCCGTTGACGATCGGGCCGTAGTAGGTCAGGCCGTTCTCCAGGGTCACGCAAATGTGCGTGGCCGATTTCTCGGGGGCTGCGAGCGTACCGACGAAATGCACCTTCTTCAGGGTTTCGGTCACCGCCTCCAGGCCAACGCGCATGTTGGGGTTTTCCGATGCCTCGGTATCTCCACCACGGTCTTCGGCGCTGATGGTCACGGTGGCGATGTACGGGTACTTGGTGCTCAAGCGGGTTACCTCTGTGGGTGTGAAGGCGTATGGGCGCGTAGAGTACGGCAGGTGATCTCTATTGTCTCTACCGGCCTCTTCGCGGGCACGCCCGCTCCCACAGGGATCGCATGTTGCCCGGGGTGTGCACAGCACCTGTGGGAGCGGGCGAGCCCGCGAAGAGGCCGGGCCTGCAAAAGGTGATCTGAATGCCCCGATCTGTTAGGGTGCCCGCCGATGCACGCCACACCACACGAGGATCCCGAGTGAGCGCCGAAGAACCCCTGATCGCCGACCTGTTCGATGTCGACAAACGCCTGTCCCTCAAGCCCGTCGTGGACTTCAACAGCTACCTGCGCAATGCCTTCGGCGAAGGCCCGTGCCGCTGCCACCGTTGCGCCGAAGGTGGCGACGAGAGCACCTACAGCCACGCCCACAGCTTCACCTTCGACGGCCGTCAGTGGCACCGCCGCTTCGCCAGCACCTCGGGTAGCGATGTTGCCCAAGCGCTGAAAAAGGCCTGGCTGTCGTACACCAAAGCCGATCTCAACCTGGTCGGCGCGCTGGACCTGACCACCCTCAAGACCTTCACCGAAGCCGCCCTGCACCCGCGCCTGCTGGCCCTGCTGCCAGCCAGCGGCCTGGCCCGTGAAGTCGATGGCCAATGGATGCTGCAAGCCCAGGCCGACTGACGGCCCGGCGGCAGGGCAGGATTCCACCGGTCTGCTAACGTGGTGGAATCCGCCCATCCGCAGGTAGTCCGCCATGGCCCGCACAACGCCCATCGAGCTGTACCGCAATATCGGCATCGTCGCACACGTTGACGCCGGCAAGACCACGACTACCGAGCGGATCCTGTTCTACACCGGGGTCAACCACAAGATGGGCGAGGTGCACGATGGCGCCGCGACCATGGACTGGATGGCTCAGGAGCAAGAGCGCGGCATCACCATCACCTCGGCGGCGACCACGGCGTTCTGGCAAGGCTCGACCAAACAGTTCGCGCACAAGTACCGCTTCAACATCATCGACACCCCCGGCCACGTCGACTTCACCATCGAGGTGGAGCGCTCGTTGCGCGTGCTCGATGGCGCGGTGGTGGTGTTCAGCGGCGCTGACGGGGTGGAGCCACAGTCCGAGACGGTCTGGCGCCAGGCCAACAAATACCATGTGCCACGCCTGGCCTACATCAACAAGATGGACCGCCAGGGCGCCGACTTCCTGCGCGTGGTCAAGCAGATCGACCAGCGTCTGGGGCACCACCCGGTACCCATCCAGCTGGCCATCGGCAGCGAAGAAAACTTCGTCGGCCAGATCGACCTCGTGAAAATGAAGGCCATCTACTGGAACGATGCCGACCAGGGCACCAGCTACCGCGAAGAACCCATTCCCGCAGAACTGCAGGCGCTGGCCGACGAATGGCGTGCGCATATGATCGAGGCCGCCGCCGAGGCCAACGATGAGCTGACCATGAAGTTTCTCGAAGGCGAGGAATTGAGTGTCGACGAGATCAAGGCTGCGCTGCGCCAACGCACCATCGCCAACGAAATCGTACCGACCATCCTCGGCTCCTCGTTCAAGAACAAAGGCGTGCCGCTGATGCTCGACGCGGTCATCGACTACCTGCCCGCCCCGTCGGAAATCCCGGCGATCAAGGGCACCGACCCCGACGACGAAGAGAAGCACCTGGAGCGCCACGCCGACGACAAAGAGCCGTTCTCGGCCCTGGCATTCAAGATCGCCACCGACCCCTTCGTCGGCACCCTCACCTTCGCCCGGGTGTATTCCGGCGTGCTCAGCTCGGGCAACGCGGTACTCAACTCGGTCAAGGGCAAGAAGGAACGCATCGGCCGCATGGTGCAGATGCACGCCAACCAGCGCGCAGAGATCAAAGACGTGTGTGCCGGCGACATCGCCGCGCTGATCGGCATGAAGGACGTGACCACCGGCGACACCCTGTGCGACATGGACAAGCCAATCATCCTTGAGCGCATGGACTTCCCCGACCCGGTGATTTCCGTGGCCGTCGAGCCGAAGACCAAGGCCGACCAGGAAAAAATGGGCATCGCCCTGGGCAAGCTGGCCCAGGAAGACCCGTCATTCCGCGTACGCACCGACGAAGAAACCGGCCAGACCATCATCTCTGGCATGGGCGAGTTGCACCTGGACATCATCGTCGACCGCATGCGCCGCGAGTTCAATGTCGAGGCCAACATCGGCAAGCCGCAGGTGGCCTACCGCGAAAAAATCCGCAATACCTGCGAGATCGAGGGGCGTTTCGTCCGCCAGTCCGGCGGCCGTGGCCAGTATGGTCACTGCTGGATCCGCTTCGCCCCCGGCGACGAAGGCAAGGAAGGCCTGGAGTTCATCAACGAGATTGTCGGTGGCGTGGTACCACGCGAATACATTCCGGCGATCCAGAAAGGCATCGAGGAACAGATGAAGAACGGCGTGCTCGCCGGTTACCCGCTGATCAACCTCAAAGCCGCGGTGTTCGACGGCTCTTACCACGACGTCGACTCCAACGAAATGGCCTACAAGATCGCTGCGTCGATGGCCACCAAACAGCTATCGCAGAAAGGTGGCGCGGTGCTGCTGGAGCCGGTGATGAAGGTGGAGGTGGTGACGCCGGAGGAGTACCAGGGCGACATTCTGGGCGACCTGAGCCGGCGCCGCGGGATGATTCAGGACGGTGACGAAACGCCGGCAGGCAAGGTGATCCGTGCCGAGGTGCCGCTGGGCGAAATGTTCGGCTACGCCACCTCGATGCGCTCGATGACCCAGGGCCGGGCGAGCTTTTCGATGGAGTTCACCCGATATGCCGAGGCACCGGCCAGTATTGCCGATGCAATTGTGAAGAAGAACCGCGGCGAGTAAGCCGTTCTCCTGCACCGGCCTCATCGCGGCTAAAGCCGCTCCTACAGGGATCGCACACCCCTTGTAGGAGCGGCTTTAGCCGCGATGAGGCCAGCACAGGCAGCAACTATCTTCAGTGCTGTTCACCAGCCCGCTTCAACAGCTTCTTGCAGCGCTCCGACAAGTGCACCACGCGCAACTGCTTGCCCGCCTTGGCATACCGTTCACGCAGGGTCTTCAATGCCGCAATCGCCGAGTAATCGACAAAGCTCAGATGCTGGCAATCCAGCGTAACCTGAGCAGGGTCGCTGGCCGTATCGAACTGATTGAGGAACGAGGTGGTAGAGGCAAAGAACAGCGTGCCATGTACCTGATAATGCTTGCCGCCCTGCGCATCCTCATGGCAGTCCGCATACAACTCCCGCGCATGCTGCCAGGCAAAATTAAGGGCCGCGATGATGATGCCGAACAGCACCGCCATGGCCAGGTCGGTAAACACTGTCACGACAGTGACCGCAATGATCGCCAGCACATCGTTCACCGGTACTTTGTTAAGCACCCGCAGCGACGCCCAGGCAAACGTCTGCTGGGCCACCACGAACATCACCCCCACCAGTGCCGCCAGCGGAATGCGCTCGATCAGCGGTGACAGGAACAAGACGAACAGCAAGATCATTACCCCGGCCACCACCCCCGACAGCCGGCCACGGCCATTGGAGCTGAGGTTGATCACCGTCTGCCCGATCATCGCGCAGCCACCCATGCCGCCGCACAGGCCCGAGACCATGTTAGCCGCGCCCAACGCCACGCACTCGCGGTCCGGGAAACCTCGGCTCTCGGTGATTTCATCGGTCAGGTTGAGGGTAAGCAGGGTTTCCAGCAGGCCGACCATGGCCATCAGCACCGCGTAGGGGGCGATGATCTTCAGGGTTTCCAGGTTCCAGGGCACATCCGGCAGCGCCAGCCCTGGCAGGCCACCAGCGATGTGCGCCATGTCACCCAGGGTGCGGGTGGGCAGCCCCAGCAGGTACACCAGCAGGCCAACACCCAGGATCGCCACCAGCGCCGGTGGTACTGCGCGGGTCAGCTTCGGCAGCACGTAAACCACCGCCATGGTCAACGCTACCAGGCCGATCATCAGATACAGCGGCGCACCACTGAGCCAGTGCTCACCGTCCTTGAAGTGCTCCAGCTGAGCCATGGCGATGACGATGGCCAAGCCGTTCACGAAGCCAAGCATCACCGGGTACGGCACCAGGCGCACCAGTTTGCCCAAGCGCAGCACGCCGAACAGGATCATCACCACACCGCCCAGCAACACCGTTGCCAGCAGGTACTGCACGCCGTGCTGCACCACCAGCGCGACGATCACCACGGCCATTGAGCCCGCGGCGCCGGAGATCATCCCGGGCCGACCGCCGAACAGCGCAGTCAGGGTACAGATGATGAATGCGCCATACAGGCCCATCAAAGGGTTGAGGTGAGCCACCAGGGCAAAGGCGATGCACTCGGGCACCAGGGCGAACGAGGTGGTGAGGCCGGCGAGCAGGTCGGCGCGTAGTCGGGCGGGTTTCATGAGATTCCTGTGTATGGCGAGCACTTGTCTGGAGCACTCCCACAGAGCCACAGGAGCGCCCGAGGCAGCTGTACGGCCTTTAGAACGGGCAAAAAATTGTAGCGGGAATGTTACGTAATTTGTCCGACAGCAGCCACAGCGTGATGTGCGCGAGCTGACCAACCAAGCCTGCATCGTGGAATTATCTGCAATTATCTGGCTGACTATAATTTATAGTTGCCTAGATAAAGCCAGTATAAAAGGCAGGTTTTAATGTGCACCCGGCACAAGCAGGATGCCTTGGCCATTCTGGCGATTCCTCCCGCGGAGATCATGGACATGCCGCTACGCCCCCTTTTCACCACCGTGCTGCTGGTTACCAGCCTCGTCGCCCAGGCCGCCACCGAGGTGGTGCCGCTGCAGCACCGCGCCAGCGCCGAACTGCTGCCTGCGGCGCAGGCATTCATCGGCAAGGACGGCACAGTCAGCGCCTTCGAGAACAAGCTGATCGTCAACGCCAGCCCCGAGCGCATCGACGACCTGCGCGCCCTGCTGCAACAACTGGACACCGCCCCCAAACGCCTGCTGATCAGCGTCGACAACAACGACAGCAACTTCCAGGACAACCGTGGCAATGCCCGTGTTATCCACTACGGCACCAGCAACCGTGACGGCGGCATGCAACAGATCCAGGCCAGCGAAGGCCAGCCGGCGCTGATCCAGGTTGGCCAGAGCATCCCGATCACCAGCACCAGCACCGACGGCTACGGGCGCCTGCAGAGCAACACCGAATACCGCAACGTGACCCAGGGTTTCTACGTTACGCCAAGCCTGAGCGGTGATACGGTTCGTCTGCAAATAAGCACCAATAATGACCGCATCAGCCATGAACGTGCAGATGTAGTGAAAGTGCAAAGTACCGACACGACCGTCACCGGCAAGCTCGGCGAATGGATCACCCTGGCAGGCTACAACCAGCAGAGCCAAGCCGACCGCAGCACGTCAAGCCGCAGTTACAGCACCCAGCGGGGTGAAAACATGACTTTACGTGTCAAAGTCGACCTTCTCGACTGATCCCAGGCAATTCAAGGCCTCGACCAAAGGCCTTGAAACTGACTGCCAAGTCGCATTAGACCAAAGATGTAGTAAGTGAAAAATTCCACTACAAAACATTTGACATGCCCTTTTTCCCAAGGGCATGATGGCCTCGCTCCCGCTAATCAGGGGCCCTGGCAAGGGCCTTCGAGGCGTACTCCTCCCACCCCTGGAGGCGCCTCGTGTCTATACGGCCCACAAGGCGGTTCGACGGGATTGCGACTGCAACGAAGAAGTTGTCCCGAGGGACGGAAGCGCATCACCGCAGTACTGGCAATCGCGTAGCACCGCAGCAAGGCAACCACGAGCCGACCTGCCGGAGCACACCTTCGCCTGGCCTGCCCACCCTTCCCCCTTCGAGCCTTCGCGTTCGCCGCCGCACTCTCTAGAACAGGACAGCCGCCAGGCACCCTGATCTGCACCCGGGCATCAGCACAATTAACCCAAGATCGATGCGACGAGGTTTATTTCCATGGCACTGACACGCGAACAGCAAATTGCAGCCCTCGAGAAAGACTGGGCCGAGAACCCGCGCTGGAAAGGCGTGACCCGTACCTACTCCGCCGCCGATGTCGTTCGCCTGCGTGGCTCCATCCAGCCGGAGCACACCTTTGCTCGCCAAGGCGCAGAAAAACTGTGGAAGCTGGTCACCGAAGGTGCCCACCCGTCCTTCCGCCCAGAAAAAGATTTCGTGAACTGCATGGGCGCCCTCACCGGCGGCCAGGCAGTGCAACAGGTAAAAGCCGGCATCCAGGCCATCTACCTGTCCGGCTGGCAAGTAGCCGCCGACAACAACTCGGCCGAGTCCATGTACCCTGACCAGTCGCTGTACCCGGTCGATTCGGTACCGACCGTGGTCAAGCGCATCAACAACGCCTTCCGCCGCGCCGACCAGATCCAGTGGAAAGCCGGCAAGAACCCGGGCGACGATGGCTACATCGACTACTTCGCGCCCATCGTGGCTGACGCCGAAGCCGGTTTCGGCGGCGTACTGAACGCCTATGAACTGATGAAGAACATGATCGAAGCAGGCGCCGCTGGCGTGCACTTCGAAGACCAGCTGGCCTCGGTCAAAAAATGTGGCCACATGGGTGGCAAGGTACTGGTACCGACCCAGGAAGCCGTACAGAAGCTGGTGGCCGCGCGCTTGGCAGCCGACGTGTCGGGCGTTCCGACCATCATCCTGGCCCGCACCGACGCCAACGCCGCCGACCTGCTGACCAGCGACTGCGACCCGTACGACCAGCCGTTCGTGATCGGCGAGCGTACCCGTGAAGGCTTCTACAAGGTACGCGCCGGCCTCGACCAGGCCATCGCCCGCGGCCTGGCCTATGCGCCGTACGCCGACCTGATCTGGTGCGAAACCGCCAAGCCAGACCTGGACGAAGCCCGCCGCTTCGCCGAGGCGATCAAGAAGGAGTACCCGGACCAGATCCTGTCGTACAACTGCTCGCCGTCCTTCAACTGGAAGAAAAACCTGGACGACGCCACCATTGCCAAGTTCCAGCGCGAGCTGTCGGCCATGGGCTACAAGCACCAGTTCATCACCCTGGCCGGCATTCACAACATGTGGCACGGCATGTTCAACCTGGCGCACGACTACGCCCGCAACGACATGACCGCCTACGTGAAGCTGCAAGAGCAGGAATTCGCGGACGCCAGCAAAGGCTATACCTTCGTGGCGCACCAGCAGGAAGTGGGCACTGGCTACTTCGACGACATGACGACCGTGATTCAGGGTGGCGCATCGTCGGTGACTGCACTGACCGGTTCGACCGAGGAAGAGCAATTCCACTGATAATGGGTTGCTGACAGAGGCCCGGGGCTTGCGAAAGCTCCGGGCCTTTTTTGCCTGTACTGGCCCTTCGCGGATAAATCCGCTCCTACAGAGCCTGTGCGCACCTGTAGGAGCGGATTTATCCGCGAAGGGCCCGCACAGACAAACGCAAATCTCACGATCAGGTCTATGCTTGAGGCAGCACAGTAGCAAGGACCGCCCATGCCTCGTCCAAGCCACCTGATCATTCTCGCCCTGGCCGCCGCTGCTCTCTATATATATGCACTGGCCAGCGACAACACCGTGCTTGCCCTGCTGGCCAAGCCCATCCCGGTGCTGGCCTTGATCGCCTGGCTGCGCAGCACCCCCGCTTCAGCCTATTGCACGTGGATCTCGATCGGCCTGGCCTTCTCGGCACTCGGCGACATCCTGCTCGCCATCCCCGCCGACCTCTTCGTGTTCGGCCTGGCCGCCTTCCTCTGCGCCCACCTCGCCTACCTGCGTGCGTATTGCAGCCATACCCTGCGCCCAGCCCTGCCCGCACTGCTGCTTAGCGCCGTCACCGGCCTCACCTTGCTCAGCGTTCTGGCCAATCACGGCCTTGGCCCGCTACTGGTCCCGGTCGCGCTCTACGCCTTGGCCATCAGCGCCATGCTCTGGCGCGCCCTGGCCTGCGACGGACTGGCCGCACTCGGCGCCGGCCTGTTCGTGCTCTCCGACAGCCTGATCGGCATTGACCGCTTTGTCAGCCCGTTCGCTGCCTCGCCCTACCTGATCATCCTTACCTACTGGCTCGGCCAGTGGGCGATCGCTTCATCAGTCGGTCATGGCTCAATCGATAAAGTATTGACCCAGAGCGGTGCGCGCAGCGCCGGAAGCTGCTAGAACAAGAGCCTTTCGCATTTGCAAGTAGGGGGAATCGCCAGATGAACTTTACAAGGCGCAGAACAGCCAAATTAGAAGGCATCAGGTCAAATGATATTAATTATCATTCCGAAACTTGTAATTCGTTACCAGTCGCAAGAAACATAATTAACAAAACAGCACGCAATGCCCGAATCTCAAGGCTTTCAGCCAGTTACGAGCGTGTTTTGTTCTTAATCCTACGAATAAATTTGCGACAGAAATTTTACTTGCACCGGGTTTACCCATAAAATCAGCGCGATTGATTCAGCTGCGACATTTGGTCACTGCACCTGCGACACCACGTCGCCGCTTTACTTATTTCAGACTGCAGAGCTGGGTCTCTGTATAAGGATCTCTAGCATGTCCGATTCGGCAGGACTCATCGCCCACAACTGGGGCTTTGCCATCTTCCTCCTGGGTGTCGTCGGCCTGTGTGCCTTCATGCTCGGCCTGTCCAGCCTGCTCGGTAGCAAGGCCTGGGGCCGCGCCAAGAACGAACCCTTCGAATCCGGCATGCTGCCCGTCGGCAGCGCCCGCCTGCGCCTGTCCGCCAAATTCTATCTGGTCGCGATGCTGTTCGTGATCTTCGATATTGAAGCCCTCTTTCTCTTTGCATGGTCTGTGTCCGTCCGCGAAAGCGGCTGGACCGGGTTCGTCGAAGCTCTCGTTTTCATAGCAATTCTGTTGGCAGGTCTTGTCTACCTATGGCGCGTCGGTGCTCTTGATTGGGCTCCCGAAGGTCGCCGCAAGCGGCAAGCGAAGCTGAAACAATGAGGCTTTGGCAATGCAATACAATCTCACCAGAATCGATCCGGATGCGCCTAACGAGCAGTACCCGGTAGGTGAACGGGAAACCGTCACCGACCAGCTGCTAGAGGACCAGGTCCACAAGAACATCTTCATGGGCAAGCTTGAAGATGTGCTGCGTGGCGCGGTCAACTGGGGTCGCAAGAACTCCCTCTGGCCGTACAACTTCGGCCTGTCCTGCTGCTACGTGGAAATGACCACGGCCTTTACGGCACCCCACGACATCGCCCGCTTCGGCGCCGAAGTCATCCGGGCCTCGCCGCGTCAGGCCGACTTCATGGTCATCGCCGGTACCTGCTTCGTCAAAATGGCGCCGATCATCCAGCGCCTGTACGAGCAGATGCTCGAGCCCAAGTGGGTCATCTCCATGGGGTCGTGCGCCAACTCCGGTGGCATGTACGACATTTACTCGGTCGTTCAGGGGGTCGACAAGTTCCTCCCCGTGGACGTCTATGTGCCTGGCTGCCCGCCACGCCCTGAGGCTTTCCTGCAAGGCTTGATGCTGTTGCAGGAGTCGATCGGCCAAGAACGACGCCCGCTTTCCTGGGTTGTTGGTGATCAAGGTATTTACCGTGCCGAGATGCCAGCCCAGAAAGACCTGCGTCGTGAGCAGCGCATTGCAGTAACCAACCTGCGCAGCCCCGACGAAGTCTGATCCAGCGACCTGCCGCCCGCTCCCGAAGGAGCCGGCGGCCTGGCTTCATTCTTAACGTTGACCCAAAGCGACCGAGACCATGACAGCGGACAACGCTATTTTCATTCCGCCTTACAAGGCTGACGACCAGGATGTGGTCGTCGAACTGAACAACCGTTTTGGCGCCGAAGCATTTGTCGCCCAGGAAACCCGCACCGGCATGCCCGTGCTGTGGGTCAAGCGCGCCCAGCTCAAAGAGGTGCTCAGCTTCCTGCGTGGCGTGGCCAAGCCGTATAGCATGCTGTACGACCTGCACGGCGTCGACGAACGCCTGCGCACCCAGCGCCGTGGCCTGCCAGCCGCCGACTTCAGCGTGTTCTACCACCTGCTGTCGGTCGAGCGTAACAGCGACGTGATGATCAAGGTGTCGCTCAGCGAAGGCGACCTGAACCTGCCGACCGTGACCGGTATCTGGCCAAACGCCAACTGGTACGAGCGTGAAGTCTGGGACATGTTCGGCATCGACTTTGCCGGCCACCCGCACCTGAGCCGCATCATGATGCCGCCCACCTGGGAAGGCCACCCGCTGCGCAAGGACTACCCGGCCCGTGCCACCGAGTTCGACCCCTACAGCCTGACCCTCGCCAAGCAGCAGCTTGAAGAGGAATCGGCGCGCTTCAACCCGGAAGCCTGGGGCATGAAGCGTCAGGGCGCCAACGAGGACTACATGTTCCTCAACCTCGGCCCCAACCACCCTTCGGCGCACGGTGCCTTCCGTATCGTCCTGCAGCTGGACGGTGAAGAGATCGTCGACTGCGTACCGGACATCGGCTACCACCACCGTGGTGCCGAAAAAATGGCCGAGCGCCAGTCCTGGCACAGCTTCATCCCCTACACCGACCGTATCGACTACCTCGGCGGGGTGATGAACAACCTGCCGTACGTGCTCGCCGTAGAGAAGCTGGCCGGTATCAAGGTGCCGCAGAAAGTCGACGTGATTCGCATCATGCTCGCCGAGTTCTTCCGCATCACCAGCCACCTGCTGTTCCTGGGTACCTACATCCAGGACGTGGGCGCCATGACCCCGGTGTTCTTCACCTTCACCGACCGCCAGCGCGCCTACACCGTGATCGAAGCGATCACCGGCTTCCGCCTGCACCCGGCCTGGTACCGCATCGGTGGCGTCGCCCACGACCTGCCGCGCGGCTGGGACAAGCTGGTCAAGGACTTCGTCGAATGGCTGCCCAAGCGCCTCGACGAATACACCAAGGCTGCCCTGCAGAACAGCATCCTCAAGGGCCGTACCATTGGCGTTGCCGCGTACAACACCAAGGAAGCCCTGGAGTGGGGTACCACCGGTGCCGGCCTGCGTTCCACCGGTTGCGACTTCGACCTGCGGAAAGCCCGCCCTTACTCCGGCTACGAGAACTTCGAGTTCGAAGTACCGCTGGCCCACAACGGCGATGCCTACGATCGCTGCATGGTCCGTGTCGAGGAGATGCGCCAGAGTATCCGCATCATCGACCAGTGCCTGCGCAACATGCCGGAAGGCCCGTACAAGGCGGATCACCCGCTGACCACGCCGCCGCCGAAAGAGCGCACCCTGCAGCACATCGAAACCCTCATCACGCACTTCCTGCAAGTCTCGTGGGGCCCGGTCATGCCGGCCAACGAGTCGTTCCAGATGATCGAGGCGACCAAGGGCATCAACAGTTACTACCTGACGAGCGATGGCGGCACCATGAGCTACCGCACCCGGATTCGTACGCCGAGCTACCCGCACCTGCAGCAGATCCCTTCGGTGATCAAAGGCAGCATGGTCGCCGACCTCATTGCGTACCTGGGCAGTATCGACTTCGTTATGGCTGACGTGGACCGCTAAGCATGAACAGCACGCTTATCCAGACAGACCGTTTCGCCCTGAGCGAAACCGAGCGCTCGGCCATCGAGCACGAAATGCATCACTACGAGGACCCGCGCGCGGCGTCCATCGAAGCCCTGAAGATCGTCCAGAAGGAACGTGGCTGGGTGCCGGACGGCGCCATCCACGCCATCGGCGAAGTGCTGGGCATCCCTGCCAGCGACGTCGAGGGTGTCGCCACCTTCTACAGCCAGATCTTCCGCCAGCCGGTCGGCCGCCACATCATCCGCGTGTGCGACAGCATGGTCTGCTACATCGGCGGCCATGAATCGGTCGTCAGCCAGATCCAGAGCGAGCTGGGCATCGGCCTTGGCCAGACCACCGCCGACGGCCGCTTCACCCTGCTGCCGGTGTGCTGCCTGGGCAACTGCGACAAGGCCCCGGCGCTGATGATCGACGACGACACCTTTGGCGACGTACAGCCTGCTGGCGTCTCCAAACTGCTGGAGGGTTACGTATGACCATTACTTCCTTCGGCCCGGCCAACCGCATTGCGCGTACCGCCGAAACCCACCCGCTGACCTGGCGCCTGCGTGACGACGGCGAGCCGGTATGGCTGGCCGAGTACGAGTCCAAGAACGGCTACGCTGCGGCGCGCAAGGCGCTGGCGCAGATGTCGGCTGACGACATCGTGCAAAGCGTCAAGGACTCCGGCCTCAAGGGCCGTGGTGGTGCAGGCTTCCCCACTGGCGTGAAGTGGGGCCTGATGCCCAAAGACGAATCCATGAACATCCGCTACCTGCTGTGCAACGCGGACGAAATGGAGCCGAACACCTGGAAGGACCGCATGCTGATGGAGCAACAGCCCCATCTGCTGGTCGAGGGCATGCTGATCAGCGCCCGCGCCCTGAAGGCCTACCGTGGCTACATCTTCCTGCGTGGCGAATACACCACCGCAGCGAAAAACCTCAACCGCGCCATCGATGAAGCCAAGGCCGCAGGCCTGCTGGGCAAGAACATCCTGGGCAGCGGCTTCGACTTCGAGCTGTTCGTGCACACCGGTGCCGGCCGCTACATCTGCGGCGAAGAAACCGCGCTGATCAACTCGCTGGAAGGCCGCCGCGCCAACCCGCGCTCCAAGCCGCCCTTCCCTGCCGCCGTGGGCGTGTGGGGCAAGCCGACTTGTGTGAACAACGTCGAAACCCTGTGCAACGTGCCGGCCATCGTCGCCAACGGCAACGACTGGTACAAGTCGCTGGCCCGTGAAGGCAGCGAAGACCACGGCACCAAGCTGATGGGCTTCTCCGGCAAGGTGAAAAACCCGGGCCTGTGGGAACTGCCGTTCGGCGTCACCGCCCGCGAGCTGTTCGAAGACTACGCCGGCGGCATGCGTGACGGCTTCAAGCTCAAGTGCTGGCAGCCAGGCGGCGCCGGTACTGGCTTCCTGCTGCCCGAGCACCTCGATGCGCAGATGTACGCCGGCGGCATCGCCAAGGTCGGCACCCGTATGGGTACCGGCCTGGCCATGGCGGTGGACGACAGCATCAACATGGTGTCGCTGCTGCGCAACATGGAAGAGTTCTTCGCCCGCGAATCGTGCGGCTGGTGCACCCCCTGCCGTGACGGCCTGCCGTGGAGCGTGAAGATGCTGCGCGCACTGGAGAAAGGCCAGGGCCGCGCCGAAGACATCGAGACGCTGCTGGGGCTGGTCAACTTCCTCGGCCCAGGCCGCACCTTCTGTGCTCACGCACCCGGTGCCGTCGAGCCGCTGGGCAGTGCCATCAAGTACTTCCGCTCGGAGTTCGAGGCCGGTGTGGCGCCTGAAAGCGCTGGCACCCTGCGCCCGAACCTGGCGAAGCCGATCGTGGTCGGCGCATAACAAGACGATTAAGGCGGGTGGTCCGTGCCACTCGCCAGCTTGCCGACAGGCCCGAGTCCATCGAGGCGTGCCGCAAGCTCACCGATTTCCATTAGCCACGCCCGCTCACGCGGGCCAACGAAGAACTTTGAACAATGGCCACTATCCACGTAGACGGCAAAGCGCTCGAAGTCAACGGTGCAGACAACCTGTTACAGGCGTGTCTGTCACTCGGCCTCGACATCCCTTATTTCTGCTGGCACCCGGCGCTTGGTAGCGTTGGCGCCTGCCGGCAGTGCGCGGTCAAGCAGTACACCGACGAGAACGACACCCGTGGTCGTATCGTAATGTCCTGCATGACCCCTGCCTCCGACGGCACCTGGATCTCCATCGACGATGACGAGTCCAAGGCGTTTCGCGCCAGCGTCGTCGAATGGCTGATGACCAACCACCCGCACGACTGCCCGGTGTGCGAGGAAGGCGGTCACTGCCACCTGCAGGACATGACGGTAATGACCGGCCACAACGAGCGCCGCTACCGTTTCACCAAGCGTACTCACCAGAACCAGGACCTCGGCCCGTTCATCGCCCATGAGATGAACCGCTGCATCGCCTGCTACCGCTGCGTGCGCTACTACAAAGACTACGCCGGTGGTACCGACCTGGGCGTATACGGCGCCCACGACAACGTGTACTTCGGCCGCGTCGAAGACGGCGTGCTGGAAAGCGAGTTCTCCGGCAACCTGACCGAGGTCTGCCCGACCGGCGTGTTCACCGACAAGACCCACTCCGAGCGCTACAACCGCAAGTGGGACATGCAGTTCGCCCCGAGCATCTGCCACGGCTGCTCCAGCGGCTGCAACATCAGCCCGGGTGAGCGCTACGGCGAACTGCGCCGTATCGAGAACCGCTTCAACGGTTCGGTCAACCAGTACTTCCTGTGCGACCGTGGCCGCTTCGGCTATGGCTACGTCAACCGCAAGGACCGCCCACGCCAGCCACATCTGGCCGATGGCACCAAGTTGGGCCTGGACGCCGCCCTGGACAAGGCCGCCGACCTGCTGCGCGGGCGCACCATCGTCGGTATCGGCTCGCCACGCGCCAGCCTGGAAAGCAACTACGGCCTGCGTGAACTGGTCGGCGCCGACTACTTCTACGCCGGTATGGAAGCAGGCGAACTGGCCCGTGTGCGCCTGGCCCTGAACGTGCTGAACAACAGCCCGCTGCCAGTGCCGACCCTGCGCGACATCGAAGACCACGACGCTGTGTTCGTGCTCGGCGAAGACCTGACCCAGACCGCTGCCCGCGTTGCCCTGGCCGTGCGCCAGGCCACCAAAGGCAAGGCAGAGGCCATGGCCGAAGCCATGAAGGTGCAGCCGTGGCTCGACGCCGCCGTGAAGAACATTGGCCAGCACGCGCTGTACCCGCTGTTCATCGCCTCCCTGGCTGAAACCAAGCTGGACGACGTTGCCGAAGAGTGCGTACACGCCGCCCCGGCCGACCTGGCCCGCATCGGTTTCGCCGTGGCCCACGCCATCGACCCTAGCGCACCTGCCGTTGCCGGCCTGGACGACGAAGCCAAGGCCCTGGCCCAGCGCATCGCCGACGCCCTGGTCGCTGCCAAGCGCCCACTGGTGGTCGCCGGTACGTCCCTGGCCGACCCGGCGCTGATCGAAGCGGCCGCCAACATCGCCAAGGCCCTGAAGCTGCGCGAGAAGAACGGCTCGCTGAGCCTGGTGGTGCCTGAAGCCAACAGCATCGGCCTGGCCATGCTCGGTGGCGAGTCCATCGATGCTGCGCTGGACGCCGTCATCAGCGGCAAGGCCGACGCCATTGTCGTGCTGGAAAACGACCTGTACGCCCGCGTACCGGCCGCCAAGGTCGATGCAGCCCTGGCTGCGGCCAAGGTGGTGATCGTTGCCGACCACTCGAAAACCCCGACGGTCGACCGCGCCCACCTGGTGCTGCCGGCTGCCTCGTTCGCCGAAGGCGACGGCACCCTGGTCAGCCAGGAAGGCCGTGCCCAGCGCTTCTTCCAGGTGTTCGACCCGCAATACCTGGACAGCAGCATCCAGATCCACGAAGGCTGGCGCTGGATGCACGCCCTGCGTGCCACCCTGCTGAACAAGCCGGTCGACTGGACCCAGCTGGACCACGTCACCAGCGCCTGCGCCGAAGCTGCCCCGCAACTGGCCGGCATCGTCAACGCCGCCCCAAGCGCCGCGTTCCGCATCAAGGGCATGAAGCTGGCCCGTGAGCCGCTGCGCTACTCTGGCCGCACCGCCATGCGCGCCAACATCAGCGTGCACGAACCGCGCACCCCGCAAGACAAGGACACCGCGTTCGCCTTCTCCATGGAAGGCTACTCGGGCTCCGCCGAACCGCGCCAGCAGGTGCCGTTCGCCTGGTCGCCGGGCTGGAACTCGCCACAAGCCTGGAACAAGTTTCAGGATGAGGTCGGTGGCCACCTGCGTGCCGGTGACCCGGGCGTGCGCCTGATCGAGTCGCAAGGCGACCGCCTGAACTGGTTCAACGCCATTCCGGGTGCCTTCAACCCGGCCCGTGGCACCTGGACCGCCGTGCCGTTCTTCCACCTGTTCGGCAGCGAAGAAAGCTCCTCGCGCGCCGCCCCGGTACAAGAACGCATCCCGGCTGCCTACGTGGCCCTGGCCAAGTCCGAAGCCGACCGCCTGGGCGTCAACGACGGTGCCCTGCTGAGCCTGAACGTGGCCGGTGTGGCCCTGCGCCTGCCGCTGCGCATCAATGAAGAGCTGGGCGCAGGCCTGGTCGCGTTGCCGAAAGGCCTGGCTGGCATTCCGCCTGCCATCTTCGGTGCATCCGTCGAAGGTCTGCAGGAGGCAGCACAATGAGCTGGTTCACCCCCGAAGTAATCGACGTGATCCTCACCGTGCTGCGGGCCATCGTGGTCCTGCTGGCGGTGGTGGTCTGCGGCGCGCTGCTCAGCTTCGTCGAGCGCCGCCTGCTGGGCTGGTGGCAGGACCGTTACGGCCCGAACCGCGTAGGCCCGTTCGGTATGTTCCAGATCGCAGCCGACATGCTGAAGATGTTCTTCAAGGAAGACTGGAACCCACCTTTCGTCGACCGCGTCATCTTCACCCTGGCACCGGTCGTGGCCATGAGCGCCCTGCTCATTGCCTTCGTGGTCATCCCGATCACCCCGACCTGGGGCGTTGCCGACCTGAACATCGGCCTGCTGTTCTTCTTCGCCATGGCCGGCCTGTCGGTCTACGCGGTGCTGTTCGCCGGCTGGTCGTCGAACAACAAGTACGCCCTGCTGGGCAGCTTGCGTGCTTCGGCACAGACCGTGTCGTACGAAGTGTTCCTGGGCCTGGCGCTGATGGGCGTGGTGGTGCAGGTGGGCTCGTTCAACATGCGCGACATCGTTGAATACCAGGCCCAGAACCTGTGGTTCATCATTCCGCAGTTCTTCGGCTTCTGCACCTTCTTCATCGCTGGCGTCGCCGTGACCCACCGTCACCCGTTCGACCAGCCAGAAGCGGAACAGGAACTGGCCGACGGCTACCACATCGAGTATGCCGGCATGAAATGGGGCATGTTCTTCGTCGGTGAGTACATCGGCATCATCCTCATCTCGGCGCTGCTGGTAACCCTGTTCTTCGGCGGCTGGCACGGCCCGTTCGGCATCCTGCCGCAACTGTCGTTCCTGTGGTTCGCGCTGAAGACCGCGTTCTTCATCATGCTGTTCATCCTGCTGCGCGCCTCGATCCCGCGCCCACGCTATGACCAGGTGATGGACTTCAGCTGGAAGTTCTGCCTGCCGCTGACCCTGATCAATTTGCTGGTGACCGCTGCGATCGTGCTCTACAACACGCCAGCCGTCGCGGCCCAGTGAGGATTTGACCCATGTTCAAGTATATCGGCGACATCGTTAAGGGCACCGGCACACAGCTGCGCAGCCTGGCCATGGTGTTCTCCCACGGGTTCCGCAAGCGCGACACCCTGCAATACCCCGAAGAACCCGTGTACCTGCCGCCGCGCTACCGCGGCCGCATCGTCCTCACCCGCGACCCCGATGGCGAGGAGCGCTGCGTAGCGTGCAACCTCTGCGCGGTGGCCTGCCCGGTTGGCTGCATCTCGCTGCAGAAAGCCGAGACCGAGGACGGCCGTTGGTACCCGGAATTCTTCCGCATCAACTTCTCGCGTTGCATTTTCTGCGGCCTGTGTGAAGAAGCGTGCCCGACCACCGCGATCCAGCTGACGCCGGATTTCGAAATGGCCGAGTTCAAGCGTCAGGACCTGGTGTACGAGAAAGAAGATCTGCTGATCTCCGGCCCCGGCAAGAACCCTGACTACAACTTCTACCGTGTTGCGGGTATGGCCATCGCTGGCAAGCCGAAAGGCTCTGCGCAGAACGAAGCCGAGCCGATCAACGTGAAGAGCTTGCTCCCATAAGGACAGAAAGATGGAATTCGCTTTCTACTTCGCATCCGGGATCGCCGTGGTCTCCACCCTTCGGGTGGTGACCGGTACCAACCCCGTGCACGCCTTGCTTTACCTGATCATTTCGCTGATTTCCGTGGCCATGATCTTCTTCTCCCTGGGTGCGCCGTTCGCCGGCGCCCTGGAAGTGATCGCCTACGCCGGCGCCATCATGGTGCTGTTCGTGTTCGTGGTGATGATGCTCAACCTGGGGCCGGCTTCGGTCGCCCAGGAACGGGGCTGGCTCAAGCCCGGCATCTGGGTCGGGCCAGTGATCCTCGGCGCCCTGCTGCTGGCAGAACTGCTGTACGTGCTGTTCGTCACCCCGAGCGGTGCTGGCATCAGCGGTACCACCGTGGGCCCGAAAGCAGTGGGTATCAGCCTGTTCGGCCCTTACCTGCTGGTGGTCGAACTGGCGTCGATGCTGCTGCTGGCTGCAGCCGTCACCGCCTTCCACCTGGGCCGCAACGAGGCGAAGGAGTAAATCATGGGTGCTATCCCTCTCGAGCACGGTCTGGCAGTCGCCGGCATCCTGTTCTGCTTAGGTCTGGTTGGCCTGATGGTCCGCCGCAACATCCTCTTCGTACTCATGAGCCTGGAAGTCATGATGAACGCCTCTGCCCTGGCGTTCGTCGTCGCCGGTGCCCGTTGGGTCCAGCCCGACGGCCAGGTGATGTTCATTCTGGTGATCAGCCTGGCAGCCGCCGAGGCCAGTATTGGCCTGGCCATCCTGCTGCAGCTGTATCGCCGCTTCCACACTCTCGACATCGATGCTGCCAGTGAGATGCGCGGATGAACCTTCTCTTCCTGACTTTCGTCTTCCCCCTCGTCGGCTTCCTGCTGCTGTCGTTCTCGCGCGGGCGGTTCTCGGAGAACCTGTCCGCCCTGATCGGCGTCGGCTCGGTGGGCCTTTCGGCCGCCACCGCCGCCTATGTCATCTGGCAATTCAACGTCGCCCCGCCTGAAGGCGGCGCGTACAGCCAGCTGCTGTGGCAGTGGATGTCGGTAGACGGCTTTGCGCCGAACTTCACCCTGTACCTGGACGGCCTGTCGGTCACCATGCTGGGCGTGGTCACTGGCGTGGGCTTCCTGATCCACCTGTTCGCGTCCTGGTACATGCGTGGCGAAGCCGGCTACTCGCGCTTCTTCTCGTACACCAACCTGTTCATCGCCAGCATGCTGTTCCTGATCCTGGGCGATAACCTGCTGTTCATCTACTTCGGCTGGGAAGGCGTGGGCCTGTGCTCGTACCTGTTGATCGGTTTCTACTACAGCAACCGCAACAACGGTAACGCGGCACTCAAGGCCTTCATCGTCACCCGTATCGGCGACGTGTTCATGGCCATCGGCCTGTTCATCCTGTTCGCCCAGCTGGGTACCCTGAACGTGCAGGAACTGCTGGTGCTGGCACCGCAGAAGTTCCAGGCGGGCGACACCTGGATGGTGCTGGCAACCCTGATGCTGCTGGGCGGTGCGGTCGGTAAATCGGCCCAGCTGCCACTGCAGACCTGGCTGGCCGACGCGATGGCAGGCCCGACCCCGGTTTCGGCACTGATCCACGCCGCGACCATGGTAACCGCGGGTGTGTACCTGATCGCCCGTACCAACGGCCTGTTCCTGCTGGCGCCGGACATCCTGCACCTGGTAGGCGTTGTCGGCGGTGTGACCCTGGTACTGGCCGGCTTCGCCGCGCTGGTACAAACCGACATCAAGCGTATCCTCGCCTACTCGACCATGAGCCAGATCGGTTACATGTTCCTGGCCCTGGGCGTCGGTGCCTGGGACGCGGCGATCTTCCACCTGATGACCCACGCCTTCTTCAAGGCCCTGCTGTTCCTTGCCTCCGGTGCGGTGATCGTTGCCTGCCACCACGAGCAGAACATCTTCAAGATGGGCGGTCTGTGGAAGAAACTGCCGCTGGCCTACGCCAGCTTCGTGGTCGGTGGCGCTGCCCTGGCTGCACTGCCAATCGTGACCGTGGGCTTCTACTCCAAGGACGAGATCCTCTGGGAAGCCTTCGCCAGCGGCAACACCGGCCTGCTGTACGCCGGCCTGGTGGGTGCGTTCATGACCTCGCTGTACACCTTCCGCCTGATCTTCATCGCCTTCCATGGCGAAGCCAAGACCGAAGCCCACGCCGGCCACGGCATCAGCCACTGGCTGCCACTGGGCGTGCTGATCGTGCTGTCGACCGCCGTCGGCGCCTGGATTCACCCGCCGCTGGCAGGCGTGCTGCCTCAAAGCGCCGGCCATGCCGGTGGCGAAGCCAAGCACGCGCTGGAGATCACCTCCGGTGCCATCGCCATCGCCGGTATCCTGCTGTCCGCCCTGCTGTTCCTGGGCAAGCGCACCTTCGTCAGCGCAGTTGCCAACAGCGGCATCGGCCGCGTCCTGTCGGCCTGGTGGTTCGCCGCCTGGGGCTTCGACTGGATCTACGACAAGCTCTTCGTCAAACCGTACCTGCTGATCAGCCACATCCTGCGCAAGGACCCGGTTGACCGCAGCATCGGCCTGATCCCTCGCATGGCGCGTGGCGGCCACGTCGCCATGAGCAAGACCGAGACAGGCCAACTGCGCTGGTACACCGCCTCTATCGCCGTGGGTGCCGTGCTGGTGCTCGGCGCTGTGGTAGTGGCTGCGGTATGACTATGAATCTTGCGACTTTGCCAAAGGAAACCAACCCGTCATGATTTTGCCTTGGCTGATCCTGATCCCCTTCATCGGCGGCTTCCTGTGCTGGCTGGGCGAGCGCTTCGGCGCCACCCTGCCGCGCTGGATCGCGCTGCTGACCATGTCCCTGCTGCTCGGCATCGGCCTGTGGCTGTGGGGCACCGGCGACTACACCCTGGCCCCCGCTCCGGGCGCCGAACCTGCGTGGGCCGTGGAATACAAAATCCAGTGGATCCAGCGCTTCGGCATCAGCATCCACCTGGCCCTCGACGGCCTGTCGCTGCTGATGATCCTGCTCACCGGCCTGCTCGGTGTGCTGTCGGTACTGTGTTCCTGGAAAGAAATCCAGCGCCACGTCGGCTTCTTCCACCTCAACCTGATGTGGATTCTCGGCGGCGTGGTCGGTGTGTTCCTGGCCCTGGACCTGTTCCTGTTCTTCTTCTTCTGGGAAATGATGCTGGTGCCGATGTACTTCCTCATCGCGCTCTGGGGTCACAGCTCGGCAGACGGCAAGAAAACCCGGATCTACGCGGCGACCAAGTTCTTCATCTTCACCCAGGCCAGCGGCCTGATCATGCTGGTGGCGATCCTGGGCCTGGTGCTGGTCAACTACAATACCACCGGCGTGCTCACCTTCAACTACAGCGACCTGCTCAAGGCCGAGCTGCCAGCCGGTGTCGAGTACGTATTGATGCTGGGCTTCTTCATCGCCTTCGCGGTGAAGCTGCCAGTGGTGCCGTTCCACTCCTGGCTGCCTGACGCTCACGCCCAGGCACCGACCGCAGGCTCCGTGGACCTGGCGGGTATCTTGCTGAAGACTGCGGCCTACGGCCTGCTGCGCTTTGCACTGCCGCTGTTCCCGAACGCCTCGGCAGAGTTCGCGCCCATCGCCATGACCCTGGGCCTGATCGGTATCTTCTACGGTGCCTTCCTGGCCTTCGCACAAACCGACATCAAGCGCCTGATCGCCTTCTCCAGCGTCTCGCACATGGGCTTCGTGCTGATCGGCATCTACTCCGGCAGCCAGCAGGCCCTGCAAGGCGCGGTGATCCAGATGCTGGCCCACGGCCTGTCGGCCGCCGCACTGTTCATCCTGTCCGGCCAGCTGTACGAGCGCCTGCACACCCGTGACATGCGCCAGATGGGCGGCCTGTGGCACCGCATCGCCTACCTGCCGGCCATCAGCCTGTTCTTCGCGGCGGCATCGCTGGGCCTGCCAGGTACCGGCAACTTCGTCGGCGAGTTCCTGATCCTGATCGGCAGCTTCGTGCATGTGCCGTGGATCACCGTGATCGCCACCACCGGCCTGGTCTTCGGTTCGGTGTACTCGCTGATCATGATCCACCGCGCTTACTTCGGCCCAGCCAAGTCCGACACCGTGCTGGCCGGCATGGACGGTCGCGAGCTGGTCATGGTGCTGGGCCTGGCGGTGTTGCTGATCCTGCTGGGCGTGTATCCGCAGCCGTTCCTCGACACCTCTGCCGCCACCATGAGTGGTGTGCAGCAGTGGCTCGGTTCCGCTTTCACTCAACTCGCTTCGGCCCGGTAAGAGCGCTATGGAATTCACCACTCAACACTTCATCGCATTGGCGCCGATGCTGATCACCACCATCACCACGGTGGTGGTGATGCTGGCGATCGCCTGGAAGCGCAACCACTCGCAGACCTTCCTGCTGTCCACCGTGGGCCTGAACCTGGCCCTGCTGTCGATCCTGCCGGCGCTGAAGGTCGCGCCGCTGGCGGTCACCCCGCTGATCACCATCGACAAGTTCGCCTGCCTCTACATGGCGATCATCCTGGTGGCGACGCTGGCTTGCGTCACCCTGGCCCACGCCTACCTGGGCGAAGGGTCCAAGGGCTTCCCGGGCAACCGTGAAGAACTGTACCTGCTGCTGCTGATGTCGGCCCTGGGTGGCCTGGTGCTGGTCAGCGCCAACCACCTGGCCGGCCTGTTCATCGGCCTGGAGCTGCTGTCGGTACCGGTCTACGGCCTGGTGGCGTATGCCTTCTTCAACAAGCGATCACTGGAAGCCGGCATCAAGTACATGGTGCTGTCGGCTGCCGGTTCCGCCTTCCTGCTGTTCGGCATGGCCCTGCTGTACGCCGATGCCGGTAGCCTGAGCTTCGACCAGATCGGCAAGGCACTGGCAACCACCAGCATGCCAAGCCTGGTGGCCCAGCTGGGCCTGGGCATGATGCTGGTCGGCCTGGCCTTCAAGCTGTCGCTGGTGCCGTTCCACCTGTGGACTCCGGACGTGTACGAAGGCGCCCCGGCACCGGTCGCCGCGTTCCTGGCCACCGCCAGCAAGGTAGCGGTATTCGCCGTGGTCGTGCGCCTGTTCATGCTCTCCCCTGCTGCCAGCAGCGGCGTGCTGAGCACCGTACTGGCAGTGATCGCCGTCGCTTCGATCCTGATCGGTAACCTGCTGGCGCTGACCCAGAGCAACCTCAAGCGCCTGCTCGGTTACTCGTCCATCGCCCACTTCGGTTACCTGGTCATTGCCTTGGTCGCCAGCAAGGGCCTGGCCCTGGAGGCCATGGGCGTGTACCTGGTCACCTACGTGATCACCAGCCTGGGCGCATTCGGTGTCATCACCCTGATGTCCTCGCCATACGGCGGCCGTGACGCCGATGCGCTGTACGAGTACCGCGGCCTGTTCTGGCGCCGTCCGTACCTGACCGCAGTACTGACCGTGATGATGCTGTCGCTGGCGGGTATCCCGCTGACCGCTGGCTTCATCGGCAAGTTCTACATCATCGCCACCGGCGTCGAGTCGCACCTGTGGTGGCTGGTCGGTGCGCTGGTGATCGGTAGCGCCATCGGCGTGTACTACTACCTGCGCGTCATGGTCACCCTGTACCTGGTCGAGCCGAACCTGCGTCGCCACGACGCCCCGCTGAAGTGGGAACAGCGCACCGGTGGCGTCATGCTGCTGGCCATTGCCATTCTCGCCTTCGTGCTGGGTGTGTACCCGCAGCCACTGCTGGAACTGGTTCAGCAAGCCGGCCTGCAACTGATCGGCTGATTACCCCGGCAGTTTCGGCAAAACAAAACACCCCGCCTAGGCGGGGTGTTTTTTTATCTGCACGTTTTATTGCCTGTACCCGACGGTGCCTCACCCAAGCGGGCTACCCTGGCCTGTACCCGGCAAGGCGGCCTTGCGCAAATCACCATTGGCTGAAGGCAGGTAGACTTCCGGGTTGGGCATACCGCTCGGGGAGAGTTCGTGGGTCATTTCGAATTCGGCCCGCACTGACCAGCCACACGCCTCGGTGGTGCATTGCAAATAAGCGATCCGCAGGAAAATATGGCGCCCTTCGCTAGTGCGTATGCGCATACGGCTGTGGCAATGCGGACAAACCAGCTTGTAAGTACTCACGGCAAGTACCTGCTAGCATTGACCAGGCAGGCCTGTGTGTAAGTATTGGCTGCAACTATGGGTGTATTCTTCAATTTGGTGGTTCTCATTGCAGAAATGCTCCTTAAAACGCAGGGCTGTATTCATAACGAGTAGTTTAAGCCCATGGAATATCATTAAACCAGTCATGGATATTTGTTATGAGTACTCACGTACTTGCCGAGGTGCTCACGCGCCTCAAGCTTCTTACCCGCTCCCAGTCCGACGCCGACCTGTCCCGTGCACTTTCCATCAGCCCGCAAACACTCAGTAGCTGGAAGGTGCGCGACAGCATCCCGTACGCACTTTGCGTGGAGATTTCCAGGCAGCATGCATGCTCCCTGGACTGGCTACTGCTGGGTGAAACGGCACAGCGGCCCGGGCACGAATGTGAAGCCGGCTGGGAGGGCGACGTGCTCGAACGCCTGCGCGCACTCTCACCGGACGATCGCCACACCATCCTGTTGCTCATCAAGGACAAGCAACGTATCCAGCAGCTGGAACAACAATTGAGCGAACTGCGCAGCCAGCTACCCCAGGCCACCGGCAGCTAACCCCGGCGGCGCCAACGCTGTATGAGCTCGCGTGGGTCGAGCGTATCCAGCCAGACCATGACCTTGAGGCTGATGGGGATGACCACCACGGCGGCCACGAATGCCGCCATGCCTCGGGTCAGCAAGGGTGCCAGCGATGAAACCAGCGGCTCGAACAGGTGCCCCACCCCCACGGTCACGAACACCAGCAGCAATTTCTTGCCCAGCGTCAGGCGTCTGGTTGCATTGGTGATCAACCGGTCACGCGCAGCACTCACCAACAAGGCCCCTAGCAAAGCAGCGAACAACACACTGCCATCAACGCCCAACAGTTCGAGCAGCGACGAGGCAAAGCGGTCGATAAAGGACTCCTCAGGCATGGGCAGCACTCCGGCGGGAAGTCGGCAGGTACGCGCTCGAGCCAAGGCTGTACATGACCGCAGCTTCGACAAAACGGATGTAGCACACCCGCAAAGCGCGCCCCTGGTCGTGCCCGGCCACATCCTCAAGGCGCTTGTAACCGCGCTCCCGCAGCACTGCGCGCCAACGCGCGAACTCCCGTGCAGCATCAATGGCGGCGCAACGTGCAGCCACCTCCAGCACGGCCTCACTGACGGGCCGCTGCAAGTTCAGGCGTTCGCGTAGCCTGCCCAGGTCTACCCGGGGCCAGAACGGGTCATGGCTATCGGCATAGCGTGGCAGTACAGGTTCGTTGCTCATGCCCTACCCCTCACTGTTCGGCCAGCATGCCGTAACGAATGGCCTTGATTACCGCAGCCACCCGGGTAGGCACGTCGAATTTGCGCAGGATGTTGGACACATGGAAGTTCACCGTCGACTCCTTGCAGTCAAGGATCCGGCCAATCTCCCACGAGCTTTTGCCGTAGGCGCACCACAACAGCACTTGCCGTTCACGAGGCGTCAGGCGAACCGGGGCGTCCGCCGGGGGTTGCTGCAGGTGTCGTGCGTTGTCAGTCATGCTTGTACTCCACGGGTGATTGAGCGAGGCATCGCTGCCGATCTGCAGTCACCTTACGAAGCGCATGCTGCCTCCCTCCACCGCTGTGGCTTGTAAAGAACTTTCGTACAAAACCGTCTGACGAAGGTTACGCAAGATTTGCTGACTTTCTTCGTGCTCCGGGCAGCATTTCGCTCGTCTCAACGCCGTTGTCCATTCGCCTTTCGCCTGGAGTCGTACAATGCGTTCCGATTTACCCCTCTCGTCCTGCCTCGGTCTGCTGGCTGCCTTGGCTGCCAGCCAGCCCGCCTTGGGGGCATCCTCGGTCGAACTGGGCCAGGTGCTGATCACCGATGAGGAGCAGAACGACTTGACGGCAGCCAGCGAACGCCTGCGCGAAGTACCAGGCGCCAGCAACCTGGTGGACATGCAGCGCGTGGGACAAGGCCGTGTCGCCAGCAACCAGGACGTGCTCGCCTACCAGCCAGGGGTGTTCGCCCAATCTGCGGGCAACGACGGCATCAAGCTGTCGATCCGCGGCTCGGGCATCAACCGCGCGCCAGGTGCGCACGGCTCCGGGGTGTATACGATGTTCGACGGCCTGCCCTTGACCGGCCCGGGCGGCACGCCCTATGAGCTGTTCGAGCCGCTATGGCTCAGCCGCGCCGAAGTGCTGCGCGGCGCCAATGGCTTCGACCAGGGCGCCCTGGCGCTCGGCGGCGCCATCAACTACGTCACCCACACCGGCTACGACGCCGCGCCGTTGCAAGTGCGCTATGAGGTCGGCAGCCGTGGCTACCAGCACCGGCATATCAGCTCCGGCCAGGTGCTGGGCAACCTCGACTACTACGTGGCCCTGACCAATTCCGAATATGACGGCTACCAGGCACACAGCAGCGGCAGCGCCAAAGGCATTGCCGCCAACATCGGCTATCGCTTCAACCCCAACCTGGAAACCCGCTTTTACCTGCGCTACCGGGAAACCGAAAACGAACTGGCCGGGCGCCTGACCAAGGACCAGATCAAGCACCACCCACGCGCGGCCAACCCGGCCTACCTGGCCCGTGACGACAGCCGCCCGCAACCGGGCAGCACCTGGGTCGGCAACAAGACCACCTTCTACCTCGACGACGATGCGCGCCTGGAAGCCGGGCTGGTCTACCACGACTACCCGATGGACCTGCGTGAAGGCCCGATGCGCCTGAAGGTGGCCTACACCGATGTCAGCGGTACGCTGAACTACTCGCGCCGCGACACCCTGTTCGGCCACGAGAGCAAGACCACCGTCGGCTGGCGTACTACCAAGCACCTGCCCAACAGTGGCGCGTCACAGTTCGCGCGCAGTGGTGACGTGTTCGGTCCACGCACCCGCGACTTCACCTATCAGGGCTCGGACACCGTGCTGCATGTCGGCAACGACCTGGAACTGGTCCCCAACCTGTGGCTGACCACTGGCCTGGCGATGATCTACACCCGTCGCGAGAGTGACGTGACCTACCCTGCCGAAGGCGGCAAGGTGAGCATGCATGACTGGGACTACGCGCCACGCCTGGGCCTGCGCTACGACATCCGCCCGGACCTGCAGGTGTACGGCAACCTCAGCCGCTCGGTCGAACCGCCGCATCCGTGGTCGCTGATCTGGAGCGCACCCAGCACGGGTGGCAAGCAGATCCAGCCGATCGAGATGCAGAACCAGACGGCAACCACTCTGGAGCTGGGCGCGCGTGGCGATTCGGCGCTAGGCCGCTGGGACCTCGCCTGGTACTACTCGCAGGTGCGTCACGAACTGCTGGCCGTGGAAGTGGTGCCAAACTTCACCTCGGAGTTCAATGCCAGCGCCACCGTGCACCAAGGCGTGGAAGCGGGCCTGGACAGCACCCTGTGGGAACGCAGCGGCACCGGCAGGCTCAGCCTGCGCCAGGCCTACACCTTCAGTGACTTCCACTACCGCGATGACGACACGTTCGGTGACAACCGCCTGCCGGGCATCCCCATGCACTACTACCAGGCCGAGTTGCGCTATGACTGGCCGAGCGGGTTCTATGCAGGGGTGAATACTCAGATGGCGTCCAAGGTGCAGGTGGACTACGCCAACAGCTACCACGCCGATGAATATGCCTTGCTGGGTGCACGGGTGGGCTGGGATTCACCGAAACAGGACTGGCAGACCTGGCTGGACCTGCGCAACCTCACCAACAAACGCTATGCCGCCACGGTGACGCCGACCTACAACGATGCCGGCAAGGACAATGCCCGTTCGACGCCGGGTGAAGGATTTGGCGTGTATGCGGGCGTTTCCTACAGCTTCCGCTAAACAGCTGGGGCCGCTGCGCGGCCCATCGCCGGCAAGCCAGCTCCCACACCGACCGCAACAACTTCAGGCCCTGTGCAGTACCTGTGGGAGCTGGCTTGCCGGCGATGGGCTGCGCAGCAGCCCCAATGAAATTAGCCCCGGATGAGCAGGTATCAAACCGCCCTGTTCAACTTCACCCACGAAGCAAACTTGTCGACAAACGCCTGCAAGAACGGCCGGGTCTTGTCGTTGAGCTTGCCCGAGTCCTCGAACAGGCTTGCTGCGCCGCCGATATAGGCCTCAGGCATCTGCATGCACGGCATGTCCAGAAACACCAACGACTGACGCACAGCATGGTTGGCACCAAAGCCGCCAATGGCCCCCGGCGACACACTCACCACCGCCGTCGGCTTTCCGCTCCAGGCACTTTGCCCGTAGGGCCGCGAGCCCACATCAATGGCATTTTTCAGACAGCCCGGCACCGAGCGGTTGTATTCCGGCGTGACGAACAGCACGGCATCACTGTCGCGGATCTCTTTGCGAAAACGCTCCCACGCCTTGGGCACCGCTTCGGCCTCGACGTCCTCGTTGTACAACGGCAAATCGCCAATCTCGACAATCTTCAGGGCTAGGCTGGACGGCGCCAGCTCCGAAAGTGCGCGGGCGACCTTGCGGTTGTAGGACTCCTTGCGCAAGCTGCCGACGACAACCGCTACCGAATACACCTGGCTCATGGCAATTTCCATCCTGTGCTGGGTAAAGGGAAGTTCTAGTTATAGATGACCGTTCCTCGGTACTTTGGTTTTTTTTCCTCATGGCGAAAACTTCCGAGGCTGTTGTACGGTCTATGCCTTCAGACATTTTCTACGTAATTCAGAGGTTTCCACCCAAATGGCAGCAGTAATGGTCGGCCAATTCCACGCCCGTGACGCCGAAGGCCGTATCTACCCCGTGCACGAGTTCCAGGAGTCCACCCTGCAAATCGACGGCAGCACGCTGGGCGCCCCCATCACCACTTACCGCCTTGCCATCGGCGACAAGGTCAACCACCTGGGTGAAAACCGTTTCGAACTGGCACGTTCCGGCGTCGAGATCATTCGCATTCCTTGATGCAATCCACGGTGTAGCCACCACTCTCGTTCTGCAGGCCATGCACGTCGGCGACAAAACCGGGAAACCCTTGGTTGAACGCCCGGGCAAAGGCCAGGTAGTCGAGTATCGAGCGGGTCGCCTCGGTGAACCGCTCCCCCGGCATGATCAACGGAATGCCGGGCGGGTACGGCACCAGCATCACTGCCGCCACACGCCCCAGCAGTGCCTCGATCGGCACCGCCTCCACCTCGCCACGCACCATCTGGTCATAGGCCTGGGCCGGGCTCACGGCCACCTCCGGCAAGCGCGTGAACAGGCGCTTGAGTTGCTTGGCCGTGGCGTTGCTGCGGTAGCAGCCATGCAACTGGTCGCACAGGTCGCGCAGGCCCATCCCCCGGTAGCGTGAGGCATCGGCGGCCACCACACTCGGCAAACAGCTGCTCAGGGCAGTATTGCCATCGTAGTGGCGCTTGAACTCCAGCAACTCGGTCAGCAACGTGCTCCACTTGCCCTTGGTGATGCCCATGGAGAACAGCACCAGAAAGCTGTACAGGCCGGTTTTTTCCACCACCAGCCCCCGCTCCCAGAGAAACTTGCTGACCACCGCCGCCGGGATACCGTGCTCGTCCAGTACACCACCCGCACTAAGGCCCGGCATCACCAGGGTTACCTTCAGCGGGTCGAGCAGCACGTAGTCGTCCACCACCTCGCCAAAGCCATGCCACTCTGCGCCCGGTTGCAACAACCAGTCCTGCGCTTGCAGATGGTGAATACCTTCAGCGCTCGGCGGCTGCCAGATACTGAACCACCAATCATCCGCGGCAATGTGTTCGCGCAGATTGGCCAGGGCACGGCGAAAGCTCAGTGCCTCGTCGAACATTTCTTGCAGCAGCGAGCGCCCGGACGGCCCCTCCATCATGGTCGAGGCCACGTCCAGCGAAGCGAGGATGCTGTACTGCGGCGAGGTCGATATGTGCATCATGAACGCTTCGTTGAAGCGATCGCGGTCCAGTTGGCGCCTGGCCCCGTCTTGCACATGAATCATGGAAGCCTGGCTGAACGCCGCCAGCAGCTTGTGGGTGGAATGGGTACTGAACACCAGCGGGCTATCGTCCGCGCAGGCAGTGCCCATGGCATAACGCCCGGTGAAGAAGTCATGAAACGCCGCATAGGCAAACCAGGCCTCGTCGAAGTGCAGCACCTCGACACTGCTGCCCAAGGTCTGCTTGATCAGCCCTGCGTGGTAACACAAGCCGTCATACGTGGAGTTGGTCACCACCGCCAGCTTGATGCGCGGCACCCGGCCACGGGCGAGCGGGTTGGCCTGGATCTTCGCCTGGATCGCCTCAGGGCTGAACTCGCTGAGCGGGATCGGGCCGATGATGCCCAGTTCGTTACGCTCCGGGCACAGGTACAACGGAATGGCGCCGGTCATGATGATCGCGTGGACCACCGACTTGTGGCAGTTGCGGTCCACCAGCACCAGATCGTCACGGCCGACCATGGCGTGCCAGACGATCTTGTTGGCCGTAGAGGTGCCATTGATGACGAAGAAGGTATGGTCGGCGCCAAAGTTGCGGGCAGCCCTGGCCTCGGCTTCAGCCAAGGGGCCGGTGTGGTCGAGCAGCGAACCCAGTTCCGGCACGGAAACGGACAGATCGGAGCGCAGGGTGTTTTCGCCGAAAAACTGGTGAAAGGCCTGGCCTACCGGGCTTTTATGGTAGGCCACGCCACCACCATGGCCCGGGGTGTGCCAGGAATAGTTGGATTGCGCGGTGTGCTGCACCAGCGCCTTGAAGAAAGGCGGCAACAGGCCATCGAGGTAGGTGTGTGCGGCACGCGCCACCTGGCGGGCAAGAAACGGTACGGTGTCTTCGAACAGATACAGGATGCCGCGTAGCTGGTTGAGCTCGCTCATGGCCTCGGCAGGGGCGTTTTCCAGGGTGACCTGCTCACCCAGGGCGAAGATCGGCAGGTTGGGTGCACGCAGGCGAGCCAGGCGGATCAGCTCGGCCATGTTCTGCAACAGGTGGGTATTTTCGCCGGCGCCTTCAGCGGCAATCAGCATGCAGGCCAGGCCGTGGTGGGTGGCGGCGACCAGCCGCGCTTCGGCGTGGTCGGCGGCGGCGAGGATGGCGAAGCCGTCCTGGCGCAGTTCCTCGGCAATGCCCCTCACGCGCTCGCCGGCGACACTGTCAGCCTTGATGGCGCGATGAACGATGAGGATCGGGAACTTGAGGTCCTTGTACATCAGGTGGCTACCTCCGAAGGACATGGCGTCCATTTCAGGGTAGTTGAACCTGTGTTTTCAGGGCCGACCTCTTCGCGGGCACGCCCGCTCCCACAGGAACCCCACTTGCTCAGGCTTTGTGAGATCCCTGTGGGAGCGGGCGTGCCCGCGAAGAGGCCGGTACAGGCTAAGAATCAGCCAGCAGGTGTCTCGGTCAAGGCTTGCCACATGGAAGGCCCACCCGCCGACTTGGCAACAGCCGCCAACCGCTCGGCATGCGCCTCCAGCTCCTCGGCACTGGCCATGATCACCCGCCCCGGTGCACGCCCGGTAATCCGCCGGATCTCGCTGCCCCCTGCCCCCTGCCCGTCACCTTCAGCATCCGCCCCATGCCCAGCCAGCGAAAGGCTGGTCTGGCCACCGGTCATCGCCAGGTAGACGTCTGCCAGCAGTTCCGAGTCGAGCAGTGCGCCGTGCAGTTCACGGCCCGAGTTGTCGATGTCGTAGCGTTTGCACAACGCATCGAGGCTGTTGCGCTGCCCCGGGTGACGCGAACGTGCCAACAACAGGGTATCGAGGATGGTGCAATACTGCGAAGCGTCCGCACGGTCGTGCTGACCGAGCAGGGCGAATTCGTTGTTGATGAAGCCAACGTCGAACGCCGCGTTGTGGATGACCAGGGTAGCGCCCTGGATGAACTCGAAGAACTCTTCGGCCACATCACCAAAGCGCGGTTTGCCGACCAGGAAGGCATCGGTGATGCCGTGGACGTTGATCGCGCCCTCGTCACTCTCGCGGTCCGGCTGCAGGTAAACGTGGAAGTGCCGCCCGGTCAGGCGCCGGCCGATGACTTCGACACAGCCGATCTCGATGATCCGGTGGCCTTCGCTGACCGGCATGCCCGTGGTTTCGGTATCGAGAATGACGAACCGCTTATCTTGCTGCTGCTCCACGCGGGGCGCTCCAACTTGCATCAGTTACAAAGGCGGCAATTGTACCCCAGCTCAACGCTGGGCGCGCACTTCGTCCACGCCACGGTTGGCCAGCTGGTCGGCGCGTTCGTTGCCGGGGTGGCCGATATGGCCGCGCACCCACTTCCAGGTCACTTTGTGACGGTTGACCTGCTCATCCAGTTGCTGCCACAGGTCGGCATTCTTCACCGGCTCCTTGGCCGCCGTCTTCCAGCCGCGCTTCTTCCAGTTGACCATCCACTCGTTGATGCCCTTCATCACGTACTGCGAGTCGGTGGTCAACACCACTTCGCATTCACGCTTCAGCGCCATCAACCCCTGGATCGCGGCCATCAGCTCCATGCGATTGTTGGTGGTTTCGCGTTCACCGCCCCACAGTTCCTTCTCGACGCCCTTGTAGATCATCAGGACGCCCCAACCACCCGGGCCGGGGTTGCCCTTGCAGGCACCATCGGTAAACATCTCGACGCTTTCGCTCATGTACCACTCATGTTCAGTGCTTTTCAGTATCAGGGTTCACCGCCGTGCGGTTGACCTTGGCCAGCGGCAGCGGCAGCAACTTGCCCATCGGTTCGCGGCGCTCCGGGCGCAGCGGCCGCAGGCCGACCACCATCTTGCGCGCCACCAACAGGTACACGCCGCCACCCGAGCTTTGCCAGCCACCTGCCAGCCGTTCCCAGCCCTCCAGGCGTTGCTGCCAGGCCGGTGAGGCAAGCGGCGGACGATAGCACCCGAAGCGGCGTTTCTCCAGCGCGAAGCCCAGCAGGTTGAGCCAGTCCCCCACCCGCGACGGCGAGATGCAGCGGGCCTTGCGCAACGCCCCGTGGCTGAAGAAATGGCGCATGCCCCAGCTGCTCCACGGGTTGATCCCGACAATCAGCAGATGCCCGCCCGGGCGCACGGCGCTGGCGGCCTCGCGCAGCAGGCCATGGGGCGACAGGCAGAAATCCAGGCCATGTTGCAGCACCACCACGTCGGCAGCATGCTCGCTCAGCGGCCAGGCCTGTTCCTCGCACACAATCTCCACCCCTGGCAGCGGCGCGCCGAGGCGCACGTTGCGCTGCACCTGGGGCGCGCTTGGTGGCGGCTCGGCACAAGGCCCGTAATGCACAAGGTACCCGCCGAAGAAGCGCCCCAACTCTTCTTCCAGCAGTTTTTCCTCCTCCTTGAGCATCAGCTGGCCGAGTGGGCCGTTGAACCACTCACGGGCCAGGCTGATCAGCTTGACCCAGTCCGGGTCGGCCTGGGCAAAGGCTTGGTCGGTCATTGCGCTCTCCCTCGAAGGTTCTCGCACCGCGCCATCGCGGCTAAGATGCCCTCATGTGCCACGCTAGGCGAATCGGATCCGCACCATGATACAGATCGATGCTCTCCCCGCTTTCTCCGACAACTACATCTGGTTGTTACAGGATACTGCCAAACGCCGCTGCGCGGTGGTCGACCCAGGTGACGCCGGCCCGGTGGAGCGCTGGCTGGCGGCCAATCCCGAGTGGGTGCTCAGCGATATCCTGATTACCCACCACCACAACGACCATGTCGGTGGCGTGGAACGGCTCAAGCAACTGACCAACGCACAGGTTTATGGCCCAACCCACGAGCGTATTCCCTGCCGCGACCACGCGCTGGACGAAGGCGACCAGGTGACCGTGCTGGGCGTAACCTTCCGGGTGCTGGCAGTGCCTGGCCACACCCTGGGGCATATCGCGTTCTTCAGCGACCAGCCGGCAACACCCGTACTGTTCAGCGGCGACACCCTGTTCGCCGCCGGATGCGGTCGCATGTTCGAGGGTACACCCGAACAGATGCAACCCGCCCTCGCCCGGCTGGCGGCGCTGCCGGCACAAACAGAAGTGTACTGCGCCCACGAATACACCCTCAGCAACCTGCGTTTTGCCAAGGCGGTGGAACCTACCAACCAACACGTTCTACAGCGGTTCGAGGACGTTACCCGTTTGCGCGCCGACAATCGCATCACCTTGCCATCAACCATTGGCCTGGAACGCCTGACCAACCCCTTCCTGCGTACCTCTGAAACATTAGTTAAACAAAAAGCAGACGAATGGAAGGGACATCCAAACGACTCGCAGGTCACTGTTTTTGCTGCCTTGAGGTCTTGGAAGGACACCTTCTGATAACCGCAAGATATATCGCAAGTGATGGTCAAAGGTTGACCAGGCCCGGAGCGGTTTCTAGAATCGCCGAAATTTTTCGCCCGGATACCTGTGTCAGCCGATGTCTTCCCGTAGCCGCAGAACCTCTCATTCCGTCGCCCTGACGCGCCTGGCCCAAATCAGTGCGCTGGCCCTGGCCGCCACCTTGGTGGGCTGCCAGAGCACCCGTCAGCTCGACGAATCCGAAAGCGTTCGCGCGCACAACTACCAGGCGCGGATCAAGCACAAACCTTCACCGCTGCTGGTCAAGCCAGCCGAGCAGGCACCGCAGGATGTCTGGGAGCGCATGCGCCAGGGCTTCGCCCTGCAGGATGGCATCGACGTCAACCCGCGTATCGAGCAGCAACGCCTGTGGTTCGCCAGCAACCCGAGCTTCATCGAAAGCGCCGGCGAGCGTGGCAGCCTCTACCTGCATTACATTGTCGAACGCCTTGAAGAGCGCGACATGCCGCTGGAACTGGCGCTGCTGCCAGCCATCGAAAGCGCCTACAACCCGATGGCCTACTCGCGCGCCCACGCGGCGGGCATGTGGCAGTTCATCCCGTCCACCGGCCGCCACTTCAACCTGCGCCAGACCAACTTCTACGACGGTCGTCGCGACGTCACCGCCTCGACCAACGCTGCACTGGACTACCTGTCCCGCCTGCACGACATGTTCAACGGCGACTGGCTGCTGGCCCTGGCCGCCTACAATGCCGGTGAAGGCACGGTCAGCCGCGCCATGGAGCGCAACGAAAAACTCGGCCTGCCAACCGACTACTGGAACCTGCCGCTGCCACAGGAAACCCGCGACTACGTGCCCAAGCTGCTGGCCCTGTCGCAGGTGGTGCTCACCCCTGAAGCCTACGGCGTGAACCTGAACCCGATCGCCAACGAACCCTACTTCGAGGCGGTAGCGATCAACGACCGCCTCGACCTGTCGCGGGTGGCAGCCTTTGCCAACATCGACGAAGACGAGCTGATCCAGCTCAACCCGGCCTTCAAGAAGCGCATGACCGTGGACGGCCCGCAGCAGCTGCTGGTACCGACCGCCAAGGCACAACTGCTGAGCGACAGCCTGTCCAACCTCAAGCCCGAGCAACTGGTGAGCCTGCAGCCGAACAAGGCGGTGTTTGCCCGCGCCGTGGCCGAGGCCAAGGCGCCGGTTGCAGCGCGTAGCTACCGGGTGAAGCGCGGCGACAACCTGGGCGCCATCGCCAAGGCCAACCGCGTGTCGGTCAAGGACATCAAACGCTGGAACCGCCTGTCCGGCAACAGCGTGCGCGCCGGCCAGGTACTGGCCCTGCGCGGTGGCAGTACACCAAGCGCCGCCGGCAACCGGGTGGCGGCATCCGGGAAGCGCTCCACGCAATACAAGGTACGCAAGGGCGACTCGCTGTACCTGGTGGCCAAGCGCTTCAACGTGGAAATGCAGCACCTCAAGCGCTGGAACCCGCGCAGCGGCCATGCCCTCAAGCCAGGCCAGACCCTGACCGTCTACCTCTCGCATTGATCTAATACCCTGGGGCCGCTTCGCGCCCCATCGCCGGCAAGCCAGCTCCCACAGGTACGGCGCATGGCTTGAGTTGATGCGATCGGTGTGGGAGCTGGCTTGCCGGCGATGGGGCGCGAAGCGGCCCCTTGCAATCCTCTGGGCTGTACTCTTTTTCCAACCCCACCAAGCTGTTACTGTACCCCGATCAAAGCCCAACGCCTCTGGATCGGATGCCGACTTGATACGTCCCCTCCTGCTGTCACTCAGCCTGGCCTTGAGCTTTCCCGCAGCCGCGATGGTGAGCGAAAGCCACGGATACGCGCAGTTCGGCACGCTCAAGTACCCAGCCACCTTCACCCATTTCGACTGGGTCAACCCGCAAGCGCCCAAGGGCGGCACCTTGCGGGCCATGGCTTTTGGTACGTTCGATACCCTCAACCCCTACACCTTCAAGGGGTCGAGCCCGATTACCACGCCCAATTTCCAGCAATACGGCATCAGCGAGCTGAACGAGCCACTGATGGTCGGCACCGGCCAGTACGACCCGTCCGGCGACGAACCGACCTCCAGCTACGGCCTGATCGCCCGCTCGGTGGAGTACAGCGAAGACCGCAGCTGGGTGGTGTTCAACCTGCGCCCGGAAGCCCGCTGGCATGACGGCCAGCCGATCACCTCGGCAGACGTGGCCTTTTCCTACCGCACCCTGCTCAAGGACGGCCACCCGATCTACCGCACCAACCTGCAGGAAGTGCAACGGGTGGACATCCTCGGCCCGCTGCGTATCCGCTTCGTGTTCAAGCGCGCCGGCAACCCGCTGCTGATCCTGCGCCTGGGCGAGATGCCGGTGCTGCCCAAGCACTACTGGCAAAAGCGCGATTTCAAGGCCACCACCTTCGAGCCACCGCTGGGCAGCGGCCCCTACCGCATCACCGAGGTTCAGCCCGGTCGCCGGCTGGTGTTCGAACGGGTGAAGAACTACTGGGGCAAGGACCTGGCGGTCAACCGGGGCAAGTACAACTTCAAGCGCGTGGAGTACGAGTTCTACCGCGACGCCACCGTGGCCTTCGAAGCCTTCAAGGCCGGCGAATTCGACATCTATATCGAGCACCAGGCCAAGAACTGGGCCAACGGCTACAACTTCCCGGCCGTGCGCCGTGGCGAGGTCATCAAGGCCCAGATCCCGCACCAGATCCCGACGCAAACCCAGGGCCTGTTCATGAACAGCCGCCGCGCCACCTTCAGCGACCCGCGGGTACGCCAGGCGCTGGGGCTGATGCTCGACTTCGAGTGGACCAACCGCGCCCTGTTCAGCAGCGCCTACCGCCGCTCGACCAGCTATTACCCCAACAGCGAGTTCGCCGCCAGCGGCCTGCCCACCGGCAAGGAATGGCTGCTGCTGGCGCCGTTCCGCGACCAGCTGCCGGCCAAGCTGTTCAGCGAACCCTACAAGGTCAGCCAGACCGATGGCCGCGGCATCAGCCGCCAGACCCTGCGCCAGGCCCTGGGCCTGCTTGCCGAGGCCGGCTGGAAGCTCAATGGCCAGCGCCTGGTCGACAGCAAGGGCCAGCAGCTGCGTATGGAACTGCTGCTGGTAAACCCCAACCTTGAACGCATCCTGCAACCTTATGTCGAAAATCTGTCCAGCATCGGCATCGATGCGCGCTTGCGCACCGTGGACCGCGCCCAGTACAAACAACGCCTGGACCAGTTCGATTTCGACATGATTCTGATGACCCTGAACCAGACCCTTAGCCCCGGCCTCGAACAGTGGCTGTACTTCCATTCCAGCCAGGCCGCCACCAAGGGCAGCAAGAACTATGCTGGGGTCAAGGACCCGGTGGTCGACCACCTGCTCGACACCCTGCTGGCTGCGCGTACCCGCGACGACCAGATCGCCGCCGCCCGCGCCCTGGACCGTGTGCTTTCATGGCAGTACTACATGATCCCCAACTGGTACCTCGACAATCATCGCCTGGCCTACCGCAACCGGTTCGCCTTCGTCACCACGCCGCCCTACACCCTGGGGCTGAACAGCTGGTGGATCAAGACTTCGGAGAAAGCCCAATGACGCCAACGCACCCACTGCGCCGGCTGGCAGGCAGCCTGTTGCTCGCCTGCCTGAGCCTTCCCGCCCTGGCCGCACCGCAACACGCACTCACCCTGTACGACGAGCCCCCCAAGTACCCCGCCACCTTCAAGCACTTCGACTACGTCAACCCGGATGCGCCCAAGGGCGGTACCTTCCGCCAGTCCAGCTTCGGCGGCTTCGACAGCCTCAACCCGTTCATCAACAAAGGCGTGTCGGCCGAGAACATCAGCATCATCTACGACACCCTGATGCGCCAGAGCCAGGACGAGCCGTTCACCGAGTACGGCCTGGTGGCCGCCAGGATCGAGAAGGCACCTGACAACAGCTGGGTGCGCTTCTACCTGCGCCCCGAGGCGCGCTTCCACGACGGCCACCCGATGCGTGCCGAAGACGTGGTATTCACCTTCAATGCCCTGATCAAGGACGGTGCGCCGCTGTACCGCCAGTACTACGCCGACGTCGCCGAGGTGGTCGCCGAAGACCCGCTCAAGGTGCTGTTCACGTTCAAGCACAAGGGTAACCGTGAGCTGCCGCTGATTCTCGGCCAGCTGCCAGTGCTGCCCAAGCACTGGTACGCAAACCGCGACTTCAACCGCGGCAACCTGGAAATCCCGCTGGGCAGCGGCCCGTACAAGGTCGCCGAGGTGAAGGCCGGGCGCTCGGTGCGTTACGAGCGGGTCAAGGATTACTGGGGCAAGGACCTGCCGATCAACCGCGGGTTCTATAACTTCGATGCCATGACGTTCGACTCCTACCGCGACACCACCGTCGCGCTGGAAGCACTCAAGGCCGGCGCGTTCGACTATGCGCTGGAGGTCAGCGCAAAGAACTGGGCCACCGCCTACAACGTGCCCGCCGTGCGCGACGGCCGCCTGATCAAGGAAGAGCTGCCCAACGGCAACCCCACCGGCATGCAGGGTTTCATTTTCAACATCCGCCGCCCGGTGTTCCAGGACATACGCGTGCGCCAGGCCCTGAGCCTGCTGCTGGACTACGAGTGGACCAACAAACAGCTGTTCAACGGCGCCTACACCCGCACCGGCAGCTACTTCGACAACTCGGAGATGGCCGCCCACGGCCTGCCCAGCGCCAGCGAGCTGAAAATCCTCGAACCGCTGCGTGGCAAAGTCCCCGAACAGGTCTTCACCGAGGCCTTCAAGAACCCGGTCAGCGATGGCAGCGGCATGATCCGCGAGCAACAGCGCCAGGCCTACAAGCTGCTTCAGGAAGCCGGTTGGAAAATCGTCGACGACAAGATGGTCGACGCGCAGGGTAAACCGGTCAGCATCGAGTTCCTGCTGGCACAAACCGAGTTCGAACGCATCCTGCTGCCGTTCAAGCGTAACCTTGCCGACCTCGGCATCGACCTGAACATCCGTCGGGTCGACGTTTCCCAGTACATCACCCGCCTGCGCTCGCGTGACTACGACATGATCGTTGGCGGCTACCCGCAGTCCAACTCGCCGGGCAACGAGCAGCGCGAGTTCTGGTCCAGCGCCGCCGCCGACAACCCCGGCAGCCGCAACTTCATCGGCCTGCGCGACCCGGCCATCGACCAACTGGTGGAAGAGCTGATCAACGCCGATTCGCGCCAGAGCCTGGTCGACCACTGCCGCGCCCTCGACCGGGTGCTGCTGTGGGGCTACTACGTGATCCCCAACTGGCACATCAAGACCTGGCGCGTGGCCTACTGGAACCACATCGGCCACCCGGATGTTTCGCCCAAGTACGACATCGGCATCGATACCTGGTGGATCAAGCCCGGGGTAACCCCGGCGGTCAGCGAAGCCCCTGCGGACGAGGCCAACTAAGATGCTGGCCTACATCCTGCGCCGCCTGCTGCTGATCATCCCGACCCTGTTCGGCATCCTGATCATCAACTTCATCATCGTCCAGGCCGCCCCCGGCGGCCCGGTCGAGCAGATGATCGCCAAGCTCGAAGGTTTCGAAGGCGCCACCAGCCGCATTGCCGGTGGCGGTGCCGAGGTCTCCGTGGCCGGCTCCAACTACCGCGGCGCCCAGGGCCTGGACCCGGCGCTGATCGCCGAAATCGAGCGCATGTACGGCTTCGACAAGTCGCCGCCCGAACGCTTGTGGATCATGATCAAGAACTACGCCCGGCTGGACTTCGGCGACAGCTTCTTCCGCGATGCCAAGGTCGTCGACCTGATTATCGAGAAAATGCCCGTGTCGATCTCGCTGGGGCTGTGGAGCACGCTGATCATGTACCTGATCTCGATCCCGCTGGGCATCGCCAAGGCGGTGCGCCACGGCAGCCACTTCGACGTGTGGACCAGTTCGGCGATCATCGTCGGCTACGCAATCCCCGCGTTCCTGTTCGCCATCCTGCTGATCGTGCTGTTCGCGGGCGGCAGCTATTTTGACTGGTTCCCGCTGCGCGGCCTCACCTCCAACAATTTCGACGAGCTGAGCACCACCGGCAAGGTGCTGGACTACTTCTGGCACCTGGTGCTGCCGATCACCGCACTGGTCATCGGCAACTTCGCCACCATGACCCTGCTGACCAAGAACAGCTTCCTCGACGAGATCAACAAACAATACGTGGTCACCGCCAAGGCCAAAGGCCTGAGCCGGCCACGGGTGCTGTATGGCCACGTGTTCCGCAATGCCATGCTGTTGGTGATCGCCGGCTTCCCTTCGGCGTTCATCGGCATCTTCTTTACCGGCTCCTTGCTGATCGAGGTGATCTTCAGCCTCGACGGCCTGGGGCTTATGAGTTTCGAGGCGGCCATCAACCGCGACTACCCGGTGGTCTTCGGCACCCTGTTCATCTTCACCCTGCTGGGGCTGGTGGTGAAACTGATCGGCGACCTGACCTACACCCTGGTCGATCCACGCATCGACTTCGCCAGCCGGGAGCACTGACATGGCCTTGTCCCCCCTCAACCGCCGGCGCTTCGAGCGCTTCAAGGCCAACCGCCGTGGCTGGTGGTCGCTGTGGCTGTTCCTGATCCTATTCGGCCTGAGCCTGGGCGCCGAGCTGATCGCCAACGACAAGCCAATTGCCGTGCGCTACGACGGCGAGTGGTACTTCCCGGCGTTCAAGCGCTACCCGGAGACCACCTTCGGCGGCGAGTTCCCGCTGGAAGCCAACTACAAGAGCCCCTACATCCGCGAACTGCTGGAAAAGAAAGACAGCTTCGTGCTGTGGGCGCCTATCCCGTTCAGCTACCAGAGCATCAACTACGACCTGCGCGTGCCCGCCCCGGCACCGCCCTCGGCGGACAACTGGCTGGGCACCGACGACCAGGGCCGCGACGTACTGGCGCGGGTGATCTACGGCTTCCGCATTTCGGTGCTGTTTGCCCTCACCCTGACCGTGGCCAGTTCTATCGTCGGCGTCATTGCCGGCGCCTTGCAGGGCTTTTATGGCGGCTGGGTCGACCTGGCCGGGCAACGTTTTCTGGAGATCTGGTCCGGCCTGCCGGTGCTGTACCTGCTAATCATCCTGGCGAGCTTCGTGCAGCCCAACTTCTGGTGGCTGCTGGGCATCATGCTGCTGTTCTCGTGGATGAGCCTGGTGGACGTGGTACGCGCCGAGTTCCTGCGCGGGCGCAACCTGGAATACGTGCGCGCCGCCCGCGCCTTGGGCATGCGCAACGGCGCGATCATGTACCGGCACATCCTGCCCAACGCCATGATCTCGACCATGACCTTCATGCCGTTCATCCTCACCGGGGCCATCGGCACCCTCACCGCCCTGGACTTCCTGGGCTTCGGCCTGCCCGCCGGTTCGCCATCACTGGGCGAACTGGTGGCCCAGGGCAAGTCCAACCTGCAGGCGCCGTGGCTGGGCATCAGCGCCTTTGCCGTGCTGGCGCTGATGCTGAGCCTGCTGGTGTTCATCGGCGAATCCGCCCGCGATGCCTTCGACCCGAGGAAGTGACATGAGTGAACAGAACCTGATCGAAGTGCGCGACCTGGCCGTTGAGTTTGTGACCGGGGACCAGGTCAACCGCGTGGTCGACGGCATCAGCTTCGACATCCGCAAGGGCGAGACCTTGGCCCTGGTGGGCGAAAGTGGCTCGGGCAAGTCCGTCACCGCGCACTCGATCCTGCGCCTGCTGCCCTACCCCCTGGCCCGCCACCCCAGCGGCAGCATCCGCTACGAAGGCAAAGACCTGCTGCAGCAGAACGAGAAGACCCTGCAACGCATTCGCGGCAACCGCATTGCGATGATCTTCCAGGAGCCGATGACCTCGCTCAACCCGCTGCACTGTATCGAAAAACAGATCAACGAAATCCTTCTGCTACACAAGGGCCTGACCGGCAAGGAAGCGACGGCGCGCACGTTGGAGTTGCTGGAACTGGTCGGCATACCCGAACCGCAAAAGCGCTTGAAGGCCCTGCCCCACGAGCTGTCGGGCGGGCAACGCCAGCGGGTGATGATTGCCATGGCGCTGGCCAACGAGCCGGAGTTGCTGATTGCCGACGAACCCACCACGGCGCTGGACGTGACCGTGCAGTTGAAGATCCTCGACCTGCTCAAGGAACTGCAGGCGCGCCTGGGCATGGCACTGCTGCTGATCAGCCACGACCTGAACCTGGTGCGCCGCATCGCCCACCGCGTCTGCGTGATGCAGCGCGGGCAGATTGTCGAGCAGGCCGAATGCGCCACGCTGTTCAGTGCCCCGCAGCACCACTACACGCAGATGCTGATCAACGCCGAGCCCAGCGGGTTGCCGGCGCATAACCCGGTGGGCGCGCCGTTGCTTGAGGTGGATGACCTGAAGGTGTGGTTCCCGATCAAGAAGGGGTTGCTGCGGCGCACGGTTGACCATGTGAAGGCCGTGGACGGCGTCAACTTCAGCCTGCCGCAAGGGCAGACGCTAGGCATTGTTGGCGAGTCCGGGTCGGGCAAGTCGACGCTCGGCTTGGCGATCCTGCGGTTGATTTCCAGCCAGGGCGGCATTCACTTCCATGGGCAGAATTTGCAAGGGCTGAACCAGAAGGCCGTGCGGCCGCTACGCCGGGAAATGCAGGTGGTGTTTCAGGACCCGTTCGGCAGCCTGAGCCCGCGCATGTGCGTGGCGGACATTGTGGGTGAAGGGTTGCGCATTCACGGCATTGGTACGGCGCAAGAGCAGGAGACGGCGATCATTGCAGCGCTGGAGGAAGTGGGGCTGGACCCGCGTACGCGGCATCGCTATCCGCACGAGTTTTCCGGTGGGCAGCGCCAGCGCATAGCCATTGCCCGTGCGTTGGTGTTGAAGCCCGCGCTGATACTGCTGGATGAGCCCACCTCCGCGCTGGACCGCACCGTGCAACGGCAGGTGGTGGAGTTGCTGCGCAATTTGCAGCAGAAGTACAACCTCACCTACCTGTTCATCAGCCATGACCTGGCGGTGGTGAAGGCGTTGAGTCACCAGTTGATGGTAATCAAGCATGGGCATGTGGTGGAGCAAGGGGACGCGCAGGCGATCTTCCATGCGCCGCAGCATCCGTATACGCGGCAGTTGCTGGAGGCGGCGTTTTTAGAGGTGGATACCGTTAGCTAGCTTTTGGGGCTGCTGCGCAGCCCATCGCCGGCAAGCCAGCTCCCACCTCGACCGCGCAGTCTTCAAGACGTGCGCTATCCCTGTGGGAGCCCAAGCACAGGAGCTAAGGATGGGGTACGAATAAAGCTCTCGCCCCTCACAATTATCTTGGACGCGCACGTTCTGACTGCGCAAAAGCCAGGTAGTAACCATTACAGTCACGCACTCCAAACTCCCGCATCCCGTACGGCATGTCCTGTAGCGGCCAGGCGATCTCAGCCAGCCCTTTCACCTGCTCGAAATACTGCGATACATCAGCAACGTGAAAGTAGAACGTGGCCGAAGACCCGGTTGATACCGCCCACAAGTCTTGTTCGGTAAAGACCAGATAGCTGTCTTCGTAGCTCACTCTGATACTCCCCGCGGCGGTCTCAGCCACGTGGAAACCCAGGATTTCCCGATAGTATTCCTGAGTAACATTCAAGTCATTGCAACGAAGCAAGGCTGTGAGCGACATGCGGCCTCCGGCATTGGGCTGTTTGGACCTATCATGGTCCGCTTACAGCTGCTCGTCGACATTGGCCCTTCAGGACCGCACAGCATTGGAGGCTTTCTTGTGACTATCTCACCGTCCCCCATCGGCCCGATGCTCAGGCATTGGCGCATGCTGAACCGGGTCAAGCAGCTGCACGCCGCGCAGATGTTCGGGGTGTGCCAGTCCACCATTTCCCGCTGGGAATCTGGCATTCAGGACGCCGAGCCCGAACAGCGCGCCCGTATCGAAGCCTTGCTCAAGGCCCGCCTCAGCAGCGCTGCCGACCATGCACTGGCGCGGCTTGTATCAGGAAGCTCGCAACCAGTGCACCTGGTATGCGATCTCACCCACCGCCTGTTGGCCTGCTCAGCTCCCCGAGAAGCCGAGTTCCACGTCCCGGTCAGCGAGCTGCTTGGCGTTTCGCTGTGGCCGTTCGCAACAGCGGAAATCGCCAATCAGGAACAGCGCCTAGCCGAGCTGGGCTGGCGAGATAACCTGGCCTCTCCGGCACTGGAGTTCGCCACTGGCACGAACGGTTCTGCGGTGGTGCCCATCCAGCACAGCCTGTGCCGTTGGACGCGGCTTACCCTGTCCGATGGCTCCACCGCCCGACTGGTCGAAACCCTCGCGCATATTTAATGCGTGGACGCAGGCAGGCAGCGAGCCGACTATCTACCTCTGCGATAGCAAGAGGTCACCTGCCGTGCACAATCACAACCTACATGGAAAACTCGAGTTCCTGCGCCAGGCCGAAAAGCTCAAGAGCGTGACCCGCAGTGCCCACACCTCCACGGGCCGGCGTGAAAGTACCGCAGAGCACAGTTGGCGGCTGGCATTGCTGGCACTGGTGTTTGAAGAGGACCTGGGTGATGTCGATATCTGCAAGGTGCTGAAGCTTTGCCTTGTCCATGACCTTGGGGAGGCCTTGAATGGCGATGTCCCCGCCCCCGAGGCTCAGGCCATGCCCGACAAGGGAATGGGTGAACGGCAGGACCTGCTAGCCATCACATCAACGCTGGAACCATCGCTGCAGGACAACATCGTTGCCTTGTTCGACGAGTACGAAGCGGCCACCTCACCCGAAGCCAAAGTGGTCAAGGCGCTCGACAAGATCGAAACCATCTTGCAGCACACCCAGGGCGATAACCCGCCTGGCTTCGACTACGCGTTCAACCTGGAATATGGCCGCCGTTACACGGATGCCATTCCATTCCTGGCCTCCCTAAGGCGTGCGCTCGACGAGGAAACACGCAATTGCATGGCCCGCTAGCACGGTCTTTGTGGGAGCGGGCATGCCCGCGAACACCGGCACAGCCGGTGCCATCCATTGCGTCGCCTGATTCGCGGGCTTGCCCGTTGCGCCCCGGACTGGAATGAAAGCTTGCAGCGGTTTATCCAGTTTTATGAATGGCCAATAATTATTGGCTGCCAATACTTTCCATAATTTGGCGCCATTATCAGAATTACTGACAACAATCGTCTTTCATCATCAGCCAGAAGCGGCATAAATTCTCCACCGTCAACTCCCCGCAGCAACGGTAGAGCCTCATGTCCAGCCCACAGCACCCGTCCGCCTCCCCTGCCCTGACCACGCTGATCAGCCGTTCCGGCCTGCCCAGCCCCTCACTCAGCGAAACGCAGGCACGCGCCGTATTGCAGAGGCACTATGGCCTCGACGGTGACCTGACGGCGCTGGGTAGCCAGCAGGACCTCAACTTCCGTGTGGAGGCACTACAAGGCCGCTATGTGCTGAAGGCCTGCCACGGCAGCTATGCCCAGCTTGAACTGGAAGCACAGCACGCCGCACTGGCCTACCTGCACGAACAGGGCTTGCCGGTACCGGCAGTGCGCCCAGCCCGCAATGGCGAAGGCTTGCTGGCGCTGGACATCGACGGGCAACCCCTGCGCCTGCGCCTGCTCGACTACATCGAAGGCCAACCGTTGACCCGCCTCAAGCACATGCCGCCACGCCTGGTGGCTGAACTGGGCGGGCTTTGTGCGAAGCTGAACAAGGCCCTGGCCAACTTCGACCACCCAGGCCTTGTACGCACCCTGCAATGGGACCCGCAACATGCCGAAGCGCTGATCGATCACCTGCTGCCAGTGCTGCAAGACAGTGCCCAGCGCGCCCGCATCGAGCAGGCCACCCGCCAGGCCAGCGAGCGCCTGCTGCCGCTGGTTGATCGACTGCCGAGCCAGGCCGTGCACCTGGACCTCACCGATGACAACACCGTGTGGGCGCGCGACAGTGAGCGCCAGTGGCAACTGCAAGGGGTGATCGACTTCGGTGACCTGATGCGCACCTGGCGTATCGCCGACTTGTCTGTGACGTGCGCGGCGCTGCTGCACCACGCCGAGGGCGACCCGCTGCGCATCCTGCCGGCGATCAGCGCCTATCAGGTGCTCAACCCGCTGACCGAGGCCGAACTGCGAGCCCTGTGGCCACTGGTGATCAACCGGGCAGCTGTACTGGTATTGAGCAGTGCGCAGCAACTGGCCGTGGACCCCGGCAACCAGTACACCCGCGACAACGTGGCCCATGAGTGGGAAATCTTCGACACCGCCACTGCCGTGCCTTTCGCGCTGATGGAGGCCGCCATCCTGCAAGCGGCAGGCGTGCAGGTCGACGTTCCGGACTTGAACCGTTGCGCCCCCCTGCTCCCCGAACTGGCCGGGCAGGAAGTCACGCGGGTCGACCTGGGTGTACTCAGCCCCCATTGTGAAGCGGGTAACTGGGAGCAACCCGGTTTCGACCAGCACCTGCTGAGCGCGCAAACGGCCCCGGCCTGCACCCTGCACGGGCAGTATCGCCTGTCGCAAACCCATATCGACCGGCCCGAAGAGCCCGCCACCTGCGCCCTCGGCGTTGAGCTGCATGTGCCCAACGGCAGCCAGGTGCAGGCACCCGAAGCCGGCACCTGGCAACGCCATGGCGACGGCCGCGGCTGCCTGCAAACCGCGCACTGGAGCCTGTGGTTGCAGGGCCTGGAAGATGCACCCGCCGATGGGCAGGCGCTGGAAAAAGGCCAGTCGCTGGGCCATAGCTGCGGTTTCCTCAGCGTACAGCTGTGCCTGCCCCCCAACATCCAGCCACCCTTCTTCGCCACCCCGTCCCAAGCCGACGCCTGGCTGGCCCTGTGCCCGTCGCCAGCCGCACTGCTGGACCTGGACTGCGATGCCGAGCCGCTGCCCGACCCACAGGCCCTGCTGGCCCGCCGCGACGCCAGCTTTGCCCGCTCGCAGAAGCACTACTACGCGCAACCGCCACACATCGAACGCGGCTGGCGCAACTACCTGATCGACATGCAGGGCCGCTCGTACCTGGACATGCTCAACAACGTCGCGGTACTGGGCCACGGCCACCCGCGCATGGTCGCCGAGTCGGCGCGGCAGTGGTCGCTGCTGAACACCAACTCACGCTTCCACTACGCGGCCATCACCGAGTTCTCCGAACGCCTGCTCGACCTGGCACCCGAGGGCTTCGACCGGGTGTTCATGGTCAACAGCGGCACCGAGGCCAATGACCTGGCCATTCGCCTGGCCTGGGCCTACAGCGGCGGGCGTGACTTGCTGAGCGTGCTGGAGGCCTACCACGGCTGGTCGGTGGCCACCGACGCCATCTCCACCTCCATCGCCGACAACCCGCAAGCCCTGGAAACCCGCCCGGACTGGGTACACCCGGTCGAAGCGCCGAACACCTTCCGCGGCCGTTTCCGCGGTGCCGACAGCGCCGCCGACTACCTGCAAGACGTCGACGCCAAGCTGGCCGACCTCGATGCCCGTGGCCGCCAACTGGCGGGCATCATCTGCGAGCCCGTGTACGGCAATGCTGGCGGCATTTCGTTGCCGGCCGGTTATCTGCGCGACGCTTACGCCAAAGTCCGCGCCCGTGGCGGCGTGTGCATCGCCGACGAGGTGCAGGTGGGTTATGGCCGCTTGGGCGAATACTTCTGGGGCTTCGAGGAGCAAGGCGTGGTACCCGACATCATCACCATGGCCAAAGGCATGGGCAACGGCCAGCCACTGGGCGTGGTCATCACCCGACGCGAGATTGCCGAAGCGCTGGAAGCCGAGGGCTACTTCTTCTCTTCGGCAGGCGGCAGCCCGGTCAGTTGCCGCATTGGCATGGCAGTGCTGGACGTGATGCAGGAAGAAGGCCTGTGGGACAACGCCCGCGACACCGGACGCTACTTCAAGGCACGCCTGCAGGCACTGGTCGACAAGCATCCGCTGGCGGGTGCGGCGCATGGCTCGGGCTTTTACCTGGGGCTGGAGCTGGTGCGTAACCGCGAAACGCTGGAGCCGGCCACCGAAGAAACCATGGCCCTGTGCGACCGCCTGCGTGAGCTCGGTATCTTCATGCAACCCACCGGCGACTACCTGAACATCCTCAAGATCAAGCCGCCAATGTGCACCACCCGGGCGAGCGTGGACTACTTTGTCGACAGCATTGACCGGGTGCTGGCCGAAGGCTTGTAAGTTTCAAGGCGTGGGCCCGATGGCTGCGGCCCACGCCTCCAGTGCCTCACACGCGGCCATCGCGATCTGTTCATCTGTGCGCCCGCTGAACTGACGCTCAATTGCATCGGCGGCAATCAGCCCGGCGACGGTGGGCTTGCCCACGGCATCGGTCAGGTCCAGCCACTCACCCCAACTGGCAGGCACGTCATACCAGCGCAGGTAGCCGGAGGATGAACTTGGCCACCAGCGCTCATCGAACTGCAAAATCACCTTTTCCAGCTTGCCCATGCCCAAATGCGCCAGCGCTCGTTGTTGGGTTTCAGGTAACTCAGGGGTGAAGTGCATCGTTTTCAACACACCTACGGGGACTGTGCAAATGCAGAAGTCGCAGGTTTCATCATTCACCCTGACGCCTGCGCGTGACCAGTCGATATGGGTTACCGGTGTGTTCAATCGAATGTCCAGGTTTTGCGCCAACACATCGACCAGCTCGCTGTAGCCGCCAGGCAGCATGCGATCGCCATGCCCGACGCCCTCTTCGTCCAACGCGCTGACCGACAGCTGCGTCACCGGCAAACACGCTTCCAGCACAAGGTTGGCATCAATGGCGAACTGCGTGGCCCGCACGCCAGCAGGGTCCAGTGTGGCCATATAGCCGCTGATCGCCTCAGACAAAGGCAACTGCCGGTCAACGCGCTCGATGAAGGCAGCCCAGGCGCCTTCGACATCTGGCAACACTCCGTCACTTGCAGCTGCTAGCGGGCGGCTGAAGTCGGTCTCTATGCAAGCCAAACCTTGGCGCTGCGCAATGGCCGCCAATGGGTTTTCAGCAAAATGTTGAAGCCACGCCGCACCTTCATCGGCCTTCACACTCCCCAGCTCGACTGTATGCGTGCGCCCGCCTGTACGCCCTCGTGCTTCCAGCACAATGCAATCGATACCCTGGCCCCGCAAACGCTGTGCCGCAGCCAGGCCCGCACAACCGGCACCGATCACGATCACCTTGCGCGCCCCGGCCGCCATTGCAGCCTTTGCGGCGCGCTGCCCATCATTCCATGCACCATGAGTCATTGCCGGGGCGCGGGTGTCACAAGCTTCTCCGGCGATGACCAAGCGTTCATGCAGCACTTGGCCCAGGTCATTTCGATGCTGCCGCGTCCCGCCCGGCAACAACGCACTGTAGGCTCCCAGGCTGAACGGGTCTGCACTCCAGCGAGTGACATGCCACGCGGTTGGTCTATGCACGCTCTTCTCCATTGAGGGAACTGTCCTGTACGTGCATTAATGTTCATAATTTCTATCAATAAAAGATGATCATCATCAGGTTTACTGACAATGGCCTTTTCCAGCGATTCCCTGGCAATATTCCTCGCCGTGGTCGATGCCGGCTCGTTCTCCGCCGCTGCGCGCAAGCTGGGCCGCGTACCTTCAGCCGTGAGCATGGCAGTCGCCCAGCTGGAAGCAGAACTGGACCTGGTGCTGTTCGACCGGGCCACACGCAAGGCCTTGCCCACCAGCGCCGCCCTGGCGCTGGAGCCGCAAGCCAGGCAGGTGATCTGCCAGCTCAACCTGCTCGACGCCCAGGCCCTGCAACTGCACAAAGGCCTGGAAAAGCGCCTGACCATCGCCATGGCCCCCGAACTGCAAACCGGCCGCTGGAGCCAACCACTGGAAATTTTGGCCCAGGAGTTCCCCAGCCTGGAAATCGAGGTGCGCTCGGCGACGCAGACCGAAGCCGTTCGCTTGCTGCATGAAGGCAGCGTGCAACTGGCGCTGGTGTTCGAGCGACCCGGTATCGACGAGCGTGAGTCATTCCTGGAAGCCGGCAGCCAATTGCTGGTGGCCGTTGCATCCCCCCGCCACCCCGCCGGGCAGAACAGCGGCACACCGTTGCCCGAAGAGGCCTTTGCCGAACAACGGCAGATCATCGTGGCCTCGGGCAAGGCCACCGGGTCAGACCCGCGCATGGTGCTGTCGCGGCGCATCTGGCTGACCGACAGCTACCTGGCCACGCTGGACCTGGTGCAGTCCGGCCTGGGCTGGGCCTACCTGCCGCAGCCGCTGGTTGAGCCGCTGATTGCTTCAGGTGCGCTGGCCGAGGTGCGCTTCGACAACATGGCCAGCCGCTTGCGCTTGTGGGTAGACATCATCTGGATCAAGTCACGGCCACTCGGGCTGGGCGCAAGGCGCTATCTGGACGCCATGCGCCAATGCTTTGAAACAGAATCCCCGAGGTCCTGACGCAGGCGCAGCTACGCTTCGAACACCACCATGGTTAACCAGTAAGGACACTGACATGACCATCACCCGACGCGACTTTCTCAATGGCGTAGCCCTCACTATCGGTGCAGGCCTCACCCCGCTGCAACTGCTCCAGGCCGCGCCCTCCGGCCGCTACTACCCCCCTGCCCTCAGCGGCCTGCGCGGCAGCCACCCGGGTGCCTTCGAAGTCGGGCACCAGATGGGCTGGGAGAAGAAGGTATTCGACACCGACAACCTGGCGGTGGAGGAGCAATACGATCTGGTCGTAGTAGGAGGCGGCATCAGCGGCCTGTCCGCTGCCTGGTTCTACCGCCAGCAGCACCCGAAGGCCCGCGTGCTGATCATCGAGAACCACGACGACTTCGGCGGCCATGCCAAGCGCAACGAGTTCCAGGCGGGCGGCCAGATGATCCTCGGTTACGGCGGCAGCGAAGCCTTCCAGTCACCCAAGCATCTCTACAGCGCCACAGTGAACGGCTTGCTCAAACAACTGAACGTCGATGTGGACCGTTTCCAGACCGCCTTCGACCGGGACTTCTACCCCAACCTCGGCCTGTCCCGTGGCGTGTTCTTCGACAAAGCCGGCTTCGGCGAAGCCAGGATGGTCAGCGGTGACCCCACGCCGATGGTCGCCGACGACATTGCCCCGGACAAACTCAATGCCCGCAGCTGGCGCGCCTTCATTGGCGACTTCCCATTGCCCGAGGCCGACCGCCAGGCATTGATCGACCTGCACGAAGCACCGAGGGACTACCTGAAGGGTAAGGGCATCGAAGAGAAAGAGGCCTACCTGGCCAAGACCAGCTATCAGGATTTCCTGCGCAAGGATGTGGGCCTGAGCGAAGCTGCCACTCGCTACTTCCTCAGCCGCACCAATGATTTTTCAGCCCTGAGCATCGACGCCGTGGCCGCCGCCGACGCATACGGCGTGGGCTTCCCCGGCTTTGCCGCCATGGGCCTGCCGCCCGTCAGCGAAGAACTGAAAGCGGAGATGGAAGAACCCTACATCTACCATTTCCCCGACGGCAATGCCTCGCTGGCGCGGCTGCTGGTGCGCAGCCTGATACCAGGTGTGGCACCCGGCACCGACATGAATGACATTGTCCTGGCTCCCTTCGACTATGCCAGGCTGGACCTTGCGCAAAACCCGGTCCGCCTGCGCCTGAACAGCACAGTGGTCAGCGTGAAGAACCGCGACGGCGGCGTCGATACAGGCTACAGCCGGGCCGGCCAGTTGCACCGCGTACGTAGCAAGCACTGCGTGCTGGCCTGCTACAACATGATGATCCCCTACCTGCTACGCGACCTCTCCAAGGAACAGGCCCACGCGCTGGCGCAGAACGTGAAGTTTCCGCTGGTGTACACCAAAGTGCTCATTCGCAACTGGCAGAGCTTCATGAAGCTGGGCGTGCATGAAATCTATGCGCCGAACCAACCGTACAGCCGCGTGAAACTGGACTACCCCGTGGACATCGGCGGCTACCGCCATCCGCGTGATCCAGCCCAACCCATTGGCCTGCACATGGTCCATGTACCCACTACCCCCAACGCGGGCCTGGATGCCCGCAGCCAGGCCCGCGTTGGCCGCAGCAAGCTCTACGCCATGAGTTTCGAAGACATGGAGGGCATGGTGCGTGATCAGCTGCAGGCCATGCTGGGCCCGGCCGGCTTCGACTACAACAAGGATGTGCAGGCCATCACCATCAACCGTTGGCCGCACGGTTACTCGTACTTTGCCAACAGCCTGTTCGATGACCAGGAAGCGAGTGAGAAACTGATGAACCTGGCCCGCCAGAAGGTCGGCAATGTTGCCATCGCCAACTCCGATGCTGCCTGGGAGGCCTATGCGCATGCGGCCATTGATGAGGCTTCGCGGGCGGTGAATGAGCTGCGCTGAAATACCGGCCAGTTAATCGACTGGCGCCACCAACCTGTACCCCACGCCCGCCTCGGTAATGATAAAGCGAGGTGCCGTGGGGTCGTCCCCCAGTTTCTGGCGCAGATGCCCGACCACGATCCGCAAGTAATGTGTGTCTTCCACATGGGTAGGCCCCCAGATGTCCTTGAGCAACTGCTGCTGGGTAATCACCCGCCCCGGATGCCCGGCCAACAGCGCCAGCAAGGCATACTCCTTGCGCGTCAGCGCCACCTCGACGCCCTCCAGCGTCACCCGGCGGAAGGCAAAATCCACGGTCAATGGCCCGAAGCTGGCTGCCACCTCCGAACCACCGGTCTGCGGTACCTGACGCAGCAGGGCACGCACCCGCGCCAAGAACTCCTGGATGCCGAACGGCTTGGTCACATAGTCGTTCGCCCCACCATCCAGCGCATCCACCTTCTGCACTTCACTGGCGCGCACCGACAACACCATCACCGGCACCGCACTCCACTCGCGCAGCTCACGCAGCACCTGCTGGCCGTCCATGTCCGGCAGGCCCAGGTCGAGCACCACCAGGTCCGGCTTGCCCAATGCGGCCTGAGTGAGCCCTTCCTCACCGGTTGCGGCTTCGATCACCTTGTAGCCCTGGGAGGCCAGGCTGATGCGCAGGAACTTGCGGATCTGCGGTTCATCGTCGATGACCAACAGGGTGGCGGACTGGCTCATGGGGTTTCGCTTTCGGCTTCAGGTTGAGGGGGCAGTGGCAAGCATAGAGTGATGCCGGTGCCCTGGCCATCGATGCCTTCGCCTACCAGAATCTGCCCGCCATGGGCACCGATCATGCCCTGGCAGATGGCCAGGCCCAGGCCGGTACCCTGCCCGCCACGGTCACCACGGGCGGCGGTGTAGAACATGTCGAAGATCTTCTCGCGGTCGGCCACCGGAATGCCGGGGCCTTGGTCAAGGACGGCAAAACGCAACTGCATGTCCTGCACCGATACGTGGAGTTCAAGCCGACCGTTGGCCGGCGAGAACCGTGCCGCGTTTTCCAGCACGTTGACCAGCGCCTGCTCGATCAGCGCTGCATGCACGAACAGCAGCGGCAGCTCGGCCGGCACGTCAGTGTGCACACGCAACGGGGCGAGCACTACGCGCAGGCGGTTGAGCGCACTGCCAGCGATGTCGCCCGGAGCCACCCAGTCGCGTGCCAGCTTGAGACCGCCGTGGCCCAGGCGGGTCATGTCCAACAGGTTCTGGATGTAGCGGTCGAGGCGCTCGGCCTCGTTGCGGGTGCCTTCCAACAGCTCACGGCGGTCTTCAGGCGGGATGGCCTCGCCCAACGCCAGCAGGCTGTCGATGCTGCCACGCATGGCAGTCAACGGCGTGCGCAAGTCGTGGGAAACGGACGCCAGCAAGGCACTGCGCAACTGCTCGGTTTCGCCATGCAGGCGTGCGGCCTCCAGTTGCTCGGCCAGGCGGGCGCGGGCCAATGCCTGTGCCAGCGGCTGGCCAAGGGCGGTGAGCAGGCGCCGGCGCGGGTCGCTGAGCGGCTGGCCGGAACGCGGGCGTACACCGAGCAGCGCCAGGGGTTGTTCGTCTACCGCCAGCGGCCACCACCACCAGCGGCCATTGGGCAGGGTGTCACTGCCATGGCCGGCGGCCTGGCCATGCTGCCAGGCCCATTGCGCGGCGGCGCGTTCGTTGTCGCTAAAGGCGTGGGCTTCACCACTGGCCACTTGCAGCTGGCCTTCGGCGTTGCGCTCCAGCAGACACACCTGCATATCCTGCCAGCCATCCAGATGCTGGCCGGCGGCATTGAAGACGGCCTGGCGGTCGGTGGCCACCGTCAGCCGGCGCGACAGGTCGAGCAACTGGCTGGTCTGTGCCTGGGTCTCGCGCAGCGCCTGCAGCTGTCGACGCTGGCGGGCGGCCAGGTTGCCGGTTAGTGCGGCCATCAGCAGGAAGAACACCAGGGTCAGCACATCTTCTTCACGCTGGATGCTGAACGAGAAATTGGGCGGAATGAACAGAAAATCGTAAGTCAGGAACGACAACGCAGCACAGGCCAGCGCAGGCCCCAGGCTGCTGCGTACCGCCACCAGCAACACCGCCGCCAGGAACACCAGCGAAATGTTTGGCAACGCCAGCACACTCGAGACCGCCCAGGACAGGCCTGCTGCCATGACGGTGGCCAGTAGCGCCAGCAGGTAATGCCGCCACACCCACACCCGCCGCACCGCCGAACGCGGCGCTTGCGGCTGCACATCGCGGTCCAGCACGTTGATTTCCAGGCCATGGCTCTCACGCAGCAGCCGCGCAGCCACCCCGGCACCGAACAGGCGCCGGCGCAGTCGGTCGCGGGACTGCCCGACCAGCACCAGGCTGGCCCGTCGTTCGGCAGCATGCTGGATCAACGTGCGCGCCACTTCGCCGGCACGCAGCAGCACCACCTCCCCGCCCAGGCGCTCGGCCAGTTGCTGCGCGGCCTGCAGGCGATGGCGGGCGGTTTCGTCACGCAGGCGGCCGTTGTCCACATGCACCATGCTCCAGGGCAGGTGGCGGCGCTGGGCCACACGGCTGGCATGACGCACCAGGCGCTCGGCCTGGTCGTCGCCATCCACGCCCACCAGCAGCCGGCCACGCAAGGCCGGGGCCTCCTGGCCGCGCTGGCGATAGCCATGGGCCAGGTCGGCATCGACCTGCGCGGCGGCAGTCTGCATGGCCAGTTCGCGCAGCGCGGTCAGGTTGGTTTGCGAGAAGTACGCGTCGATCGCGGCCCGCGCCTGCTCCGGTACGTACACCTTGCCTTCGCGCAAGCGTTCGAGCAGCTCACGCGGTGGCAGGTCGATCAGCACCAGTTCGAAGGCTTCCTGCAACACCCAGTCCGGCAGGGTTTCGCGTACGAGCACGCCGGTAATGTCGCGCACCTTGTCGTTGAGGCTTTCCAGGTGCTGGACGTTGACCGTGGTGTACACGTCGATGCCGGCGGCCAGCAATTCCTGCACATCCTGCCAGCGCTTGGCGTGCCGGCTGCCGGGGGCATTGGTATGGGCCAGTTCGTCGACCAGGGCCAGTGTTGGTGCGACCTTGAGCAGGCCGTCGAGGTCCATTTCTTCAAGCGTAACCCCACGGTACTGGCTGCGCAGCAGGGGTTGCTGCTGAAGGCCGGCGAGCAACGCCTCGGTTTCGGCGCGGCCGTGGGTTTCGACAACCCCCGCCAGCACCTGAACACCCTGGCGTTGCTGGGCGTGGGCGGCCTGGAGCATGGCAAAGGTTTTGCCGACGCCGGGGGCGGCGCCGAGGAAGACCTTGAGCCGGCCCCGGCCTGTACGAGGGAGGTTAGCCAGCAGCGCATCGGCGCGGGCGGAATCACTCATGTCTCATCCTTCAGAATCTGCGACGGTCGACCAAAGGGCCTGCTTCGCAGGCCATCGCCGGCAAGCCAGCTCCCACCTCGACCGCAGCAACCTAAAGTCATGTGCAGTACCTGTGGGAGCTGGCTTGCCGGCGATGGGCCGCAGAGCGGCCCCAACATCAGTGGCTCAATTGCTCCAGTGCCTGGTTCAGCGCCAGCACATTGACCACCGGCGGGCCGATCAATGGGTGGAGGGTGGCCTCTTCCACCAAGGCTTGCAAGCGCTCCACCGGCATTTGCCGCGCTGCTGCCACCCGCGGAACCTGATAAGCCACGGCCTCTGGCGGCAGGTGCGGGTCGAGGCCGCTGCCCGAGGTGGTCAGCAACGCCTGCGGCACCGGCCCCTGCTGCGCCAGGTACAGCGTTGCCGCGTCCCCCTTGACCCGCTCGGCCAGCGCCGGGTTACTCGGCGACAGGTTGCTGGCACCGCTGGCCACCGTGGCGTAAGCGCCCGCCGAAGGCCGCGCATGGAACCAGCCATCACCCTTGAATTCCTGGGCGATCAGCGCCGAACCACGCACCTGGCCCTGGTCGTCGCGCACCAGGCTGCCATTGGCCTGTTCCGGGAAGGCGACCTGGGCAATGCCCGTCACCGCCAGCGGATACAGCGCACCCGTCACCAGCGTCATCAACAAAGCCAGGCTCAACGCCGGGCGTACATAAGCATTCATGGCGGCCTCCTCAGACCAGGTTCAGGGCATTGAGCAGCAGGTCGATCAGCTTGATCCCGGCAAACGGCACCACAATGCCGCCCAGCCCGTAGATCAGCAGGTTGCGCCGCAACAGATGCGCCGCACTGGCCGCCTGCACCCGCACGCCACGCAGCGCCAGCGGGATCAGCGCGATGATGATCAGCGCGTTGAACACGATGGCCGACAGGATCGCGCTCTGCGGGCTGGCCAGGTGCATCAGGTTGAGCACGCCCAGCTGTGGGTAGATGGCGGCGAACAGCGCCGGCAGGATGGCGAAGTACTTGGCCACGTCGTTGGCGATGGAGAAGGTGGTCAGTGCGCCACGGGTGACCAGCAGCTCTTTGCCTACCTGCACCACGTCCAGCAGCTTGGTCGGGTCGCTGTCCAGATCGACCATGTTGGCCGCCTCACGCGCGGCCTGGGTGCCGTCGTTCATGGCCATGCCCACATCGGCCTGCGCCAGTGCCGGGGCGTCGTTGGCACCGTCGCCGCACATGGCCACCAGGCGGCCGTCGTTCTGCTCCTGGCGAATACGCGCCAGTTTCTTCTCAGGGGTGGCCTCGGCCAGTACGTCATCCACCCCCGCTTCGGCTGCGATGGCGGCGGCAGTAAGCGGGTTGTCGCCGGTCACCATCACCGTGCGAATGCCCAGTTTGCGCAACTCGGCGAAGCGCTCGCGGATACCCGGCTTGACCACGTCCTTGAGGTGGATCACGCCAAGCAGGCGCTTGTCGATACATACCAGCAGCGGTGTGCCGCCGCTCTGGGCGATGCGCTCCACTTCGCGGGCCAGCGCCGGGGGCATTTCCAGGCGCTGCATGCCGACGAACGCCAGTACCGCATCGACGGCGCCCTTGCGGTAGCGGTGCTGCTGGAAGTCGATACCCGACAGACGTGTTTCGGCACTGAAGGCCACTGCCTCGAACTGCCCCGCAGCCGGTTCGATAAAGTCGTGCAGTTGGCGCAGGTACTCGACAATCGACTTGCCTTCGGCGGTGTCATCGGCCAACGAGGCCAGCAGTGCGCCCTCGCCCAATTCCTTGGCGGTGATGCCTGGTGCAGCATGCAGCGCGCTGCAGCGGCGGTTGCCAAAGGTGATGGTGCCGGTCTTGTCGAGCATCAGCGTATGCACATCACCGGCCGCTTCCACCGCCCGGCCGGAGCGGGCGATGACGTTCAAGCGCACCAGGCGGTCCATGCCGGCGATGCCGATGGCCGACAGCAGGCCGCCGATGGTGGTAGGGATCAGCGTCACCAGCAGCGCGGCCAGGAAGATCAGCGGCAGGCTGCCACCCGCGAAGTGGGCGAACGGCTGCAAGGTCACCACCACGATCAGGAAGATCAGCGTCAGGCCGATCAACAGGATGTCGAGGGCAATCTCGTTCGGCGTTTTCTGGCGCTTGGCGCCTTCGACCAAGGCAATCATGCGGTCGAGGGTCGATTCGCCCGGGTTGCTGGTGATACGGATCAACAGCCAGTCGGAGACCAGCCGGGTATTGCCGGTCACGGCCGAGCGGTCGCCGCCGGACTCGCGGATCACGGGGGCAGACTCACCGGTAATGGCGGCCTCGTTGACCGCCGCGATACCTTCCAGCACCTCGCCGTCGCCGGGGATCATTTCGCCAGCGACTACGCGCACTACGTCATCTTTGCGCAACGCGCTGGCTGCAATGGTTTCGTAGCTGCCATCACGCTTGCGACGCTGGGCGGTCAAGCCTTGGCTACCCGCCTTGAGGCTGTCGGCGCGGGCCTTGCCACGGCCTTCGGCCAGCGCCTCGGCAAAGTTGGCGAACAGCACGGTAAACCACAGCCACAGGGCGATTTGCACGGCAACGCCGGTACTCACGCCACTGCCGGGGGCGAAGCACAGCACAGTGGTCAGCACCGCGGTCAGGGCCACCACCAGCATCACCGGCGAACGTTTGAGCTGGCGCGGGTCGAGCTTGACGAACGCCTGCACCAGCGCCGGACGCCACAGCGCGGCGAAGCGAGTCTGGTCCTTGGCGGTGTGCCGCGCTTTAACTTCAGGAATGGGCATGTTCATGGTCAGTCCTCAGAAACCCAGGCTCAGGTGTTCGGCGATTGGCCCCAGGGCCAGGGTCGGCAGGAAGGTAAGGCCACCCACCAGCAGGATGGTCACCAGCAGCAGGCCGGTGAACAGCGGGCCATGGGTGGGGAAGCTGTTCTGCCCCTGCGGTGCGCTTTTCTTCGCTGCCAGGCTGCCAGCCAAGGCCAGGATCGGCAGGATGTAGCCGAAGCGGCCGATGAGCATGGCCAGGCCGATCATCAGGTTGTGGTACACCGTGTTGGCACCGAAGCCGGCGAAGGCCGAGCCATTGTTGGCCGTGCCCGAGGTGTAGGCGTACAGCAGCTGGCTGAAACCATGCGCCCCCGGGTTGCTGACCGCACCCGCCGGGCCAGGCAGGCTGGCGGCGATAGCGCCCAGCACCAGCACGCCGACCGGCATCACCAGCAGGGTTGCCACCAGCAACTGCACCTCACGGGCTTGCAGCTTCTTGCCCAGGTATTCCGGGGTGCGGCCAATCATCAGCCCGGCCAGGAACACCGCGATCAGCACGAACAGCAGCATCCCGTACAGCCCGGCGCCGACGCCGCCGAAAATCACCTCGCCCACCATCATGTTGACCATCGCCACCATGCCGGTCAGCGGGTTGAGGCTATCGTGCATGGCATTGACCGAGCCGTTGGAGGCTGCAGTGGTGGTGACCGTCCACAACACCGAACCGGTGGTGCCAAACCGGCTTTCCTTGCCTTCCAAGGGGGCCGCCTGTTGCACCTGGGTGCTTTCCAGCGCCGGGTTGGGCTGGTACTCGGACCACAGCGCGGTGCTGCCGCCAATCAGGAACAGGGCAAGCATGCAGGCGAGGATCGCGCGGCTCTGACGCAGGTCCTTCACGTAGTGGCCGAACGTGAACACCAACGCCACCGGAATGAGGATGATCGACGCCACCTCGAACAGGTTGCTCCAGGCCGTGGGGTTTTCGAACGGGTGCGCCGAGTTGACGCCGAAGAAGCCACCGCCGTTGGTACCCAGTTGCTTGATGGCGATCTGGCTGGCGGCCGGCCCCAGCGGAATGGTCTGGTCAGTTCCTTGCAGGGTCAGCGCATGAGCGTAGTCGGCAAAGGTCTGCGGCACGCCCTGCCACACCAGCAGCAGCGCCAGCAGCAGGCACAGCGGCAGCAAGCCATAGAGGGTGGCGCGGGTCATGTCGACCCAGAAATTGCCCAGCGTCGTTGCACTGCGCCGGGCAATGCCGCGACACAACGCGACCAGCACGGCCAGGCCGGTGGCGGCACTGACAAAGTTCTGTACGGTCAGGCCAAGCATCTGGCTGAGGTAGCTGACCGATGCCTCACCACTGTAGGCCTGCCAGTTGGTGTTGGTGACGAAGCTGACGGCGGTGTTGAACGCCAGCGACCACTCTTGGCCGGGCAGATGCTGCGGATTGAGCGGCAGGTAGCCCTGCAACAGCAACACGGCGAACAGCAGCAGGAATCCGGCCAGGTTGAAGGCCAGTAGCGCCAGGGTGTATTGCCGCCAGTTCTGCTCCTGGCTGACGTTCACGCCCGCTAGCCGGTAGCACACCTGCTCGACCGGGCTCAGCAGCGGCGACAGCCAGGTGCGCTGGCCTTCCATGACCCTGTAGTAGAACCGCCCGAGCCAGGGTGCCGGTAGCAGCACGATGGCAAAGAACGCCAGCAGCAAGGCGAAATCGTAACTGTGCATGGCCGCTCCTTAGCTGCGATCGGCGCGCAGCAGCGCCACCAGCAGATAAAACGCCAAGGCCACTGCCAGCAGCAGTGACAGCCCGTCGAGCATGTTCATGAGTGGTTCTCCCCGTGGTGCGGCTTGTGCCGCTATGGGGAAATTGTCTGAGGGAGGGGCGTAAAGGGGCGAGATCGGGGGATGGGGGTGGGTATAAAGAAAGCGTAAAAATCAGGGTTAAGCGTTGCCTGTACCGGCCTCTTCGCGGGCACGCCCGCTCCCACAGGAACAACACAGGCCTGGAAGAATGTGCATTACCTGTGGGAGCGGGCGTGCCCGCGAAGAGGCCCTTACAGGCTTACTGTTGGGGCGGTTGCTGCGCAGCGTTACGGCTCCAGTCCAGCAGCAGGCTGTACCCGACCGCCAGCAAGGTCGGCCCGATGAACAGGCCAATGAAGCCAAAGGCAAGCAATCCACCGAACACACCCAACAGCACGATCACCAGTGGCAGGTTACCGCCACGGCTGATCAGGTACGGCTTGAGCACGTTGTCCACGCCGCTGATGACAAAGGTGCCCCAGATGCCCAGGAACACCGCCATGCCGTACTCGCCCTTCCACACCAGCCAGGCCGTGGCCGGGATCCAGGCCAGTGGTGGGCCCATGGGGATCAGGCTGAGCATGAAGGTCACCAGGCCCAGCACGATGGCACCCGGCACACCGGCAATCAGGAAGCCGATCAGTGCCAGCAAACCCTGCGCAGCCGCTGTGCCAATCACCCCGTTCACCACCCGCTGAACGGTGCCCGCCACCAACTCCAGGTAGTACTCGGCGCGGTCACCCATCAGGCGGTGCAGCAAGCGCAGTACGAACGCCGACAGGCGCGGGCCGTCGCGGTAGAAGAAGAACACGAACACCAGGCTAAGGGTCAGTTCCAGCACACCGCTGCCGATCTGCGCACTGCGCGCCAGCAACCAGTTGCCCACCTGCCCGAAGTAAGGCTTGGCCGATGCCAGCAAGGCCGCGCCCTGCTGGTCCAGCGATTGCCACCAGTTGACCAGGCGCTCGCCAACGAACGGTATGCCCCCCAACCAGGCCGGTGCATCGGGCAAACCGTCCACCTGCACGTCGCGCACGAACGCCGTGGCATCGCGAATATGATCGGCCAGGTTGAACCCCAGCCACACCAGCGGCAATGCCACAATCAGGATCCAGGCGGTGGTCAACAGGCTGGCCGCCAAGGTTTCGCGCCCGCCCAGCACACGCGTGAGCAAGCGCATCAACGGCCAGCTGGCAAACGCCAGGATGGCCCCCCACAGCAACGCCGAGATGAACGGTGCCATCACCCACAGGCCGGCCCCCAGCAACGCCAACAGCAGAATCTGGACCAGCAGGCGATCATTGTTAACCATGGCGGCGCTCGTTCAACGGATCAGTTCAAGGTGCAGGCCGTCGGTGGGCGCGCTACCGACTTCAAGGCGGCCATTGCGCACCCCTGCCTTGACCAGCGCCTCACGCCAGGCTTCGGCCTGAGCGCCACTGAGGCTGGCACGCAGGGTGCTGTCCAGGTTCAGGCTGCGGGCCAGCAAATTCACCCAGGTGTCTTGCGGCGCAGCCAGGTCAGGGTAGTCGAGCTTGCCGGTGTCGCGCATTTCGCGCAGCACCGTGGCAGCGGTCGGCAGCAGTTCGCCCAACGGGTTGCCGGCGACGAACTCTTCCACATGCAGGTAGGCGCGGCGGTTGCCCCGGGTAACGCTGTACAGCGCGACCAGGGTGTCGGCCTCTTCCGCCGAGCGACGCAGCAAGATGAAGGCCTGCTGCTCGTCACCACCGTTCAGGCGGGCATTGGCAAACACATCATTGGCCCACAGGCTGGCCTCGCCGCAATCGCGGCCCTGGCACCAGAACAACGGGTAACCACCGTCGCGCTGCAGTTCTTCACGGGCAGTGGTGAAGGCTTCGCGGGCGGTGCGTTCGACCGGCAGTTCGTAAGTGACCGAGCTGACCTGGCCACGGCTTTCGACCTTGTCTTCGACCCGCAGGCGGCCGCTGATCTTGCGCAGCGGGCCCATCGGGTAGACGCGTTCCTGCTCCACGGCCGGACGCTGGTCGACGACCTTGGCGTCCACCGGCACCGGTAAACTGCCGGCCCACATCACGGGGCTGGCGAGCATCAGGCAAGCGGCCAGGGCAGTACGAATGGAAACGGGCGCGCTCATTGGCGACCCAGGCGGCGCCGTGCGCCGAAATGAAGCTCCAGGATGTCTGGCAGTTGCATGGTTGTCTCCCTGTTCAACCCGCCAAGCCTCGACAGTTGTCCGGTGCAAGTCAAGCAAAGCCAAAGAAGCGATTGAAACAGTCTGCGACAAGGGCCGCGCCCTGCTCATCGTTCAGGTGCAGGTGATGGCCACCGGGCAGCGTCACCTGCTCAAAGGGTAGCTGCTCCAGCAACGCGGTGTGGCGCACCAGCATGCCATCGGCGGCGACCACTAGCTGCGCCGGGCAATTCACCCTGCGCACATAGGCCATGGCCTGCGCTTCGCTCAGGCGGACTGGCGATGGCAAGGTCAGGCGGCTGTCACTGCGCCAGCTGTAACCGCCCGGCACCGGCATGAGGCCACGCTGGGCCAGCAGTTCGGCAGCCTCGCGGCTGACCGCGACCATGCCTTTCATCCGGGCATGCACACCGTCTTCCAGCGTGGCGTACACCGACTTGCGCTTGCCGTCCAGCCGCAGCTGGGCCTGCAGTGCCATCCCCAAACGTTCGCCTGCATCCTGCTCGGCACCGGTCGGCGGGATGACGCCGTCGATCAACGCCAGACGGCTGACCCGGTCGGGCAAGGCGCCAGCCAGCTGCACCGAAATGATTGCCCCAAGCGAATGCCCCAACAGTGCAAAACGCTGCCAACCGAGCTGCTCGGCCACCCGCAGCACATCATGGGCATAGTCGGCCAAGGCATAACCGGCGCCAGGCGGGCGGTGTTCGGAGTAACCGTGCCCGGCCAGGTCCAGGGCGACGATGCGCAGGCCTTTGAGTTGCGGCGCCAGGAGGGCGAAGCTGTTGGCGTTGTCCAGCCAGCCATGCAAGGCAATCACCGGCAGCCCGTCCTCGGGGCCAAACAGGTGCGCGGCCAGCTCGATATGGCCCAGGCTCAGGCGGATTTCTTCGACGTGTGCGCTCATGCCTGACTCCAGCGGTCGAACAGGCCCTTGATCAGGCTGGCGGTGTCTGCAGGGCGCTCCAGCGGGAACATGTGCCCGCCCGGCACGCTGTGGTATTCACCCTGGGGCATACCCCGTACGGCCAGGGTGTGGTGGCGGCGAATGACATTGCTACGGTCGCCGCGCACCATGGCCAGCGGCACCTGCAACTGCCGCGCGGGCGCCGGGCTGGTATGCGGGATGCTGCGGTAGATGCTGATTTCGGTAGCCGGGTCGAAGCGTAGCTGCAGGCCCTGCTCTGCCGCCTGCAAGCCGTGTTCGACATAAGCGTCGAGGCAGTCGGGATCGAAATGGCGGAACAGTGACTTGCCGGCGAAATAGTCCCGGGCGCTGTCGCGGTCATTGAACGTTTCGCGGCGCCCCAACGTGCGCCCGGCCGGGGTGATACGGTCGATGAAGCCAAAGCGCTTGGCGGTGCGCAGCAGCCATTGATCGGCGCGGGTGAGTACCGGCGAGTCGAGCATCACCACGCCACGGTAGTACTCGGGGCAGCGCAAGGCAGCATGCAGGTGCAATACGCCACCCAGCGAGTGGCCGACACCCCAGACCGGCTGGTCCTGTTGCGCCAGGTGGTGCAACAGTTCATCGACCAGGCTCTGCCAGTTGTCATTCACCGGAAAGCGTGGATCGTGCCCATGCTGGGCCAGGTGCTGCACCTGGTAGTCCGGCGCCAGGGCAGCGAACAGCTTGCCATAGGTAGCCGAGGGGAAACCGTTGGCATGGGCGAAGAAGATCTGCTGCGGCATGGCGCCTGGTCCGGACGGAGGATGATGGCTCATTGTCGGCATCGGCGCGCCGTTCGGCAACGTCCGGAAAGGTCATCGGCGAGGGCTATCAGGTCACGCCGACCGGTCGAAACTGGCCAGTGAACGGCGCAGGCAGGCTTGCATGTAGGCCAGCTGGCTTTCCAGCGCTTCGCGGGCCAGGCGCTGGTCCTTATAGTCAAGCTGAAGGCGACGCAGAGCCAGGCAACTGGTTTGCAGCAAATGAGACACCCGCTGGCAGGTATCTTGAAGGATAAGAAAGTCCTGCAGACTGTTCTCTCTATCAGCAGCATTCAGCACGCTGCTGGCGTTGACCGTTTTCATCAGGCCATAGAGCTTGGCATCGGCCGAATCGCGTAGCAGGCTGTATCGGGCGAAGTCCAGAGCGACACCTTGCTCAACCATGTCCAGGGTAGGTTGCAAATCCACGGAGCTCAACAACGCCCCCCTCTCACCCTTCATTCGCTGCTCCCTGCCTGTTTGCTTTCAGGCAACGCTAGCAAGGGGCCACTCACCGCGGCAACTGACAAAAATGCCAGTTGCCTTACCGGTTTCAGGGTTTCAAGCCGGATAACTGATCCCTTTGAGGGTCATCAGCCCAGCCAGCGGCCAATCCCCTTCCAGTTCCGCCAGGCTGGCGGTGCTCATGGCTGCAGGATGTTGCTGATGGCCATGCTCCAGCGCCCCGACCAAGGTCCCCACCAGCGGCTGGTGGCTGACCAGCAGTACATGCTCCAGGCCCAGCCGCTCGATTTCACCGATCACCTGCTGCACGTCACTTTCCGGGGTCAGCCAGGGCACGGTACGCACCGGCTCGCCGAAGCCCAGCGTGTCATGCACCAGCGCCGCCGTTTGCTGGGCGCGCATGTAGGGGCTGGCAATAATTGCCTGCAACGGCTGCCCGAGCAGGCGAGCAGCGCTGTGCAGCACCTGCTCGCGGCCATGGGCAGTCAAACGGCGTTCGGCATCTGTGTTGGCCCGTGGCTCCGCCTCGCCGTGGCGCAGTACCCACAGCTTCACAGCTTGGGCTCCTCGTCACGTACCGGATGCGGGGCCGGCGCCACGGCATGCGCGGCTTCACCTTCCGGCGCGCGCGGCGCAGGCCAGTCAGAGAACGGCCATGGCTTCTGGTCGCTGTGGAAGCTGCCAAAGCGGCCGATCTGCGCCAGGAACTGGCTCAGGCTGTCGCCGAAGTTCATCAGGCTGGCGCTGGGTGCGCCGTACACCAGACGGTAGATCAGCTGCACCAGCACCAGCCCGCCCAACAACAGTTCGGCCAGTTGCCAGACCACCAGGAACACCAGCATCCACAGCACCCGCAGGATGATCGACTCGCGCTGGGCGCGTTCGGGCGTATCGTTCATGTGTCGCTCCTTGCTCGTGTCAGAGCCGCCAAAGGCTCAGTTGAAACCGCTGATGGAAATGAAATCGACATCGGTCTTGGGTTCGGCGCGCATCAGGTGCTCGATCACCTGGTTCAGCGTGCGGCCTTCGAACAGGATGGCATGCAGGCCCGCCACCAGCGGCATGTAGACCTGCACTTCCTGGGCTTTGGCCTTGAGCACCTTGATGGTATTGACGCCTTCGGCCACCTCGCCCAGGCGGTTGACCGCCTCTTCCAGGCTTTGGCCCTGCCCCAGCGCGTAGCCAACCTGATAGTTGCGGCTCTTGGGCGAGGAACAGGTGACGATCAGGTCACCGACACCGGCCAGGCCGAGGAAGGTCATGGGGTTGGCCCCCTGGCTGACGGCAAAGCGGGTCATTTCGGCCAAGGCACGGGTAATCAGCATGCTCTTGGTGTTCTCGCCCATGCCCAGCGCAACGGCCATGCCGGCGATGATGGCGTAGACGTTTTTCAACGCGCCACCCAGCTCGACACCAAAGCGGTCAGCGCTGGCATAGACACGGAACGTGCGCCCATGCAGCACAGCCTGCACCTGCTTGCAGAGTTTTTCGTCCTCGCTGGCAACCACCGTTGCAGTCAGCGCATGCTCGGCGATTTCGCGGGCAAGGTTAGGGCCCGATAACACGCCAATACGCGCTTCGGGGGCAATTTCTTCAAGGATCTGGCTCATCAGCTTGAAGCTTTGCGCTTCGATGCCCTTGGTCAGGCTGACCAGGCCCTTGCCGCGCAGCAGCTCGGCATGGGGCGCCAGCACGCTGCGCAGGGCGCTCGACGGCAGGGCAACGAAAATCAGCTCGCTGGCCTGCAGGGTCGCCAGCAGGTCATTGACCGGCTCGACGCCATCGTGCAGCCGGATGCCCTTGAGGTAGCGCGGATTCTCTCGATTGACGCGCATGGCCTCGGCTTGCGCCGGGTCGCGCATCCATTGACGCACCGGCACACCGTTTTCCGCCAGCAGGTTCGCCACGGCGGTGCCAAAGCTGCCGCCTCCCAGAACTGCAACAGGTTGCTGTTCAGTCATATCCAATCCGTTAAAGCCAAAAATTAAGTGGCGACCCCGCCATTATACGGCTCGCCTGCCATGCGCCAAGGCTTGCAACGCAGATGACACTGTCATGGCCACGTTGCAACAAATGTAGGAGCGAGCTTGCTCGCGATGCGCCGCGCGGGCGGCGCTCGATTTTCGCCCCCATGAAAGCGTCAAGTCAGACACATTGCAAAACCACTCCAGGTCACTGGCAAATGCGCCACGGTCAGTTACCATGCCTGTTTCAATCCTGATACAAGGCCGCCCCGTGTTCCCTGGCACGCCCCCGTACCCGCGCCTGCTCATACTGACCGCTCTGCTCGGCAGCCCGGCTGTGGCCGACGACCTGTTCATCGACAACACCGACCTGCCCCAGGTTCTGACTGCCACACGCCTGAAACAATCCCCGGCGGCAGTCCCGGGTAGCATGACCGTGCTCGACAGCGAGCTGATCCGTGCCAGTGGCGCCCGCGACATCCCCGAATTGCTGCGCCTGGTGCCGGGCATGATGATTGGCTACGGTGCCGGTAACCAACCCACGGTCAACTACCACGGCAGCAACGTCAACGACGCACGCCGCATGCAGGTACTGATCGATGGCCGCTCGGTGTACCGTGCGGGCCTGGCCACCGTGGACTGGAGCGACATCCCTCTGGCCATGGAGGATATCGAGCGCATCGAAGTGTTCCGCGGCCCGAACACCGTCAGCTACGGCGCCAACGCGCTGATGGCGGTGGTCAACATCCTCACCCGCAACCCTGCCGACAGCCATGGCACGCGGCTGAAGGTGACCCGCGGCCAGGATGGCATCAACGACTTCTACGCCAGCCACGGCTTTGGCTGGGACGGCGGCGACATGCGCCTGTCGCTGTCCGGCCAGCAGGACGATGGTTTCGACGAAAACCAGTTTGGCCAGGACTACCGCGACAGCCGCCGGCTTACCCGCTTCAACCTCAGCGCCAGCCACAACCTGGCAGTGGACCAGACCCTGGAGTGGCAACTGGCAGCGAAGGAAGGCAGCAACCAGCGGCCCTATACCTATCAGCCAGTATTCGCCAGGTACGAGGCCGGCGACAACGCAGACGTCAATGCCAAGGACTATGCCGGCTCATTGCGCTGGACCAAGGATTTCAGCGCCGAGCACAGCCTCTATATCCAGGGTTCGGCGCAACACTTTGACCGCCAGCAGGTGTGGCGCGCCTGTGATGCATTGCAGTCGTTCAGCCCCGAACTGACCCAGCTCTGGCAAATGAACCCTGACTTCGCCGAAAAAGTGGCACGCGGCATCGCCACTGGTGCCCCCCTTTCCACCGACGACCCCACCCTGAAAGGGCTTTTGCAGAAAGTGCAGCAGCAGTGGGAGAACGGTGGCATGCAGCAAGTGTGCGGCGACGTCGACCAGAGCACCCGCGAAACCCGCTACGACCTGGAAATCCAGGACACCCTGAGCCTGACCGACAGCCTGCGCCTGCTCAGCGGCATGAACTACCGTTATGACCGGGCCGACTCGCAGACTTACTTCAACGGCAGCCTCGACGACCAGACCTGGCGCCTGTTCGGCCAGCTGGAATGGCGCGCCGACGAACACTGGATCCTGCAGGGCGGGGCCATGTTCGAAGACTCCCGCCTGTCTGGCAGCTCGCTGACCCCGCGTGTGGCGGTCAACTACCTGATTGCCCCGCGCCATGGCCTGCGCGCCGTGTACTCCGAGGCCGTACGCTCGCCCGACATGTTCGAGAACAACGTCAACTGGAGCTACACGGTCAAGAACCTCACCCCCAATGCATTTGGCCTGCAAAACGGCGAGTATTTCGTCAAGACCCGTGGCCCCGGCGACCTCGAACAGGAGCGCATGCGCTCGCGCGAGCTGGGCTACAACGGCTCCTTCAGCGACATCGACCTGAGCATGGATGTAAAGCTGTTCTACGACGAGATCACGGGAATGATCAGCGAGCCCTTGAAGAACAACCAGTACATCGCCAGCAACGCCAACAAGGCCCGTTTCAGTGGCAGCGAAGCACAACTGGACTGGCGCCCCACCCTGCGCGATCGCCTGCGCCTGACCTACGCCTACGTCGATGCCTGGGCCAGCAACCCCGACGACCGCCGCCTCAGCGCCCACAACAGCGGCTCGGCCGGATGGATGCGCGAATGGGGGGCTGGCTGGTCGAGCGCGCTGTTCTACTACGGTGACGATGCACTCAACCAGTACCGCTACGAGCGCCTGGACCTACGCCTGGCCAAGCGTTTTCGGGTGCATGGCAGTAACCTGGAGTTGGCGGCGCTGTGGCAGCAGCGGCTGGACGATGAACCCACCACGGCAATCCAGAACCGCTACGACAGCCGCCACCGCCTGAGCGTCAGCGCGGAGCTGGAGTTCTGATGGCCGTGTTGCTGCGCCTGTTGCTGCTGTGCCTGTGGCCGCTCGGGCCATTGTCGGCCAGTGAGATCCTGCTGGTAGGGGCTGAGGACCAGCCCGGCATCCGCAGTTTTGTCGCGGCGCTGGAAAGCCGCCGACCGCATGACCATGTGCATTTTCTGACCACTGCCGAGCTGCCGCGCCCGAGCAAGCTCAAAGCGGACCAGCGCCTGATTCTGCTCGACAGCGCCGCGCTGGAGTGGCGCCTGGGTGAAAACGCCGGCCCACCGGCCCTGGCCATGCGGGTCAGCCGGGTACAGGCTGAACAGCGCCTGGGAAAGTCGCGCCCTGCGTTCCTTACCTTGTTGTGGAGCGACGCGCCGCTGGGCCGGCAATTGCGCCTGACGCGCTACTTGTTGCCGCAGGCCCAGCGCATTGGCGTGCTGTACGGTGAACACAGCAGTTTCTTGCTCGACGAGCTGCGCCATGCTGCCCGCCCGATGGGCCTGGAGATCATTGCCCAGGACTGGTCCGACCCACGGGACAGTCGGCCGTTGCAGCACCTGCTGGGCAACAGCGATGTGCTGCTGGGCCTGGACGACCCCAACCTGTACAACTCCAAGACGGCGAAAAACCTGCTGCTGAGCAGCTATGGCCGGCAAATGGCACTGATCGGCCCGAACGCCGGGTTTGTGCGGGCCGGCGCCCTGGCCAGCACCTACAGCGACCAGGACGACTGGCTGGCGGAGCTCGACCAGCTGCTCGACCAGCCGCCAGCGCGCTGGCCACGCAGCCTGTACCCGGCGCGCTACGGCGTCAGTGGCAACCAGCAGGTGGCCCGCGCCCTGGGCCTTGAACCGATCGATCCGAACGCCGCTGCCAAAACCCTGGCCGCAGGAGAGCCCACCCCATGAGCAAGCGCCTGAGCTGGGACATCCACACCCGCACCCAGATCATCAGCCTGGGCCCTGCCCTGCTGCTGACCTTGCTGTTGATCAGCTTCTTTACCTTCGTGCGCATCCAGGACTTGCGCCAGGAGCTCAACCACACCGGGCAACTGATCGCCAATCAGTTGGCACCGGCATCGGAGTACGGGGTGATTTCGGGCAACAACGAAGTGCTCGAAGGGCTGATGCGTGCCACCCTCAGTATCCCGCACGTACGCTTTCTGGAAGTGCAGGACAGCCGCAACCACATTCTGGTGTACGTCGAGCAGTCCGACGAAAGCGCCAACCGCGCGCAACAGGTTGAAGTGTTCCAGGCCCCCATCCGCCTGCAGCAAATCCGCCTGGACACCGACTTCCTGCAACAGGGCAAAGCCACCACCCCCGCCATCGGTGACGACTACCTGGGGCGGGTCATCGTTGGCATGTCCGATGACGCCTTCAGCCAGCGCCAGCAGGAAATCGTGATCAAAGCCGGCATCCTGGCGCTGTTCGCGCTGCTGTTCACCTTTTTGCTGGCACGCCGCCTGGCCCTGAGCCTGGCCAAGCCTATCAGCGACATGGGCCATGCGGTAAAGGCCATTCAGCAAGGTGAGTACAACACCCCCTTGCCGGTGGTCGATGACAGCGAACTGGGCCACCTGGCACGCCACATCAACAACCTGGCCAGCGCCCTGGAACAGGCCAGCGATGAACAGAAGCAGGCCATTGCCGAGCTGATTCAGGCCCGTGAGGAGGCCGAGCAGGCCAACCGCGCCAAATCCGACTTCCTGGCGATGATGAGCCACGAGCTGCGCACGCCGATGAATGGCGTGCTGGGCATGCTGCAGCTGCTGGAGACCACATCGCTAAGCACCGAACAGGCCGATTACACGGCGGTCGCCAGCGAGTCCACCGGGCATTTGTTGAAGGTCATCAACGACATCCTCGATTTCTCGCGCATCGAACGCGCCGCGCTGCAACTGGAACACATCGACTTCAACCTGGGTGAACTGATCACCAGCAGTGTCCAGTCGTTCCAGCACAGCGCCCAACAGCGCGGCCTGGGCCTGCACCTGCAACTGCCTGCCGGTATCAAGCAACTGCAGGTGAACGGTGACCCCACACGCATCCGCCAGATCCTGCTGAACCTGGTGGGCAACGCCCTGAAGTTCACCGAGCGGGGCCAGGTGCAGGTCGAAGCACGCTGGCAGGTGCTTGACCGGCAATTGATCTGGCTGACCTGTAGCGTGCGCGACACGGGCATCGGCATTGACAGTGCCCGGCTGGAAATGATGTTCGTCGCCTTCCAGCAGGCCGACAGCTCGATTTCCCGCCGTTATGGCGGCACCGGGTTGGGGCTGTCGATCGCCCGTACCCTGGCCGAGCGCATGGGCGGCAAGCTGCGCGGTGAAAGCCGCGAAGGCCTGGGTTCGACCTTTACCCTGGAGATGCCGCTGGCACTTGCCAGCCCTGCCCCCGTCCCGCTCGCGCCGCCAATGGCTGCACCAGCGCCGGTTACCGACAATGACCAGGTACTGCTGGTAGAGGACAATCCGGTCAACCAGAGTGTCATCGAGGCCATGTTGCGCAGCCTGGGGATGGCCGTATGCACCGCCGAGGATGGCCTGGAGGCGGTCGACCTGGTCGGCCGGCAACGCTTTGCCGCCGTGCTGATGGATTGCCGCCTGCCGCACCTGGACGGCTATGAAGCCACCCGGCGCATCCGGCAGTTGCCCAACGGCGCCGGGCTACCGATCATCGCCTTGACCGCCAACGCCTTGCAGGGCGACCGGGAGCGTTGCATGGCCGCCGGCATGGACGACTACCTGAGCAAACCCTTGCGCCGCACCGAACTGCAACGGGTGTTGCAGCGCTGGTTACCCGGTCGGACAACCGCGACTGGCGATAAATGCTAAAGTGCGGCAGTCTTAAACACTGGACAGGACCTTCATCGGACCTGAAAATAGACGTTTCAGTGCACACCTGTACTTCTTTCACCAGGTGCGCTGTGACTTTCACCACAACGCAATAGTCTACCTGTAGGCTGCCGCCCCGAACGCGTTGCGTATCGGGCCGGCCGGGAAGGTTCATCCCCTGCCACAGGGGGTTATTGAGGAGCTCGCATGACCAAACAACACGCCTTTACTCGGGAAGACCTGCTGCGCTGCAGTCGCGGTGAGCTGTTCGGCCCAGGTAATGCGCAACTGCCCGCGCCGAACATGCTGATGGTCGATCGCATCACCCATATCAGCGAAGAAGGCGGCAAGTACGGCAAAGGTGAATTGGTCGCCGAGCTGGATATCAACCCGGACCTGTGGTTCTTCGCCTGCCACTTCGAAGGCGACCCGGTCATGCCGGGCTGCCTGGGCCTCGACGCCATGTGGCAGCTGGTGGGCTTCTTCCTCGGCTGGCAGGGCCTGCCGGGCCGCGGCCGCGCCCTGGGTTCGGGCGAGGTGAAGTTCTTTGGCCAGGTACTGCCTGAAGCCAAGAAAGTCACGTACAACATTCACATCAAGCGCGTCCTGAAGGGCAAGCTGAACATGGCCATCGCCGATGGCTCGGTCAGCGTCGACGGCCGCGAGATCTACACTGCCGAAGGCCTGCGGGTCGGCGTGTTCACCTCCACTGACAATTTCTAAGGGTTATTCGCATGCGCCGCGTCGTTATCACTGGTCTGGGCATCGTGTCGTGCCTGGGCAATGACAAAGCTACCGTCACCGAAAACCTGCGCAACAGCCGTCCGGGTATCCGTTACAACCCGGAATACAAGGAAATGGGGCTGCGTAGCCAGGTTTCCGGGTCCATCGACCTCAACCTCGAAGAACTGATCGACCGCAAGGTCTACCGTTTCGTCGGCCACGCTGCTGCCTACGCCTACCTGGCCATGCAAGACGCGATCAAGGACGCCGGCCTGACCGAAGAGCAGGTTTCCAGCCCGCGTACCGGCCTGGTAGCCGGCTCTGGCGGCGCCTCGACCCTGAACCAGATGGAAGCGCTGGACACCCTGCGCGAGAAAGGCGTCAAGCGCGTCGGCCCATACCGCGTTACCCGCACCATGGGCAGCACCGTTTCGGCGTGCCTGGCCACCCCGTTCAAGATCAAGGGCATCAACTACTCGATCTCGTCGGCCTGCGCCACTTCGGCTCACTGCATCGGTACCGCGCTGGAGCAGATCCAGTGGGGCAAGCAAGACATCGTCTTCGCCGGTGGCGGTGAAGAAGAGCACTGGAGCCAGTCGTTCCTGTTCGATGCCATGGGCGCTCTGTCGACCAAGCGCAACGAAACCCCGGAACTGGCCTCGCGTGCCTACGACGCCGACCGTGATGGTTTCGTCATCGCTGGCGGTGGCGGCATGGTGGTGGTCGAGGAGCTGGAACACGCCCTGGCCCGTGGCGCCAAGATCTACGCCGAAATCGTTGGCTACGGCGCCACGTCCGACGGCTATGACATGGTTGCCCCGAGCGGCGAAGGTGCCATCCGCTGCATGCAGCAGGCACTGTCCACCGTCGACACCCCGATCGACTACCTGAACACCCACGGCACCTCGACCCCGGTCGGTGACGTTGCCGAAATCAAGGGCGTTCGCGCCGTGTTCGGCGACAAGGCACCGAAGATCAGCTCGACCAAGAGCCTGTCGGGCCACTCGCTGGGCGCTGCTGGCGTGCACGAGGCGATCTACTGCCTGCTGATGATGGAAAACAACTTCATCGCCGGCTCCGCCAACATCGACGAACTGGACCCGGAGGTCGCCGACCTGCCGATCCTGCGCAAAACCGAAGAAAACGCCAAGATCGACACGGTCATGAGCAACAGCTTCGGCTTCGGCGGCACCAACGCCACCCTGGTGCTCAAGCGCTGGGAAGGCAAGTAAGACGCTGCTGCGGTAATCGAAAACGCCCCGACTGGTTCGGGGCGTTTTTATTTGTGTTGCCTAGGTAAAACAGCCAGAAAATTATCCCGCGCCACCTTTTTGGCCACCTCTTCCGGCAAGGCATCCAGAAACGGCCTGAACCCGTGCATCTGCTCCCCCAGGCTGCCAAATCGCCCCACCACGTCCGACCCCAGCATGAAACGCTCCGGGTACTGTTCGACCAACGCCACCCACTCCTTGCGCGGCACGCCTTTGTCGTCCAGCAGATACGGCTCCAGCACACTCCACGACAGGTCCACATACAGGTTCGGGTAGTCCTCCAGCAGCCGCGTCAGCACCGGCAGCAGAAAGTCCATCTGCGTCTGGTGCCGGTGTATCTCCATGCTGCTGCCGGCGTGCGCCCAGATAAACCGCGTGTGCGGGTGATTACGCAGCGGCTCTTCGATTTCCGCCAGGTACAACGGGTTGCGCTCGCGCTTGGAGGTGATGTTGGAATGCAGCAACACCGGCAGGTCACGCTCGGCCGCCAGGTGGTAGATACGCGTCATGGCTTCGTTGTTAGCGCGCGGCGTGTCGCCACTGGTCAGCGCTGTCAGGTCGTCGTGCCGGGTGAACACCTCGCCAATGCCCTGCCACAACCCCGGATACAGGTCGAGCATCCGCTCGATGTGGCTGACTGCGTTCTTGTCTACCGGGTTGAAGCCCGTCAGAAACGGATGAAAGCGCTTACGCTGCTCTTCCGGCAATGGCTGCAGGGCTGCGGCCACATAGGTATCGGTCGCGCTGTACCAATAGGCATCGGCATCGTCACCGGCGTAATAGCGTGGGCGTTTGGGCTCGTCCTCATGCCACTTCTTGGCCACCGGTATGCCGGAAATCATCGACTGCTCGATACCGGCAGCATCCATGGCCTTGATCAATGCCGCCATGCCTTCGCTTTCCTGGAAGAAGTCGACGTAGTGCAAGTGGGCATCGCTGTAGCGGTAGTCGCGCGCCTGCGCCGACTGGCACAGCCAGCCAGTCAACAACACGCAGGCCAGCGCTTTGGCAATCATGGGCAGCTTCCTTCCAAGGGGGCGAAAACAGTAGACCGGCCGTTAAGCGAGACGGTTCAGCCGAAGCGGGCAAACCGCTATGCTGGAGGCATTTCCACTTCGCCTGGAGCCCACCCCATGAGCAGCCCCCTGATCATCCGCCCGCGCGCCGAATCGGTCGAGGGCCAGCCGATCCTGCGCCCGCTGCCAGCGGCCCAGTGCCGCAGCGTCGGACCGTTCGTGTTTTTTGACCACATGCTGGAAACCGACTATGCCCCAGGGCATGGCATGGACATCCGCCAGCACCCGCATATCGGCCTGTCGACCCTGACCTACCTGTTCGAGGGCGCGATCCTGCACAAGGACAGCCTCGGCTCAGCACAGCGGGTATTGCCCGGCGATGTCAGCTGGATGACGGCTGGCAGCGGCGTGGCCCATGTGGAGCGTACGCCCGACGACGCCTTGGCTCATGGCTCGCGCCTGCATGGCTTGCAGGTATGGCTGGCCTCGCCGCGTGAACATGAACAAGGCGCGGCAAGCTACAGCCATCACCCGGCGGCAAGCCTGCCAGTCAGTGAAAACCTGGGGGTGCGCATTTGCATGATTGCCGGTAGCGGGTTCTGCCTGGAATCACCGGTGCCGGTGCTGTCCCCTACCCTTTATGCGCATGTGCGGATGCAGCCGGCAACCACCTTGCAGGTACCGACCGAGCATGCGCAACGAGCGCTGTATCTGCTGGATGGTGAGCTGCTGTTGAACGATGAAGACGTGGAGCCGTGCAGCCTGGTGGTGCTGCCGGAAGGTGAAGAGGTGCTGCTCTATGCAGAGGAAGAGTGCCAGCTGGTGCTGATTGGCGGCGAGCCTTTGGATGGACCGCGGCGAATGAACTGGAATTTCGTGGCCAGTGACCCGGAGCTGATCGAGCGGGCCAGGGCAAGGTGGGCGGCGGGGGATTGGCCGACGGTGCCGGGGGAAACCTCCAGGATCGAGTTGCCGAGGTAATTGGGGCCGCTTTGCGGCCCCAAATCACAGTCAGCGCTGGAACACTTCAGTCAGCAGGTTATGCATCGAGCGGAACGCCCGCTCCGAGGTGCGCCGGTCATACTGCATCTTGCCCGGCACATTGGCACTCGGGTCGGTAAACGAGTGCACCGCCCCGCCATAGCTCAGCAACTGCCAATCCACCTTGGCCGCGTTCATCTCGTCTTCAAACGCCGGCAACTGCTCCTTCGGCACCAGCGGGTCGGAAGCCCCATGCAACACCAGCACCGAGCCCTTGATGCGCTTGGCATCCTCCGGGTTTGGCGTATCCAGCGTGCCATGGAACGACACCGCGGCACGCAGATCGGCACCGGTACGGGCCAGCTCCAGAGCACAGCAGCCACCAAAGCAGAAGCCAAACGTGCCGACCTTGCCTGGCTCCAGCAGCGCCTTGGACTGCCCCAACAGCTGCGCCAGGGCTTCCTGCATGCGCTTGCGCAGTTCGCCCCGGTCGTTCTTCAGCGGCATCATCGCCGCGCCAGCCTCGTCGGCGTTAGACGGGCGCACCGACTGCCCGTACAGGTCGGCAATCAGCACCACATAGCCCTTCTCGGCCACTTCCTTGGCAATGCGCTCAGCCCCTTCGCCAATGCCCATCCAGTTCGGCGCCATCACCAGGCCTGGACGGCCCAGCGCCCCTGGCTCATAGACCAGGCGGCTTTCGTAGGTTTTGCCGGACAGGTGATAAACCAGCGATTCGACGATTACCTTGCTCATCAAGCACTCCTTAGGCACTTATTCTAAAAAGCCCGCCATGAAAAAAGCCCGCCGAAGCGGGCTTTCCCAAGCATCAACTCAAGCAGACAGCTCGACCAGCAGCTTGTTCAGGCGACGAACGTAGGCCGCCGGGTCCTTCAGGCTATCGCCGGCCGCCAGGGCAGCCTGATCGAACAGGATGTGCGACAGCTCGGCGAAGCGGTCTTCGCTCTGCTCGTTGTCCAGCTTTTCGATCAGCGGGTGGGTCGGGTTGAACTCGAAGATCGGCTTGGATTCCGGCACCTTCTGCCCGCTGGCCTCCAGAATCTGACGCATCTGCAGGCCCAGGTCCTGCTCGCCAATGGCCAGAATCGCTGGGGAGTCGGTCAGGCGGTGCGATACGCGCACTTCAGCCACGCTGTCACCCAGCGCGCCTTTCAGGCGCTCGACCAGGCCTTCCTTGTCCTTGGCCACTTCTTCCTGGGCTTTCTTGTCTTCTTCCGAATCCAGCTTGCCCAGGTCCAGGTCGCCACGGGCGACGTCGACAAAGGCCTTGCCGTCGAACTCGTTGAGGTAGCTCATCAGCCACTCGTCAATGCGGTCGGTCAGCAGCAGCACTTCGATGCCTTTCTTGCGGAAGACTTCCAGGTGCGGGCTGTTCTTGACCTGCGCATACGACTCGCCGGTGAGGTAATAGATCTTGTCCTGACCTTCCTTGGCACGGGCCAGGTAATCGGCCAGGGCGACGCTCTGCTCGCCACTGTCGTCCTGGGTGGAGGCAAAGCGCAGCAGGCTGGCGATTTTCTCCTTGTTGGCGAAGTCTTCGGCCGGGCCTTCCTTCAGCACCTGGCCGAAGTTTTTCCAGAAGCCTTTGTACTGCTCGGGCTCGTTCTTCGCCAGTTTTTCCAGCATGTCGAGCACGCGCTTGGTCAGCGCGGTCTTCATCGAGTCGATGATCGGGTCTTTCTGCAGGATTTCACGCGACACGTTCAGCGACAGGTCGTTGGAGTCGACCACGCCCTTGATGAAGCGCAGGTACAGCGGCAGGAACGACTCGGCCTGGTCCATGATGAACACACGCTGCACGTACAGCTTCAGGCCACGCGGTGCTTCGCGCTGGTACAGGTCGAACGGCGCGCGGGCCGGCACATACAGCAGCGAATTGTATTCGAGCTTGCCTTCGACCTTGTTGTGGCTCCAGGCCAGCGGGTTTTCGAAGTCATGACCGATGTGCTTGTAGAACTCCTGGTACTCCTCGTCCTTCACCTCGGTGCGAGAACGGGTCCACAGGGCGCTGGCACGGTTGACGGTTTCCCACTCTTCGGCCGGCTGTTCTTCGCCTTCGGCGGCTGCTTGTTCTTTCGGCAGCTGGATAGGCAGGGCGATGTGGTCGGAGTACTTCTTGACCACGTTGCGCAGGCGCCAGCCATCGGCAAACTCTTTTTCTTCCTGCTTCAGGTGCAGGACGATACGGGTACCGCGCTGAGGCTTGTCGACAGTGGCGACTTCAAACTCACCCTCGCCTTTCGACGACCAGTGCACGCCTTCGGCGGCTGGCTGGCCGGCACGGCGGCTGTACACGTCGACCTTGTCGGCCACGATGAACGCGGAGTAGAAGCCCACGCCGAACTGACCGATCAGGTGCGAGTCCTTCTTCTGGTCACCGGTGAGGTTCTTCATGAAGTCGGCAGTGCCGGACTTGGCAATGGTACCCAGGTGGGCGATGACGTCTTCACGGCTCATGCCGATGCCGTTGTCTTCGAGGGTGACGGTACCGGCGTCCTTGTCGAAGCTCAGGCGAATCTTCAGGTCGGCGTCGCCCTCAAGCAGTTCTGGCTTGGCCAGGGCTTCGAAGCGCAGCTTGTCGGCCGCGTCGGAGGCGTTGGAAATCAGCTCCCGCAGGAAGATTTCCTTGTTCGAGTACAGCGAGTGAATCATGAGGTGCAGCAGTTGCTTTACCTCGGTCTGGAAGCCCAACGTTTCCTTTTGTGTTTCCACAGTCATGGTCTTCGAAACTCCGATCTGATGGCAGTGGGCGCCTGGCGGCCGGTTCGGCCTGCGTTAGCGGCGGATGTCATTCAGATGGGGGCTGCCCGGATGATTTCAAGGGCTTTTCCGGTTCGATCTTGAAATGCGCGCGGGCCGTGGCAATGGGCGATTGCCTGTCGCCCTGCCAGGCGGTAATGGCGACATTCGTCACCCGTCGCCCTTGGCGCCATAGCTGGCACTGGGCGTAGGTATCGCGAAAATGCCCGGCTCGCAGGTAGTCGATGGAGAAATCGATGATTTTCGGGATGCTCGCACTTTCGCTGTAGATCAACAGGTACAAGGCCGCAGACAGCTCCATGAACCCCGCAATCACACCACCGTGGATGGCGGGCAGCAACGGGTTGCCGATGTTGTCCGGGCTGGCCGGCAGGCGGAACAGCAGGTCGTCGCCCTGACGCTCGCATTCGATACCAATCAGCCCGGCGTAAGGGATCAGCGCCAGCAATGGGCCGTAGTCGCCCACCGCGTGGGCGGCGTTGAGCTGTTGACGAACCGCATGTGGAATCATGCCCCGCCCTCCTTCAGGCTATTGCCGAAACGGATACCGCCCTTGATCTCCTGCCCCAGGCGCATGAACGTGCCCACCACCTGGCAAATCGGCTGTTCGGGATCGTCCTGGTAGGCGGTACCCCGGGTGAAGATCACGTCGCGGGTCACCCGGTAGCACTGGGCATGGCCGTAGATGTCCTTGCCGGCTTCGGCCGGGTGCATGTAGTCGATGCGCAGGTCCAGTGTCGGGCACACCTCGAAGCGCGGCAGCACGCACAGCGTGGCCATGCCGCAGGTGGTGTCCATCAGCGTGGTCAGGGCACCGCCATGCACAGCCCCGGTCTGCGGGTTGCCGACAATAGCTGCCGACCAGGGCATGACCAGGGTCATGCCATCGGCATCGGCTTTCGCCACACGCATCTGCAGTAACTGACAATGTTTAAGCGCCGAGAGAAAACGCTCGGCCATGGCCATCAAGGTTGAATCGCTCATTCGCTGTTTCCACCCGTACTGCCTCAGCGGCATAAAATCGTTAAAAAGTCTATATAGAACGGGGCGTTATATATCTGTAACCTTCGCGGAACTTATTCCGCGTAGTTGCACTCGAAGGAACAAGTCACTTATTCCACCAAGGAGAAACACCCCCATGCGTAAACCTTTTGCTTTTGCTCTGATGCTGGCCGCTGCCATGGGCCTGGCCGCTTGCGATAAAGCGAGCGAAGACAAAGCCCAGGACGCACAGCAACACGCCGAGCAAGCCCAGGAAAAAATGGGTGAAGCTCAGGATAAAATGAACGAGGCCGCCAAGGAAAACGCCGAAGCCGCCAAAGATCAGGCTGAAGCCGAGCAGAAGGCTGCTGAAGAAGCCGCTCCGGCTACTCCGGCTCCAGAAGCCGCCCCAGCCGCTCCGGCGACTGAAGCTGCCCCTGCTGCTCCGGCAGAACCAGCCAAGCAGTAATTGGCTAAAACAAAAAAACCCGACGCTGTCGGGTTTTTTTGTGCCTGCAACTTAAAGATTAAACGTTTCAGTTGCCCGCCACGGTACTTTCCCTGCCCGGTTCATTAGGCACACTTTCCGTGGGTGTGAACACCATCACATCCAGCACATCCGAATGGAACTCGCGGCGATACAAAATAAAGACTACGCCGACACTCATGACCATGAACAACCACGGGCTGATGAACCAGCTCAACATGGCCATGCCGAAGTAGTACGAGCGCAACCCCAGGTTGAACTGGTTGGCCGCCAGCGACAGCACACGCGCCGCCCGCGAGGCGAAGGCCTTGCGCTCCAGTTCATTGACCAACCGTTCACCGATCATCGGTGCCGAACCCACCAGCACGGCGGCAAAGTTGTACTGGCGCATGCACCAGCTAAAGGTGAAGAAGGCGTAGACGAAAACCGTGGCCAGGCACAGCAACTTGATCTCCGACATGCCTTGGGAGGTCTGTTGCACCAACGGCAGGTCGGCCAGCAGCGACAGCGCCCGGTCAGAGGCACCGAGCACGGTAAGGATGCCGGCAAGAATGATCAGCGTGCTGGACGCAAAAAACGATGCGTTGCGCTCAAGGTTGCCGATTACGCTGGCATCGGCGATTCGGTTGTCGCGCAACAGCATGCGGCGCATCCAGTCTTCACGGTACAAGTGCAGCACGCTGGCCAGGCACGCGGTATCACGCCCCTTCCAGATGGCATAACGGGTATAACCGCCCCAGCACAGGGCAAACCAGGCGATAGCCAGCAGGTTGTTGAAGTTGCTTTGGATGAAGTTCATGCAGGGTTCCCGAATGGGCCAGATGCCTAGAGGATAGGGACCGGGTTTCGACGCTGGCAAGCGGCAAAAGGCACACATCCACCCTGAAAATCGCACTGATCATGCCGCTAATAAAAAACCCCGCATCCTTCCGGATACGGGGCTTTCGAGTCTGGGCCGTTGGCGGGCACCCTTCTGGCTTGTGGCCGGTGCCGCCCTCGGGCTTCGACTATCAGGCCAGCGCTTCGCGCGGCTTGCCGAGCATGCGGTCGCAGGCCACGGCACCCACCAGGGTCACCACCGAAGGCACCAGCCAGGCCAGGCCTTGGTCGCTCAGTGGCAGGTGCGCCATGAAGTCCGGCAGCACATGGGCAATGCTGCTGCCCTTGATCGCATCAACCATGCCGAACACCAGCGACACCAGCATCACCGGCGCCAGAATGCGGGTCGGCGAGTTCCACAGGTCCTTCACGAAGCTCAGGCCAACCACCACGATGCAAGGTGGGTAGATGGCGGTAAGCACCGGGATCGAGAACATGATCAGCTTGGTCAGGCCCAGGTTGGAGATCAACAGCGAGAAGCCCGCCAGGATCACCACCAGTGCCCGGTACGACAGCGGCAGAATCTGGCTGAAGTACTCGGCGCAGGCGCAGGTCAGGCCGACAGCGGTCACCAGGCAGGCCAGCGCAATCAGCACGGCCAGGAAGCCGCTACCCAACGAACCGAAGGTGTGCTGCACATAGGCATGCAGAACCGCCGCACCGTTGGTGGCGTCAGCCGCGATGTCGTGGCTTGTGGCACCCAGGCGGAACAGGCTGATGTACACCAACGCCAGGCCGACACCGGCGATCAGGCCTGCGATGATGGCGTAGCGGGTAATCAGCTTCGGCGACTCGACACCGCGCGAACGGATGGCGTTGACGATGACGATACCGAACACCAGGGCACCCAGGGTGTCCATGGTCAGGTAGCCATCGGAGAAGCCCTTGGAGAACGCAGCGGCGGCATAGGCAGGCTGTGCCTCGCCAATGGTACCGGCTGGCAGCGCGAAGGCAGCAATGCCCAGCACGGCCAAGGCAATGATCTTCAACGGTGCCAGGAAGCGACCCACGGTGTCGAGCAGTTTGCCCGGGTACATGGACACTGCCAGCACCACGATGAAGTAGACCAGGCTGTAGATAAACAGCGCCAACGGGCTTTCACCGGTCAGCGGCGCCACGCCCACTTCGAACGACACGGTCGCCGTGCGCGGAGTCGCGAACAGCGGGCCGACCGACAGGTAGCACACAGCCGCCAGGAGGCCGCCGAAGAACTTGCCGATCGGGCTGCTCAACGCATCCATACCGCCGCCGACCTTGGCCAGGGCGACCACGGTAATGACCGGCAGGCCCACGGCGGTCACCAGGAAGCCCAGTGCAGCCATCCATACGTGCGGGCCAGACTGCAGACCGACGATAGGCGGGAAGATGATATTGCCTGCACCTACGAAAAGCGCAAACGTCATAAAGCCAAGCGCCAGGATGTCCTGGCCTTTGAGAACTTTCATTTAAGGTAGTACCACACTGCTGAAATCGGGATTCGAGAGGGGATTTCCCTATGGGTGAGGGAAATGCTGCCCGGCTTTATAGGCCAGACCCGTTTAGCGTGTCGTTCCCTTTTGGGGAGCGGGCACAGAGTGAACGCGTAGACTAACTGTTTTACCCGACAAACGCACTGTTACAGTGCTGCTTGTCCGATGTGCGTACATGTTTGTCGTCTGGATATCTGTGTCGGGCGATAATTTATTGCCAATTAGTGCGAATGTCTGGTGGAAAAACCTGATGAGGGCTATCGAATTTTCCACCTTTACAAAAATGCCCAACGCTAAAACGACAAAGGCCACCCGAAGGTGGCCTCTGTGCGCGTGGGGGGTGTAGCAGTATTACTTCTTGGCTTCCCAGCCAGTCAGCTCGGCCAGGGCCTTGCCGATGTCAGCCAGGGAGCGCACGGTCTTCACACCCGCGTCCTGCAGGGCGGCGAACTTCTCGTCCGCAGTACCCTTGCCGCCGGAGATGATGGCGCCAGCGTGGCCCATGCGCTTGCCCGCAGGTGCAGTAACACCGGCGATGTAGGAAACGACTGGCTTGGTCACGTGGGCCTTGATGTAGGCCGCAGCTTCTTCTTCAGCCGAACCGCCGATCTCACCGATCATGACGATCGCTTCGGTCTTCGGGTCTTCCTGGAACAACTTCAGGATGTCGATGAAGTTGGAGCCCGGGATCGGGTCACCGCCGATGCCGACGCAGGTCGACTGGCCGAAGCCGGCGTCGGTGGTCTGCTTCACAGCTTCGTAGGTCAGGGTGCCGGAGCGCGAAACGATACCGACCTTGCCTGGCAGGTGGATGTGGCCTGGCATGATGCCGATCTTGCACTCGCCCGGGGTGATGACACCTGGGCAGTTAGGGCCGATCAGGGTAACGCCCAGCTCGTCGCACTTGACCTTGGCATCCAGCATGTCCAGGGTAGGAATGCCTTCGGTGATGCACACGATCAGCTTGATGCCGCCGAAGGCCGCTTCCAGGATCGAGTCTTTGCAGAACGGAGCCGGTACGTAGATGACCGAAGCGTCAGCGCCGGTAGCTTCCACGGCTTCCTTGACGGTGTTGAACACCGGCAGGCCCAGGTGGGTGGTGCCACCCTTGCCTGGGGTTACGCCGCCGACCATCTTGGTGCCGTAGGCGATGGCTTGTTCGGAGTGGAAAGTACCCTGCGAGCCGGTGAAGCCCTGGCAGATGACTTTGGTGTCTTTATTGATCAGGACGCTCATTACTTGCCCTCCGCAGCTTTGACAACTTGTTGAGCAGCGTCGGTCAGGCTGGTTGCCGCAATGATGTTCAAACCGCTTTCTGCCAGTACTTTAGCGCCCAGTTCGGCGTTGTTACCTTCAAGGCGAACAACAACCGGAACTTTAACGCCGACTTCTTTCACTGCACCGATGATGCCTTCGGCAATCATGTCGCAGCGAACGATGCCGCCGAAGATGTTGACCAGAACGGCCGCGACATTGCTGTCGGACAGAATGATCTTGAACGCTTCGGTAACGCGCTCTTTGGTAGCACCGCCGCCAACGTCGAGGAAGTTGGCCGGCTTGCCGCCGTGCAGGTTGACGATGTCCATGGTACCCATGGCCAGGCCGGCACCGTTGACCATGCAGCCGATGTTGCCTTCAAGGGCAACGTAGTTCAGTTCGAACTTGGCAGCGTGGGCTTCACGGGCGTCGTCCTGCGACGGGTCGTGGAAGGTTTTCAGCTTAGGCTGACGGTACATGGCGTTGGCGTCGATGTTGATCTTGGCATCGAGGCAGTGCAGGTCGCCGTCGGCCTTGATCACCAGCGGGTTCACTTCCAGCAGCGCCAGGTCGTGATCCTTGAACAGCTTGGCCAGGCCCACGAAGATCTTGGCGAACTGTTGAACTTGCTTGCCTTCCAGGCCCAGCTGGAATGCCAGCTCGCGACCCTGGAACGGCTGAGCGCCGACCAGTGGGTCGATGGTGGCCTTGAGGATTTTCTCAGGCGTTTCGTGAGCGACTTTCTCGATGTCCACGCCACCTTCGGTGGAAGCCATGAACACGATACGGCGGCTCGAACGATCGACTACAGCGCCCAGGTACAGCTCTTTGGCGATGTCAGTGCAGGATTCGACCAGAATCTTGGAGACGGGTTGACCGTTGGCATCAGTCTGGTAGGTAACCAGGTTCTTGCCCAACCACTGTGCAGCGAACGCCTTGGCGTCTTCCTTGCTGCGAACCAGCTTTACGCCGCCCGCTTTGCCGCGACCACCTGCGTGAACCTGGGCTTTTACCACCCACTCGTTCCCGCCGATCTTGTCGCAGGCTTCTGCAGCTTGCTCAGGGGTATCGACTGCGAAACCCTTGGAAACTGGCAGGCCGTATTCAGCGAACAGCTGCTTACCCTGATACTCGTGAAGATTCATGCTTTTTACCGTCTTCGTTAGGTACTGCGCTTCGGCGCTGCGCCATTACTGGCGCCGCACCACCTGTGACCGTTGACCCCGGGTTTTCCCGTGTGATCCGGTCCGGCGGACGTTCCGCGGTGAGTCATGCACGCAAGACTCACGACGGGCTGCCCGCCGTGGTTTCTTATAATTAACGCTTCTTACGGTTGGCCACGTGAATGGCGCCGCCATTCACTGCCAGCGCTGCTTCATGCAACGCTTCGGACAGGGTTGGATGGCTGAAGACCATCATGCCCAGATCCTCGGCACTGGTGCCGAATTCCATTGCGATTGCGCCCTGCTGCACCAGTTCGGCAGCCGATGGGCCAATCACGTGTACACCCAGGACGCGATCGGTCTTGGCATCGGCGATGACCTTGACGAAACCACCGGTGTCGTTGGCTGCCATCGCACGGCCGCTGGCCGCGAACGGGAAGGTGCCCACGTTAACCTCAACGCCTTCGGCCTTCAAGGCCTGTTCGGTCTTGCCGACCCACGCAATTTCCGGGTGGGTGTAGATAACCGAAGGGATCAGGTCGTAGTTCATCTGGGCCTTGTGGCCTTTGATGCGCTCGACAACCATGATGCCCTCTTCCGAGGCCTTGTGGGCCAGCATCATGCCGCGTACCACGTCACCGATGGCGTATACGCCCGGCACGCTGGTAGCGCAGTAGTCGTCGACGAAGATGTAGCCACGCTCGTCGATGGTCACGCCGCTGTCGGCCGCCAGCAGGTCGGTGGTTACAGGGCGACGGCCGACCGCAACGATCAGCTTGTCGAAGGTGATCTTCTGCTCGCCTTCGGCGTTGGTGTAGGTCACTTCAACTTCGTTGCCGTTGACTTTCGAGCCGGTGACGCGAGCGCCCAGCTTGATGTCCAGGCCTTGCTTGGTCAGGGTCTTCTGGGCTTCTTTCGACACGGCGGTGTCGGCAGCCATCAGGAAGGTGTCCAGGGCTTCCAGAACGGTGACTTCAGCACCCAGGCGAGCCCAGACCGAGCCCAGCTCCAGGCCGATCACGCCGGCACCGATAACGCCCAGGCGCTTCGGTACGGCCTGGAATTCCAGGGCGCCGGTGGAGTCGACGATGACGTTCTGGTCGACCGGAGCCGGCGGAATGTCGATCGGGCGCGAGCCGGAAGCCAGGATCACGTTCTCGGCTTCGATGACTTCGGTGGTGCCGTCAGCCTTGGTAACTTCGACTTTCTTGCCAGCCAGCAGCTTGCCGTGGCCCTGGATCGAAGTAACGCCGTTGGCCTTGAACAGGGTGGCAACGCCACCGGTCAGGTTCTTGACGATGCCAGCCTTGCGGCCAACCATCGCGGCGACGTCCATCTTCACTTCGCCAGTGGAGATACCGTGGACGTTGAAGCTCTCTTTGGCTTCCTTGTATTTCCAGGAGCTGTCCAGCAGCGCCTTGGAAGGAATGCAACCTACGTTCAGGCAGGTACCGCCCAGGGCCAGCTTGCCCTCGGCGTCGGTGTACTTCTCGATACAGGCAGTCTTCAGACCAAGTTGGGCAGCCTTGATGGCAGCCACATAGCCGCCAGGACCTGCACCAATCACCACTACGTCGAATTTCTGGGTCATAAAAGATTCCTTATCAGCTACAAGCTACAAGCCGCGAACCGCGCGGCATGGCTTCTTGCGAAGCCAGGGCCGGCACGGTACGCAGCCAGAGGGTTAGATGTCCAGCAGCAGGCGAGACGGATCTTCCAGCAGGTTCTTGATGGTGACCAGGAAGGTTACCGCTTCCTTGCCGTCGATCAGGCGGTGATCGTACGACAGCGCCAGGTACATCATCGGGCGAATCACGACCTGGCCATTGATGGCCATCGGGCGCTGGATGATGTTGTGCATGCCGAGGATGGCGGCCTGCGGCGGGTTGACGATCGGGGTCGACATCATCGAACCGAAGGTACCACCGTTGGTGATGGTGAAGGTGCCGCCGGTCATCTCTTCGATCGACAGTTTGCCATCACGGGCCTTCTTGCCGAAGGTGGCGATGCCGTTCTCGATTTCAGCCAGGCTCATCGACTCGGCGTTACGCAGTACCGGTACCACCAGGCCACGGTCGCTGGACACGGCAACACCGACGTCGGCGTAGCCGTGGTAGACGATGTCGTTGCCGTCGATCGAGGCGTTGACAGCCGGGAAGCGCTTCAGGGCTTCGGTGGCGGCCTTGACGAAGAACGACATGAAGCCCAGGCGTACGCCGTTGTGGGTCTTCTCGAACAGGTCCTTGTACTTCGAACGCAGGGCCATGACTTCGGTCATGTCCACTTCGTTGAAGGTGGTCAGCATGGCCATGCTCGACTGGGCTTCGACCAGACGCTCGGCGATCTTGGCACGCAGACGGGTCATCGGCACGCGCTTCTCGGTGCGGTCGCCAGCAGCGACGACAACCGGGGCAGCAGCGGCGGCAGCAGGCTTGGCAGCCGGGGCAGCGGCAGGCGCCGACTTCTTGTTGGCGACGGCAGCTACGACGTCTTCCTTGGTGATGCGGCCACCTTTGCCAGTGCCTGCAACGGCAGCCAGGTCGATGCCGTTTTCTTCAGCCAGCTTGCGCGCGGCCGGGGCAGCGATCGGGTCGTCTTCGCCAGCATCGGCAGCAGCGGCAGCCGGAGCAGCAGCGGCCGGGGCAGCAGCAGGTGCAGCGGCGGCAGCGCCGCCTTCAACGATCGAACCCAGCACTTCGTCGGACAGGACGGTGTCGCCCTCGCCCTTGACGATGGCGCCCAGCACGCCGTCGGCGGTGGCCAGTACTTCCAGGACGACCTTGTCGGTCTCGATGTCGACGATCAGCTCGTCACGCTTGACGGCTTCGCCCGGCTGCTTGTGCCAGGTGGCAACGGTGCCATCGGCAACCGATTCCGGGAAGGTTGGGGCTTTGATCTCGATAGCCATTATCAGTGTTTCCTTAAATTCGGTTTCAGGTGCGCGAAGGCGTTAGACAGTGAAGGCGTCTTGCAGCAGTTTTTCCTGCTGTTCGGCGTGCTTCGAAGCGTAACCACAGGCTGGCGCGGCAGAAGCGTCGCGGCCGGCGTATTCCAGGACCAACGCCTTGTTGTGGCGGCCCAGGATACGGCGCATGTGGTGCTGGCTGCTGTACCAGGCGCCCTGGTTCATCGGCTCTTCCTGACACCAGACCGCATGCTTGAGGTTGGTGTACGGTGCCAGGATTTCGACCAGGTCGTCCTCCGGGAACGGATACAGCTGCTCGATACGCACGATGGCGATGTCTTCGCGGCCTTCGGCACGGCGTTTTTCCAGCAGGTCGTAGTAAACCTTGCCACCGCACAGGACCAGGCGTTCGACCTTGGCCGGATCGAGGGTGTCGATTTCCGGGATCACGGTCTGGAACGAGCCTTCGGCCAGGTCTTCCAGGGTCGAGATGGCCAGCTTGTGGCGCAGCAGCGACTTTGGCGTCAGCACGATCAGCGGCTTGCGCAGCGGACGGATGACCTGACGACGCAGCAGGTGGTAGATCTGAGCCGGGGTGGTCGGTACGCACACCTGGATGTTGTGCTCGGCGCACAGCTGCAGGTAACGCTCCAGACGCGCGGAGGAGTGCTCCGGGCCCTGCCCTTCATAACCGTGTGGCAGCAGCATGGTCAGGCCACACAGACGGCCCCACTTGTGCTCGCCGCTGGTGATGAACTGGTCGATCACCACTTGCGCACCGTTGGCGAAGTCGCCGAACTGGGCTTCCCAGATCACCAGCGCGTTCGGCGTGGTGGTCGAGTAGCCGTATTCGAAGGCCAGTACGGCTTCTTCCGACAGGAAGGAGTCGTACAGATCGAAGCGCGGCTGCTCCGGGAACAGGTTCTTCAGCGGTACGTAGGTGCTGGCGTCCTTCTGGTTGTGCAGCACCGCGTGACGGTGCGAGAAGGTGCCACGGCCGATGTCCTGGCCGGTCATGCGGATTGGGTGACCTTCGAACTGCAGGGTGGCGTAAGCCATGGTCTCTGCATAACCCCAGTTGATCGGCAAGCCACCGGCCTGCATCTTCTGGCGGTCTTCGTAGATCTTCGCGACCTGGCGCTGAACGACGAAGCCTTCCGGAATTTCCAGCAGCTTGGCCGACAGGTCTTGCAGGGTCTTGAGGTCGAAACGGGTGTCGTGACGTGCGGTCCAGGCATGGCCCAGGTACGGGCGCCAGTCGACGAACAGCTCGCGGTTCGGCTCCTTGACCAGGCTCTTCACAACGTGCAGGCCGTTGTCCAGCGCGTTGCGGTACTCGTCGATCTTGGCCTGGGCGCGCTCGGCATCGATGCGGCCGGCCTGGATCAGTGCATCGGCGTACAGCTCACGGGTAGTGCGCTGCTTGCTGATTTGCTGATACATCAGCGGCTGGGTACCGTTTGGCTCGTCGGCCTCGTTGTGGCCGCGACGACGGTAGCAGACCAGGTCGATCACCACGTCACGCTTGAACTGCATGCGGTAGTCGATGGCCAACTGGGTGACGAACAGCACCGCTTCCGGGTCATCGCCGTTCACGTGCAGGATCGGCGCCTGGATCATCTTGGCAACGTCGGTGGCGTACTCGGTAGAGCGCGCGTCCAGCGGGTTGCTGATGGTGAAACCAACCTGGTTGTTGATCACGATGTGCACGGTGCCGCCGGTCTTGAAACCGCGGGTCTGCGACATCTGGAAGGTTTCCATGACCACGCCCTGGCCGGCGAACGCTGCGTCGCCGTGGATCGAGATCGGCAGTACCTTGTCGCCAACGGTGTCGTTGCGGCGGTCCTGACGGGCGCGCACCGAACCTTCGACCACTGGCGATACGATTTCCAGGTGGGACGGGTTGAACGCCATGGCCAGGTGCACTTCGCCACCGGCGGTCATCACGTTCGAGGAGAAGCCCTGGTGATACTTCACGTCACCGGAGCCCAGCTCGTTCATCTTCTTGCCTTCGAACTCGTCGAACAGCTCGCGCGGGTTCTTGCCGAAGGTGTTCACCAGGACGTTCAGACGGCCACGGTGGGCCATGCCGATCACGACTTCCTTGGTGCCGTAGGAGCCGGAACGCTGGATCATCTCGTCCAGCATCGGGATCAGGCTTTCGCCGCCCTCAAGGCCGAAACGTTTGGTGCCCGGGTACTTGGTGCCCAGGTATTTCTCAAGGCCTTCACCGGCAGTCACGCGCTCGAGCAGGTGAGCCTGCACGTCAGCGGAAAACTCCGGACGGCCGCGCACGCTTTCCAGGCGCTGCTGGAACCAGCTGCGCTGCTCGGAATCGACGATGTGGGTGAACTCGGCGCCAATGGTGCGACAATATGTCTTCTGGAGCGCCTCGAAGATCTCGCGTAGGCTCGCCTCCTCTTTGCCGATGAACAGGTCGCCGGCACGGAAGGTCGTATCAAGATCGGCATTGGTCAAGCCGTAGTGATTGATCGACAGGTCTACGGGCGCAGGACGCTGCCACAACCCCAACGGGTCGAGCTTGGCAGCCTGATGGCCGCGCATACGATAGGCCTGGATCAGTCGCAGAACTTCAACCTGCTTCTTCTCGTGTTCACTGCTCACGCTCCCGGCGGATACCGGTTGGGCGCGGCGCTGGTTCTTTGCCAGCAGTACGAAATGGTCGCGGATTGTCGAGTGCGATACATCGGTAGCGGTGCTGCCGTCGGCGGGCAACTTCTGGAAGTAGGTGCGCCACTCTTCTGGCACAGCGTTAGGGTCGTGCAGGTAGAGCTCGTAGAGTTCTTCCACATATGCAGCGTTACCACCTGAAAGGTGGGCGCTTTCCCACATGCGCTGCATCACGCTTTCTTGCATGCTTGGTCACCCTCGATTAGGGGACTGATCGGCGAGAGCCACAGCAAACCTGGAAAAGTCCGAATACAGCGACTGAACCACGCCACTTGGATCCTGCTGATTTTCCGGGTACCAGCCCGGAAAGCCCCTGCTGGTCTCATATCTTCATAGGTAATGAACGCAGGCTTTGTGGGCCCTTGTTCGGGTTTTACCTCAGTGCGGGCTCACCACCCGCACCTCGGCTTACTGCAGGTACAACACTTTGTATCAGGTGCCGCTTTGCAGCAGCATGTTACGTACGTGACCGATTGCCTTGGTCGGGTTCAGACCTTTCGGGCAAACGTTTACGCAGTTCATGATCCCGCGGCAGCGGAATACGCTGAACGGGTCATCCAGGGACGCCAGGCGCTCCTGAGTCTTGGTGTCGCGGCTGTCCGCCAGGAAGCGGTAGGCTTGCAGCAGTGCAGCCGGGCCCAGGAACTTGTCCGGGTTCCACCAGAACGACGGGCAGGACGTCGAGCAGCACGCGCACAGGATGCACTCGTACAGGCCGTCCAGCTTGTCACGGTCTTCCGGCGACTGCAGGCGCTCGATGGCCGGTGCCGGGGTATCGTTCTGCAGGAACGGCTTCACCTTCTCGTACTGCTTGTAGAAGATGCTCATGTCGACCACCAGGTCACGAATGACCGGCAGGCCTGGCAGCGGGCGCAGAACCAGCTTGTTGCCCTTGACCACACCCGACAGCGGGGTGATGCAGGCCAGGCCGTTCTTGCCGTTCATGTTCATGCCGTCAGAACCGCACACGCCTTCACGGCAGGAGCGACGGTACGAGAAACCTTCGTCCTTTTCCTTGATCAGCGCCAATACATCGAGAACCATCAGGTCCTTGCCGCCGGTATCGACGTCGAACGACTCCATCTTGGGCGCCGAGTCGGTGTCCGGGTTGTAACGATAAACTTCGACTTTCAACATAGCAGCCACCCTTAGTAAGTCCGGACTTTTGGTTCGAAGGCTGGAACAGTCTTCGGCGCAAAGTTGACGCCGCGCTTGGCAACGCGCTTCTCACCCGGGTAGTACAGGGTGTGGCACAGCCAGTTTTCGTCGTCACGGTCTTCGAAGTCTTCACGGGCGTGAGCGCCGCGGGACTCTTTACGGGCTTCGGCCGCGATGGCAGTAGCTTCGGCGACTTCCAGCAGGTTCTGCAGCTCCAGCGCTTCGATACGCGCGGTGTTGAAGGCCTGGGACTTGTCGTTGATCTTGACGTTGGCGATACGCTCGCGCAGGCCAGCCAGCTGCTCGATACCCTTCAGCATGTATTCGCCAGTACGGAATACACCGAAGTAGTTCTGCATGCAGCTCTGCAGCTCGCGCTTCAGGCTCGCAACGTCTTCACCGGTGGTACGCCCGTTGAGGTTGTTCAGGCGGCTCAGGGCAACATCGATGTCGGTGTCGCTGGCGTCGAGATGCTCGATGCCGTCGCTCAGTGCCTTCTCCAGGTGCAGGCCGGCAGCACGGCCGAATACCACCAGGTCGAGCAGCGAGTTGCCGCCCAGGCGGTTGGCACCGTGAACCGATACGCACGCCACTTCACCTACGGCGAACAGGCCCGGGATGATGTGATCCTGGCCTTCGGCGTCCATGGTGATGGCCTGGCCATGAATGTTGGTGGCAACGCCGCCCATCATGTAGTGGCAGGTCGGCACGACCGGAACCGGCGCGACCACAGGGTCGACGTGGGCAAAGGTCTTGGACAGTTCGCAGATACCTGGCAGGCGGCTGTGCAGCACTTCCTCGCCCAGGTGGTCCAGCTTCAGCAGTACGTGATCCTTGTTCGGGCCCACGCCGTTGCCGGCGATGATTTCCTTGACCATGGAACGGGCAACCACGTCGCGGCCGGCCAGGTCTTTCGCGTTCGGCGCGTAACGCTCCATGAAGCGCTCGCCGTGGGCGTTGATCAGGTAGCCACCTTCACCACGGCAACCTTCGGTTACCAGTACACCGGCGCCGGCGATACCGGTCGGGTGGAACTGCCACATCTCGATGTCCTGCACCGGTACGCCTGCACGCAGGGCCATACCGATACCGTCACCGGTGTTGATCAGGGCGTTGGTGGTGGAGGCGTAGATACGACCGGCACCGCCAGTGGCCAGAACAGTGGCCTTGGACTTGATGTACATGGTTTCGCCGGTTTCGATGCAGATTGCGATCACACCGACGAACGCACCTTCCTGGTTCTTCACCAGGTCAACCGCGTAGTACTCGTTGAGGAAGGTAGTGCCTGCCTTCAGGTTGCCCTGGTACAGGGTGTGCAGCAGCGCGTGACCGGTACGGTCGGAAGCGGCACAGGTACGGGCGGCCTGGCCACCTTTACCGAAGTCCTTGGACTGGCCACCGAACGGACGCTGGTAGATACGACCGGTTTCGGTACGCGAGAACGGCAGGCCCATGTGGTCCAGCTCGAAGACCGCAGCCGGGCCTTCCTGACACATGTACTCGATAGCGTCCTGGTCACCGATGTAGTCGGAACCCTTGACGGTATCGTACATGTGCCAGCGCCAGTCGTCGTTCGGGTCGGCCGAAGCGATGGCGCAGGTGATGCCGCCCTGGGCGGATACAGTGTGCGAACGGGTCGGGAAGACCTTGGTGACTACGGCAGTCTTGTGGCCGCCTTGAGCCAGTTGCAGCGCGGCGCGCATGCCGGCGCCGCCGCCACCGATGATGATGGCGTCGAAGGAAATGGTTGGAATGCTAGCCATGGATCAGATACCCCAGAGAATCTGCACACCCCAGACGAAGTAAGCGAACATCGCAACGCCGCATACCGCCTGGAACAGGAAACGAATCGCAGTTGCCGACTTGCCGAACGACATAGGCGTCAGGTAGTCGGTTGCAATGGTCCACATGCCGACCCAGGCGTGAGCGCCCAGGGCAACGAGGGCCAGCAGACTGAAGATCCGCATCGCGTTGTTGGAGAACAGACCATGCCACTGGGTGTAGTCGATGCCTGGGTGGGCGACCACGTAGCCGATCAGGAAGAGGAAGTAAGCCGCGAGAACGACCGCAGAAACGCGCTGCGCCATCCAGTCATAGAGGCCCGAACGCGACAGGTTCGTGACATTGGTTACCATACCCAAACTCCCACCAGAACGATCAGCACCACGGAGATGACGATCACGATTTTCGAGCCCAGCTTGCCGCCTTCCAGCGTCTCACCGATACCCATGTCCATGATCAGGTGACGAACACCTGCCACGAGGTGATAAAGCAGGGCAGACAGCAGGCCCCAGGTCACGAATTTGGCCAGAGGGCTGGTCAGACACGCCTTCACCTCACCGAAGCCTTCCTCGGAACCCAGCGACTTGCCCAGTGCATAAAGCATGATGGCAAGGCCGAGGAACAGGATGACGCCGGAGATACGGTGCAGGATGGACGTGTACGCAGTGACGGGGAGCTTGATGGTCCTTAGGTCTAGGTTTACAGGTCGTTGGCTTTTCACGGCTTTTTTCACACTGAAGAGCCCCTAGCGAATCAGGGCAAAGTTGTTGGTAAGTGTACTGGTCAGGTACCCACCACCCAGGGAACGGCGACCCCCAGCAGTTCGGGCTTGCAAGCCCCTGGCGGTCGGGTGCCGAGTATAGACAGTTAGGCTGCTTATGACAACGTGACGGGGTAGCCCAAATAGCGCATTGCCTTTAGCGAACAAAAGGCGTAAATGGGCGAGAATTTCGGGAAAAACCAGGCTTGAATGCTTGATTCAACAAGCCTTTAGGCAAATTGACATCTGAATTTATCCCTCTATAGTGGTGCGGGCCCTGCGTGGGGGGTCTGTCTGATGATTTCTAGCATTAATAGGAGGCCACATGGCTGACAAAAAAGCGCAGTTGGTCATCGAGGGCGCTGCCCCCGTCGAGCTGCCCATTTTAACCGGCACCGTTGGTCCTGATGTAATCGACGTCCGCGGGTTGGGGGCCACTGGTCACTTCACCTTCGACCCTGGTTTCATGGCGACTGCCTCGTGCGAGTCGAAGATCACCTACATTGACGGCGACAAAGGGATCCTGCTGCACCGCGGCTACCCGATCGAACAACTCGCCGAACAATCCGACTACCTCGAAACCTGCTACCTGCTGCTCAACGGCGAACTGCCGAATGCCGAGCAGAAGGCCCAGTTCGTCAGCACCGTCAAGAACCACACCATGGTTCACGAGCAGCTGAAGTCCTTCTTCAACGGTTTCCGCCGCGACGCTCACCCGATGGCGGTGATGTGCGGCGTGGTCGGCGCCCTGTCGGCGTTCTATCACGACTCCCTGGACATCAATAACCCGCAACATCGCGAAATTTCCGCGGTGCGCCTGGTCGCCAAGATGCCGACCCTGGCCGCGATGGTTTACAAGTACTCCATGGGCCAGCCGATGATGTACCCGCGCAACGACCTGTCGTACGCGGAAAACTTCCTGCACATGATGTTCAACACCCCGTGCGAGATCAAACCGATCAGCCCGGTACTGGCCAAGGCAATGGACCGGATTTTCATCCTCCATGCCGACCACGAGCAGAACGCCTCCACCTCCACCGTTCGTCTGGCCGGCTCGTCGGGTGCCAACCCGTTCGCCTGTATCGCCGCCGGTATCGCCGCACTGTGGGGCCCGGCCCACGGCGGTGCGAACGAAGCCGTACTGACCATGCTCGATGAAATCGGCGATGTTTCGAACATCGACAAGTTCATCGCCAAGGCCAAGGACAAGAACGACCCGTTCAAGCTGATGGGCTTCGGTCACCGCGTGTACAAGAACCGCGACCCGCGCGCCACCGTGATGAAGCAGACCTGCGACGAAGTCCTGCGCGAGCTGGGCATCAAGAACGACCCGCAGCTGGAACTGGCCATGCGCCTGGAAGAGATCGCCCTCACCGATCCTTACTTCATCGAGCGCTCGCTGTACCCGAACGTCGACTTCTACTCGGGGATCATCCTCAAGGCGATCGGCATTCCGACCAGCATGTTCACCGTGATCTTCGCCCTGGCACGTACCGTGGGCTGGATCTCGCACTGGAAAGAAATGCTCTCCAGCCCGTACAAGATCGGCCGCCCGCGCCAGCTGTACACCGGCGAGCAGAAGCGCGACATCGTTGCACTGCAGGACCGCAAGTAAGCTTTACTGGCCGAACGCAAAAAGGCTGCCCTTGGGCAGCCTTTTTTATTGGCTTTTCCTGTGCCCGCGAAGAGGCCGGCACAGGCAGCACAAAACCTCAGTTCTTCTCAGCCCGCTCCCGCAGCCCTTTCAGGGTATTGAACGGCGCATCCACCACGAACTTGTTGGCCACCATCGCCGGCACGCTACCACCCGGCTCGGTGTGCACCTGGTAGGTCACTTCGGTGCTGTCACCCTTGGGCACCAGCTTCCAGAAGCCTTCGACCTTGGCCACCCGCACAAAGCCCTTCTCTTCCGGAACATAGGTCGGCTCTTCGACCAGATTACGGGTCAAGCTGCCATCAGCCCCCTTGACCGTGGTGATGTGCAGCACCGAATCACGCGGCGTCACCGGCCACGGCGTGTTGAACTGGGTGTAGGTCCAGCTCTGATCGCCTTCATGCTTGAGCAGCTTTTGCGACTTGCACTCGTGAATCCATGCACAGGCGCCGACCACGTCTTCCTGCAACGCCTGCACCTTGGCCAGCGGCGCCTTGATCACGGTCACGCCTTGATAGGCCTTGTACTTGGAACCGGCTACTTCGCTGAGGGAAACCTTGATCCCCTCCTCGTCCTTGGCCACTTGCCAGTTTTCGGCCCAGGCCACCGGCGACAGCAAAACACCCATGCCACACAGCAGTGCAATACGCTTGAACGATCTCATCATGTTTATCCTTGTTGTCGAAGATCCAGCTTGTCACGCCGCCGTCATCTGCTCCCACCAACCCAGAATCCTGATTGCCTCGTCACGGTCACTGCCGCACACCTCGACATCCGCCTTGAAGCCACCACACACCGCCGGCCGCTCGGGCTTGCCAAACAGGTCGCAGAGGTTGGCAGCCGTCAGGTGCAGGCAGCGCTCGCCCGCCGGCTTGCCATTGGGCATGCGCGGCATCGCAGAAGTGATGGACGGGGCGATGCAGCAGGCACCGCAGCCCTCACGGCAATTCATGGCTATTCACCAAAATCAGGACTCCCTGGAACAAAACGGGACGAACGTCCCTGGATAGTAACCGCTCAAACAGGCGTTTGAAATTGCTGGCACGATGAAATGTGCAGTGACCCGGCAGTCAGTTTGCCTGCTACTGACGGTACTCGAAATCGATGGCCGCCCCTTCAACGTCATGACGGCTGTCGTTGCGCAATTGCAACTGCATTTCGTTGTTGATCAGCCGGCCATTGAGCTGGAACGGGCTGTCGTTGGTTTCTGGTTTCTCGGTGAACATGGGCGGCAGCAAGGGCTTGCGTCGCTGAATCGGCGACGGGGTGCCAACGTTCGGCTCAAGTGAGTTGACCATATCGACCGGCAGGCTGAGGTCAAGCTTTGCCTTGGGCAGTGGCTTGGCCACCGCCTTGCTGACCGGCTTGTGCGCCTTGGCCTTGCTGTTGGCGGCTTTTTTTACCGCCTGCTTCTGCGCAGGCTTGGCTGTCGCCTTCTTCTGCACTGGCTTGCCCTGGGTTACCGGAGCCTGGCCGGCCGGCTGCGCAGCCATGGCTGGCACACAACAGAACGGTGCAAGGCACAAGATCAGGGCAAAACGGCGTAGAGCATTCATGGCAAATGGACAGACTGGCAGGAAAGGTGCGTATGCTCCCTGTTCCACAGGCAGCTGGCAAGCCTTACAAAAGTGTGAGCGCAGGCTCCCGGCACAACTGCTGAGCCAGCAAGCCGAGGGTAATCACGGCACGCTCGGCCTCCTTGTTCCACGGAATACCGCAATTAAGGCGGATGCAGTGGTTGAACTGCTCTGTATTACTGAATATCAGCCCCGGCGCAATGCTGATGCCCTGCTCCAGCGCCCGCACATGCAGCTCCTGGGTGTTGACCCGCCCGGGCAGGCTCACCCACAGAATGAAACCGCCCGTGGGCCGGGTCATCTGGGTGCCTTCGGGGAAGTGCTGCTGCACTGCCAACTGGTAGGCGCTGAGGTTCTTGCGATACTCCTGGCGGATGTAGCGCAGGTGCCGGTCGTAGCCGCCATTCTCCAGGTAGGCCGCCACCCCCATCTGCGTCACGCTGCACGCCGAGTGGGTAGTGAAGGTTTGCAGACGCTGGATCTCGTCCTGGTAGCGCCCGGCAATCATCCAGCCAACACGTACGCCGGGGGACAGCGTCTTGGAGAAGCTTGAGCAATAGATTACCCGGTCCAGCCGGTCGAACGCCTTCAGCGCCTTGGTCTTGCCCTGCTCGAACATCAGCTCGCCATAGATATCGTCTTCGATGATCTGGATATCGAAGTCCGATGCCAGGCGCAGCAGTTGTTTCTGCCGCTCTTCCGGGACGGTGCCACCCAGCGGGTTGCTCAGCCGCGCGGTGAGTACCAGGGCCTTGATCGACCACTGGTTGGCCGCCAGCTGCAAAGCTTCAAGGCTGATGCCTGTGGACGGGTCGCTGGGGATCTCGATCACCTTCAGGCCCAGCAGGTCCGCCAGCTGCAGCAAGCCGTAATACGTCGGCGACTCGGCAGCGATCAAGTCCCCCGGACGCGTCAGCACACGCAATGACATTTGCAGCGCATCGACGCAACCGTGGGTCACGATCACTTCACGCGGGTCGACCAGTACACCGGCATCGCGCATGCGAATGGCAATCTGCCGGCGCAGCGGCTCGAAGCCTGGGCTGAACATGTAGCTGAAGGCGCGCGGGCTGTGAAAGCGGGTGACCTTGGCAATTTGCTGGTGCAGGGCACGCACCGGCAAGTAATCGACATGAGGCACCGCAGCACCGAACGGGAACACACCATCACGGCGCGCCTCGGTGAGCACTTGCTGGATGATGCTGGCACGGGTCACCAGACCAGGGCGCTCCACCCGGGCGATGTCGGGGGTTTGCGCAGTCAAGGCGGGCGTCTGGTGCACATAGTAGCCAGATTGCGGCCGCGCACGGATCAGCCCTTGATCTTCGAGGTTGGCGTAGGCCTGCAGCACCGTGGCATGGCTGACATTGAGCTGGGCGCTCATCTTGCGCACGGAGGGTACCCGCTCGCCTGGCTGGTAGACACCACGGCGGATGTCATCGGCCAGTTGCTGGGCGATACGCTGGTACAGCAGCAGGTTGGTCATGGCGGCAGGCTCGTTGTTCTTGTGCGGCTCGATGACGGTAAAGGATACCGTAACAGTTGCAAAGTGTACTGGGACAGAATGCAACATAGTCGACAATACAACAGCGTGATAACTATCGAAACGATCAGGCCGACAAAAAACGGGACTGCGTTGCAGCCCATCGCCGGCAAGCCAGCTCCCACAGGGACAGCACAATACTTAAGACCTGCGCAGTCCCTGTGGGAGCTGGCTTGCCGGCGATGGGCCGCAAAGCGGCCCCTTTTCACAAGATTCAGCGCGCTGGCGCGAGCCGCCCCTTGTCATCCGAAAACACGATCTCCACCCGACGGTTCTGCGCCCTGCCCCGCTCAGAGGCATTGGCCTCGATCGGGTACTGGTCGCCATAGCCCTCGACCTGCAAACGCTTTTCGTCGATGCCCAGGTCCACCAGCATGTCAGCCACGGCCTGCGCCCGGTCGCGAGACAGTTTCAGGTTGTCCTCGGCCGCGCCGGTGCTGTCGGTATAGCCTTCGATGCGTACCACCCGACGCGGGTTAAGCTGAAGGAACTGCACCAGCTTGAGTACGGTGCGGCTGGCCGAGTTCTTCAGGTCGGCACGGCCGGTATCGAACAGCACGTCGCCCAAGGTCATCACCAGGCCACGGTCGGTCTGCTCCGAGGCCAGTGCCGCGATTTGCGACTCGACCCATTTGCCCTGTTGCTGCACGCTGGCCAGCTTGGCCTCGCGCAAGGCCAGCTGCAGGCGCTGGCGCTCCAGGTCGAGCTTGGTCTGGCGCTCCTGGTTCAGCGCCAGCTTGGCATGCTCACGGGCAATTTCGCTGTAGCGCTGGCTGAGGTAAGCGTAATGGCGCACATCGGAACCGGTGCCGATGTAGCTGGACAAACGCTCGGCACGGGCCAGCGACTCGCCCGCGCGGATCACATCACGCGGCGCACTGCGCAGCACATCGGAATCATCCTTGACCTTCGCGAAGGCGGCACTGGCTTCATCCAGCGCTGCAGAACTGCGCTGGCTGGCACAGCCTTGCAAGCCTGCGGCCAGCGCCAGCACTACCAGCGCGGCCAACGGCGTACGGCGGATCATGGCTGCACCTCCAGTTGCTTGCGCAGGCGCTTGACCCGCGACTGCAGCAGCTGCAGCTGCTCTTCGCTCTTCTGGTTCAGCACCTGGGCCTCGGCCAGGCGTGCATCCAGCTCGGCCTGCTCGGCACGCATACGCGCATCGCGGTAGTCTTCGGTCAGCATGTTGGCCTTGGCCCGGGCCAGCTTGTCTTCAGCCAGCTTCAGCGTTTCGACCTGCTCGGTGGCACCTACGGCCTTGGCCTGCTCCAGGGCCTGTTCGGAAATGCGCATCTGCTCGTCAGGGGCCGGATCATTGGCGCAGCCAGCCAGGCCAAGCATGGCCAAGGCAAGGATTAGTGGTTGGGTTCTCACGCAATCTTCCTAGTGTTTGGGGGCGTCCGCCGGCACCTGCAACTGCGCTTTCCAGCGCTCGACATTTCGTTGCAGGACCGCCTCGGACGCACCGGAGATCGGCAATTCTGTCAGTTTTTTCGCCAATTGCCCACGCAACCAGCTGTCATTGCAGGCCGAGTTGTGCGAAAGGGCCAGGTACAGGCCTGGCCGGTCCACCGGCAGGCCACGGGCGATCAGGTCATTGCTCATACCCAGGCTCTGGACCATGGCCATGCCTGAATAGCGGCCAGCCAGCACGTAGTCCACTTGGCCGAGCACCAGTTTCTGGAAGGCCTGGGTAAGGTTCTGCGCCGGCACCAGCTTGAGCTGGGCCTTGGCGAAGGCGGTGAAGGCCGGGGTTAGCCGTGCGCGCTCGGACAAGCTGCCCTGATACCTGGCCAGGTCCGCCGGGCCATCGAAGGTCAGCTGGGCATCATGACGCGTCCACACCAGGTACTCGTTGAGCTGCAACGGCGGGTGGATGTAGTCCAGCGCGGTCAATTGCTCCACCTGCATGAGGGTGTCGAGCAACAGATCCATGCGCCCACTGCGCACTTCCTCCAGTGCCTGGTCGCGGCGACCTGCGCTCAGTACTTCGACTTTTACACCCAGCTCGCCAGCCACCTGACGCAACAGGTCGACGTTGGCGCCGATCAGGTGTTTAGGGTCTTGTGGGTCTTGCCACGAATAGGGCGGTGCATCAGGGCTGCCGGTTGCCACCAGGCGTTCGCATTTGCCAGCCGCCATGGCCAGCGGCGAAACCAACACCACCACGCATGCCAGTACCCTGCCTGCTTTACGCAGCACCATTGCTCACTCCTTGTATTGCTTGGCCCGGCCCTATCGCCGGCAAGCCAGCTCCCACAGGTAGCGCACAAGCCCTGAGAACAGTGCAGTGCCTGTGGGAGCTGGCTTGCCGGCGATAGGGCCGGAACAGACCACAAAAAAACCCGGCCCCCTGTACGAGGGCCGGGTTCTTTATAAGTGAAGCAGGCGGATCAGACCAGCTTTTCCAGCTCCGGTACCGCTTCGAACAGGTCAGCGACCAGGCCGTAGTCGGCCACCTGGAAGATCGGCGCTTCTTCGTCCTTGTTGATCGCAACGATCACTTTGGAGTCTTTCATGCCGGCCAGGTGCTGGATCGCGCCAGAGATACCGACGGCGATGTACAGCTGTGGCGCAACGATCTTGCCGGTCTGGCCGACCTGCATGTCGTTCGGCACGAAGCCGGCGTCAACCGCAGCGCGCGAAGCACCAACGGCAGCACCGAGCTTGTCGGCCAGGCTGTACAGGTGCTTGAAGTTGTCACCGTTGCCCATGCCACGGCCGCCGGACACGACGATCTTGGCAGCGGTCAGCTCTGGGCGGTCGGACTTGGCCAGCTCTTCGCCAACGAAGGCCGAAATGCCAGCGTCGTGCGCAGCACCAACAGCTTCAACAGCGGCCGAGCCACCTTCGGCGGCGACAGGGTCGAAGCCGGTGGTACGCACAGTGATGACCTTGACCGAAGCGCTCGACTGCACGGTGGCAATGGCGTTACCGGCGTAGATCGGGCGCTTGAAGGTGTCGGCAGACTCGACCGAGATGATCTCGGAAATCTGGTCCACGTCCAGCAGCGCGGCAACGCGCGGCAGGATGTTCTTGCCGTTGGTGGTGGCCGGGGCCAGCACGTGGCTGTAGCCGCTCGCCAGCTCTTTGATCAGCGGCGCGACGTTCTCTGGCAGCACGTGGGCGTAGGCAGCGTTATCGGCAACCAGCACCTTGGCCACACCAGCGATCTTGGCAGCAGATTCGGCAACGCCACCGACGTTCTGGCCAGCGACCAGCACGTGCACATCCCCACCGATCTTGGCGGCGGCAGCAACAGTGTTCAGGGTAGCCGGGGCTACGGCACCGTTTTCGTATTCAGCGACAACCAGGATAGTCATTTAGATTACCTTCGCTTCGTTCTTCAGCTTCTCGACCAGTTCGGCCACCGATTTGACCTTGATGCCAGCGCTGCGGGCAGCCGGGGCTTCAACCTTCAGGGTCTTGTTGGTGGAGGCGAGGGAAACGCCCAGCGCGTCCGGAGTAACGGTCTCCAGCGGCTTCTTCTTGGCCTTCATGATGTTCGGCAGCGACGCGTAGCGCGGCTCGTTCAGGCGCAGGTCGGTGGTGACGATGGCTGGCAGGTTCAGCGATACGGTCTGCAGACCGCCATCGATTTCACGGGTGACGTTCAGCTTGTCGCCAGCCACTTCCACCTTGGAGGCGAAGGTGCCTTGCGCGTAGCCGGTCAGCGCAGCCAGCATCTGGCCGGTCTGGTTGTTGTCGCTGTCGATGGCCTGCTTGCCGAGGATGACCAGCTGTGGCTGCTCCTTGTCGACAACGGCTTTCAGCGCCTTGGCCACAGCCAGGGAGTTCAGTTCGTCAGCGGCTTCTACCAGGATGGCGCGATCGGCACCCAGGGCCAGGGCGGTACGCAGTTGCTCCTGGGCAGTGGTCGGGCCGACGGAAACGACGACGATCTCGGTCGCAACGCCCTTTTCCTTCAAGCGGACAGCCTCTTCCACGGCGATTTCGCAGAAGGGGTTCATGGACATCTTGACGTTAGCAAGGTCGACGCCGGAGTTGTCCGCCTTTACGCGAACCTTGACGTTGTAGTCGACCACTCGTTTGACAGCTACAAGAACCTTCATGGATTCCTCGTTACTCTCCGGTGAATAGATAGTCGCCTGGGACTGAGCCCTGCGATGCGCGTGGGTACAAGGGCACCTCTAAAAACGTATCGGGAGGCAATAACTTCACAGTGACCGAACAGTCTTGTTCGGACCATTGCGACAAATACTCACGGGTCATTTTCTGTCGTGGCGTGTAAACTCCACTACAAACCGGCCAAAGGCCGCAAAACCCTGCTCCACACCTGGTCTTTAGAGGTGTACCTGCGCCCGGCTGCAAGCCTACGGCGAACGTAAAACCGCTCGTATCTTGACCGTAACACCCCATCCGGTCAATACGGCAAATCGGTCACCCTCCAGCCGCGCTCCTGTGATTTTACTGGCCTGCGGCAAATTCAAACAAACGTTTGTATTGGACCCGCCAAGTGGTGTAGATATAATGCGCGGCCAAGACAAAACGGTGTAGTCCGTCATTTGCGCAGCTACAGTTCCGCTCCCGTGATGAGCCACTGCGCGCAAGCACCCATAAGACAAAGCAACAGCACGAGCCTTGATGAGTAGGAGAGAACCAGTGGAACGCGAATACATGGAATTCGACGTGGTCATCGTCGGCGCCGGCCCGGCGGGCCTGTCCGCCGCCTGCCGCCTGAAGCAGAAGGCCGCCGAAGCCGGTAGCGAAATCAGCGTCTGCGTGGTGGAAAAAGGCTCTGAAGTGGGCGCCCACATCCTCTCCGGCGCAGTGTTCGAACCCCGCGCCCTGAACGAGCTGTTCCCCGACTGGAAGGAACTCGGCGCGCCGCTGAACACCGAAGTGAAGCGTGACGACATCTACGTGCTCAAGGATGCCGGCAGCGCCACCAAGGTGCCTGACCTGTTCGTGCCCAAGACCATGCACAACGAAGGCAACTACATCATCTCGCTGGGCAACCTGTGCCGCTGGCTGGCCCAGCAGGCCGAGAACCTGGGCGTGGAAGTCTACCCAGGCTTCGCCGCCCAGGAAGCGCTGTTCGATGAAAACGGCGTGGTGCGCGGCATTGTCACCGGTGACATGGGTGTGGACCGTGAAGGCAACCCGAAAGACGGCATGTACACCCCGGGCATGGAGCTGCGTGGCAAGTACACCCTGTTCGCCGAAGGTTGCCGTGGCCACATCGGCAAACAGCTGATCAAGCGCTTCAACCTGGACAGCGAGTCCGATGTGCAGCACTACGGCATCGGCCTGAAGGAAATCTGGGAAATCGACCCGGCCAAGCACGAGCAGGGCCTGGTGGTGCACACCGCTGGCTGGCCGCTGGACGTGATGGCCAAGGACAACACCGGTGGTTCGTTCCTTTATCACCTGGAAAACAACCAGGTGGTGGTCGGCCTGATTGTCGACCTGTCCTACGCCAACCCTTACCTGTCGCCATTCGATGAGTTCCAGCGCCTGAAGCACCATCCGGTGATCAGCCAGTACCTCGAAGGCGGCAAACGCATCAGCTACGGCGCCCGCGCCCTGGCCAAGGGCGGCATCAACTCGCTGCCGAAAATGGTCTTCAATGGTGGCGCACTGATCGGTTGTGACCTGGGCACCATGAACGTGGCCAAGATCAAAGGCAGCCACACGGCGATGAAGTCCGGCATGCTCGCCGCCGAGGCGGTGGCCGACGCACTGCTCGCCGGCAGCGAGGGCGGCGATCAGCTGAACAGCTACGTCAGCGCCTTCAAGGCGAGCTGGCTGTACGAAGAACTGTTCGCCAGCCGTAACTTCGGCCCGGCCATGCACAAGTTCGGCCCGCTGCTGGGCGCCGCGTTCAACTATGTGGACCAGAACTGGTTCGGCGGCAAGCTGCCGTTCACCCTGCACGACACCAAGCCGGACTACGCCTGCCTCAAGCTCGCGGCCGACTCGAAAAAGATCGACTACCCGAAACCGGACGGCAAGCTCAGCTTCGACAAGCTCAGCTCGGTATTCCTCTCCAGCACCAACCACGAAGAGGAACAACCCTGCCACCTGAAGCTGACCGACCCGAACGTGCCGATCGCCAGCAACCTGCCGCTGTACGACGAACCGGCACAACGCTACTGCCCGGCAGGCGTGTACGAAGTGGTCACCCAGGAAGACGGCAACAAGCGCTTCCAGATCAACGCGCAGAACTGCGTGCACTGCAAGACCTGCGACATCAAGGACCCGGCCCAGAACATCACCTGGGTTACCCCTGAGGGCGCGGGTGGGCCAAACTACCCGAACATGTAAGGCCCCTGCCCTTGCGGCAACAAAAAGCCCCCGGTTCTCACGAGCCGGGGGCTTTTTGCTTCAACTGATTGGGCAGCACCGCCCACGATATAAGCAGTCTCGAGCAAACTGCATTACACACCTACATCATCGACTTGGCGTTCGAATGCCGACATCAGAGCGCTAATGCGCGTAGCTTCGTCATGAGTCAAAATTACCTCACCACAAGCAGAACAGTAATCGCCAATCACATCGGGAATGACAGTCGACTCACCTTTATATTGATAAGGCATGCCTTGAGACTGCGCTTCTAGCTCCGCACCTCCACATAGGGGACATTTCATTTCAAGCTCCTTGAAAGATTCAATGCCCTTGAAGTCTGCCTCAATACACCAAGACCGTTACCGGCTCATTTGTCACCACACATGATCGGCATCGGCTCCGCCGCGAACGCCAATGGCTCCCGACGCCCGAAATACAAGGCTGTCAGCAGCCCCACCGTGCCCATGATCAGACAAAACCCGACACACACCCACGGGCTCCACGGCATCAGCGCAATCAGCGCCAGCGGCGTGGTACTGGCCCACAGCGCGTAGGCCACGTTGTAGGTGAAGGAAATGCCCGACACGCGAATCTCGGCCGGGAACAATCCAACCATCACCGACGGCACCACACCGACCACGCCGCAGGACAGCCCCGCCAGCGCATAAGCCAGCCAGGTCATCTCCCACTGCCCCACCAGGCTGGCGTACAGCGCACCGATCCCCAGCGGCAGCAACACGCTGTAGAGCATCAGCGCACGCCAAGCCCCTACACGGTCGACCAGCAACCCGGCCAGCACGCAGCCGATGTTGAGGAAAACAATACCCACGCTGCTCAGGGCGAAGGTGTGCCCGGCGCTCATGCCAAAGCGTTGCTGCATTACCGTGGGGGTGATCACCACCAGCACCACCACGGCCGAGGTCAGCACACAGGTCAGCAATGCCGCCGGAATCAACGCCCGGCGGTGCTCGCCCAGCACCCGCCGCAACGGGAATTTCACCGGCTGTTCCTGGCGCGCACGCAGGGCAAGGAACACCGGTGTTTCGCTAAGCCAGCGGCGCAGCCACACGCCAATCACACCAAACACGCCACCCAGCAGGAACGGGTAGCGCCAGGCGTAGTCGAGGATTTCCTGCGGCGTGAACACCTGCGCCAGCAACGTCGCGGTCAGTGCCCCCAGCAGGTAGCCGAAGGTCAGCCCGGCCTGCAAGAAGCCCAAGGCATACCCGCGTCGCCCGGCAGGCGCGTGCTCGGCGACGAAGGTCCAGGCACTCGGCACCTCGCCCCCCACTGCCGCGCCCTGGAGAATGCGCAGCGCCAGCAGGATCAACGGCGCGGCATAGCCGATGTCGGCATAGGTCGGCATCACCCCGATCAACAGGCACGGCAGGGCCATCATCAGGATGCTCAGGCTGAACACCCGCTTGCGCCCCAGGTGGTCGGCGAAGTGCGCCATCAGGATGCCGCCCAACGGCCGCGCCAGGTAGCCGGTGACAAAGATCCCGAAGCTTTGCAGCAGGCGCAGCCACTCTGGCATCTCGGGCGGGAAGAACAGCTGGCTGAGGGTCAGCGCAAAAAATACGAAAATGATGAAGTCGTAGATTTCCAGCGCGCCACCCAGTGCCGCCAGGCCCAGGGTCCGATGGTCGCCGCGGCTGAACCGGGGCGGGCGAGCGGTATCGATGGCAGTCATGGCAGGGTCCGCAAATCGGCAAAGGGCAAGAGGATAGCAAATAGCTGCCCCGTTGCCCCACCTGCTGCACCGCTAGCGGTTGAACACCGTGTGCGCGAAGTTGGCCCGCGGCCGTGGCCGCGCGGTAGCCGCCGGCATGGCGCCCGGCAGCGGCAACTTGCCGACCAGCATCGGCCCGTCGATGATCGCCATGAATGACTCCAGCGCCTCGTTATCGGGCACCTGCGGCAGGCTCAGGCTGACCGCCTGGCGCTCGGCCTGCGGCACCGCAGGCACTTTCAACTGGCTGGAATGGTAAAGCAGGGCGTGCTGGATCTGTGTACTGACGCGACAAAAACGCTCCAGGTCTACCCCGGCATGGCTGGCCAGTTCGATATTGCCCAGCAGCAAGTGAAAAGGCTGCAAGGCGCACTGCACCAAACGCTGCAGCTCCTCGAAGCTGTCAACGGGGGCGATCCGGTAGTAGCCCAGGCCATTGAGCAGCCGCTCCAGCTGCAACCGCTGGCAGGGGTGGGTATCGGCAATGAGAATGCGCAGGGTCTTGTTTGCCATGGTCGGGCCTGGGCAGCTGGGTAATGGGTACATTCCATGACCTTACTGCGCCCGTTAAGGCTACTGTCAGGGCCATGCCTGGCAGCGGTCTACTTTGATAGAAGTCGGGAACGCCGCATAAATCAAGTGATTGACTGACGGAATTTGCATTTGCCTTTAGCCCGGTACTCCGGTTTGCCACTTGCGCTCACCCCGTCAAGCCGTGCAGGTAACCGCGCGCCTAAACCCAGACGCTCGCACTTCGTTTAAAGGAGGCTCATGCCCCAAGGCATCGCCTCTTACATTCGCGGAGAACCCAGATGTTTCGCCCGGCCCTAGCCTTTTTCGCCCTGACCCTGTCCAGCGTCGCATGGTCCGCCGAGCCCTGTTCGGTAGACATTCACAGTACCGACCAGATGACCTACGACCTGAAAACGATCACCGTACCGCAGACCTGCCAACGCTTTACCGTTAACTTGCTGCACACCGGCACACTGCCCAGGAATATCATGGGCCACAACTGGGTGCTGGCCAAAAAGGACGACATCAAAGGCGTGACCACCGATGGCGCTGCGGCAGGTGAGGCCGATAACTACCTCCAGCCGGGCGACAAGCGCGTGCTCGCCCATACCCGACTGATCGGGGGCGGCGAAAAAGATTCGGTCACTTTCGACACCGGCATGCTGCAGGCAGGCCAGGCGTACGCGTTCTTCTGCTCCTACCCTTTCCACTCCACCATGATGAAGGGCACCCTCACATTCGGTACCTCGTCAGGCAGCTGACGCTATCGAAAAGTGGGCCGACAAGCCGAACGTACGCTCAGGCCTCGGCCCACTCACGCATACGCAGCCGGCAATGCTTCATGGCGTTGACGATGTGCTTCTCCACCATGGCCTTGGACAGGCCCAGACGCGTGGCAATCTCCCCATGTGACAGGCCTTCGAGCTTGCGCAGCAAGAAGCACGCCCGGCAGGTTTCGCTCAGCTCCGCCACTGCACGCTGCAGCAACTCCAGGCGCTCTTCCTGGCGACAGGCGCCGTGCACGGGGGCGACGAAGAATCGCTCATCGGTTTCCAGAACCTCCAGAGGCTCGGCGCGACGAAGCTGGTTGCGCCGATGTCCATCGGTGACCAGGTTGAGGGCGGTGCGGTAAAGGAAAGCGCGGGGATGGGAGATCTGCGTGTCGTCACACCGCTCGAGTACCCGCAGATACGCCTCCTGCGCGATATCTTCAGCAGCATGATGGCTACCCAGACGCGAACGAAGGAACCCGACCAGTTCACGGTAGTAATGCTCGAGCAGTACACCCGAAGACGGCATCGAAGCGCTTTCCCTGTTGTCCGATGATGATAGAAGACCGCTGCAGGCCAAGTAATGGCACCGCTGGCGCATAAAATATAATAATTCTCATCAAGCTTAAAGACGTTGTTACATTTCCACGCCCGCAACGCGCGTTCCCCGCTAAATCCGCCCTGATCGCTTTCGTTTAATCGGCAGCCTCCCTAGCTGATCCTTGGTGACAGCGGCCCTCTCATGGTCGGAAATCCTGCATGATCCCTCAACGCCTTACCCGTCGTGCCGTAACGCTCGCGCTGTGCCTTATTCCGGTGGCCGCATTCGCCACCTGGCAACTGTTGCCCGGCGAGGCCGAGCAGCGGCCGTTCGTCAGCGTCAGCCGTGGCAACATCGAATCCAGTGTCACCGCGCTGGGCACCCTACAGCCCCGTCAGTACGTCGACGTGGGCGCGCAGGCCTCCGGGCAGATCCGCACGTTGCACGTAGAAGTCGGTGACACCGTCAAGCAGGGGCAACTGCTGGTGGAAATCGACCCTGCCACGCAACAGGCCCAGCTGGATGCCGAGCGCTATGCCATCCAGACCCTGAAAGCGCAGGTCAAGGAGCAACGTGCCGAGCATCTCCTGGCCGAACAGCAGTTGCGTCGCCAGCAGCGGATGGCCAGCGACGGCGCCACGCGTGAAGAGGATGTGCAGACGGCCCAGGCCAAGGTGCTGACAACCCAGGCGCGCATCGACATGTATGAGGCGCAGATTCTCCAGGCGCAGGCCACGTTGCGCAGCGCGCAGGCTCAGCTCGGCTACACCCGCATCTACGCCCCGATCGGCGGTACCGTGGTGGCTGTCGATGCACGAGAAGGGCAAACCCTGAACGCGCAGCAACGCACCCCGCTGATCCTGCGGATCGCCAAGCTGTCGCCGATGACGGTATGGGCCGAGGTCTCTGAAGCCGACATCGGCCAGGTCAAGACCGGCATGCAAGCCTACTTCACCACCCTGGGCAGCGGCGGCAGGCGCTGGACCAGCACTGTCAGGCAGATTCTGCCGATCCCGCCCAAACCGCTGGATCAGCTCAGCCAGGGCGGCGGCAGCCCGGTTGCCGCCGGTACGGCAAGCGGCAGCGGGACCGGCCGCGTGGTGCTCTACACCGTGCTGCTGGATGTCGACAACGATGACAACGCGCTGATGGCCGACATGACTGCCCAAGTGTTCTTCGTCGCCGGATCTGCCAAGGATGTATTGACCGTGCCCATCGCGGCGCTTCAGGGACGCGGCCAGGGCGAGGGGCTGCAGACTGCCCATGTTCTGACCGGCAAAGGCGACGTGCAGACGCGCCAGGTACGTACCGGGCTCAGCGACCGCCTGCGCGTGCAGATACTCGACGGGCTTGCGGAAGGTGACAAACTGCTGATCGGCCCTGTCGGCGGTGAGGGTTGACATGAGCACTCCGCTGATAGAGCTGGTCGGCATCCGCAAATCCTACGGCGGCGGCGACAGCCCCCAGGTCGATGTGTTGCGCGGCATCGACCTGAAAGTCCATGCCGGAGAGTTCATCGCCATCGTCGGCACCTCGGGCTCTGGCAAGTCGACCCTGATGAACATCCTGGGTTGCCTCGACCGCCCAAGCGCCGGGCACTATCGCTTCGCCGGCCAGGATGTTGCCGGCCTGAACAATGACGAACTGGCCTGGTTGCGCCGCGAAGCGTTCGGGTTCGTGTTTCAGGGTTATCACCTGATCCCCTCCGCCTCGGCGCAGGAAAACGTGGAGATGCCGGCGATCTACGCCGGAACCACGGCGGCCCGGCGCGCCGAAAGGGCCAAGGCCCTGCTGCAACGCCTGGGCCTGGGCGAGCGCACCGGCAATCGCCCGCGCCAGCTTTCAGGCGGCCAGCAACAACGGGTGTCCATCGCCCGGGCATTGATGAACGGCGGCCACATCATCCTGGCGGACGAGCCCACCGGTGCGCTGGACAGCCACAGTGGCACCGAGGTCATGCGCCTGCTGGATGAACTGGCCGAGCAAGGCCATGTGGTGATCCTGATCACCCACGACCGCGATGTGGCCGCCCGGGCGCAGCGCATCATCGAGATCCGCGACGGCGAAGTGATCAGTGACAGCGGCGCCGACCAGGCGCCGCCACCGCGTCGCCCAGGTGCGCTGCAAGCCGTCGATCTGGCCGGGCGCCTGGTGCGTGCCGACAGCCAGGGCAGCCCCTGGCTGGGCGAGACCCGGGACGCCCTGCAAGCCGCCTGGCGGGTCATGTGGAGCAACCGCACACGCACCGCGCTGACCCTGCTGGGGATCATCATCGGCGTCGCGTCGGTGGTCGTGATGCTGGCGGTGGGTGAAGGCAGCAAGCGCCAGGTCATGGCCCAGATGGGCGCGTTCGGCTCGAACATCATCTTCATGAACGGTGCCCCTCCAACACCGCGCGCTCCGCCCGGCAACGTTCGCCTCAGCGACGTGCAGGCGCTGGCCGAGCTACCTCAAGTGAAGTCCATCATGCCGGCCATGACAGTGGAAGCGCAGGTGCGCTTTGGCAATCGTGACCTGGAGTCGACCATCGGTGGCTATTCGCCTGTGTTCCCGACGCTGATGAGCTGGCCCGTCAGCGAAGGCAGCTTCTTTACCGACAACGACCTGGCCACGGCTGCGACCGTGGCGGTGATCGGCTCGGAGGTGCGCAAGAAGCTGTTCGTTGACGGCCAGGACCCGATCGGCCAGTACATCCTCATCGAGAACGTGCCCTTCCAGGTGATCGGCGTGCTCGCCAGCAAAGGCTCCAGTGGCGCCAACCAGCGAAACGACCTGCGCATCGCCGTGCCGTACTCAGCGGTTTCCATACGTCTTTCCGGCACGCAACACCCGGAATACGTGATCATCGGTGCCGCCGACAGCACCCAGGTGCATGACACCGAACGCGCAATACGCCAACTGATGCTGAGCCTGCACGGTGGCATCGAAGACTTCGAGATCGACAACAGCGCGGCGATGATCCAGGCCGAGGCGGCGACACGCAACGGGTTGTCCCTGATGCTTGGCGCCATTGCCGCCATTTCGCTGCTGGTCGGCGGGATCGGCGTCATGAACGTGATGCTCATGACCGTCCGCGAACGCACCCGCGAAATCGGCATCCGCATTGCCACCGGCGCCCGACAGCGCGACATCCTGCGCCAGTTCCTGACTGAAGCCGTGGTGCTTTCGCTGACCGGCGGCCTGATTGGCGTCTGCCTGGCGTTGCTGATCGGCGTGGTTCTCAGCCTGGCCAAGGTGGCCGTGGCGTTTTCTGCCCTGGCGATAGTGGGTGCCTTCGCCTGCTCGGTAGCCACGGGCGTCATCTTCGGTTTCATGCCTGCGCGCAAAGCCGCCGCCCTCGACCCTGTCGCCGCCCTGACCAGTGAATGACCATGACCAGAACCCCGTTTTTACTGCTACCGCTGCTGACCATCCTGAGTGCTTGCAGCCACACCCCTGCGCCACTGGACAGCGGTATCGCTGCACCTGCCAGCTGGCAAAGTCCGGCTGGCGGCACGGCGGCCTCCGCGCAGTGGTGGACGACTTTCAATAGCGCTCAACTGAGCCAACTGATCGAGCAGGCGCGCCAGGGCAGCCATGACCTGCGCGCCGCCATGGCCAGGGTCAGGCAGGCACAGGCCGACCTGCGTATTGCCGGCGGCCCCCTGCTACCGCGCCTCGACGCCAGCGCCGACGCCTATCACCAGCGCTTGCTACGAGGCCAAGGGTACAGCGAGCAGGACACGTCGAACCGCGAGCGGACCTACCGCTACTTCAACACGGCCCTGACGACCAGCTACGAGCTGGACTTCTGGGGTAAAAATGCCGCTGCGCGTGACAGTGCCCGCCTTGGCCTGCAAGCCACTGCACGTGACCGTGACACGCTCGAACTGAGCCTGACGAGCAGCGTTGCCGATACTTACCTGAGTGCCCTCGCCGCTCGCGAGCAGGCACGCATCGCCGCGCTTAACCTGGAAAACGCCGACAAGGTCCTGAGCCTTGTGCGCACGCGATTCCAGGCCGGGTCGTCGACTGCCCTGGAACTGGCCCAGCAAGAGAGCCTTGTGGCCAACCAGCGACAACAGTTGCCGCTCTACCAACAAGAGGCCCGCGATGCGCAGATCACCCTGGCAACCCTGCTTGGCGTGCCGGTCCAGGCGCTAGAACTGGCCGATCAGCCTTTCGATCAACTGAGTGGCCCGAGCATTGCCGCCGGTATTCCCAGCCAACTGCTGACGCGTCGCCCGGATATCGCTGGCGCAGAGGCGCGCCTGGCTGCGGCTCAGGCGGATGTCAGCGTTGCGCGGGCAGCACTGTTCCCCACGGTGAGCTTGACGGCCAGCCTGGCCACTGGCGACAGAAAAGCCATCGACCTGCTGCGCAATCCGGCGCTCAACCTCGGTGCCGGTCTGACGGCGCCCATTTTCAATAATGGCGCCTTGCGCGCCGAGCGTGATCGCGCCATCGCTCGCCAGGACGAGCTGCTCGAGGCCTATCGCAACGTGCTGATCACCAGTTTCGGCGAAGTCGAGAAGGCCTTGAACAGCGTCGACGGTCTGGACCGCCAGACACACTGGCAGCATGAAGCGCTCAACCAGGCGCAACGCGCCTTCGATCTGGCCGAGAACCGCTACCGGGCCGGGGCCGAAGACCTGCTCAGCGTGCTGGAAGCGCAACGCAGCCTGTTTACAGCACAGGCCGAACGGGTACGGCTGCGCAAAGCGCGTTTGCAGGCCAGTGTTGCGCTTTACAAGGCATTGGGCGGCGGCTGGACGGCGTCGGACACACTGATGACAGCGAGGTAGGCAAGCCCCCTGACGGGAGCCCTACCCGCTGCAACACCGGCCAAAAATTGTCAACGCTACAAACCGTCACGTCGCGGGCCGGGTGCCAGATGGCGGGCATACCAAGGCCGCTGAGGCACCCTGCCGGCCAGGCGATCGCCGTCTTCTTCAGGGCTGAAAATGACTTGCAAGGCCAGCTTCATGGTCTCGATGTCCAGTTTCCCGGTGCCGCCGCCATTGCCCAGCCCCCAGGCACCGCAACCTTCACGCGTAGGCCCCAGCCAAGGCTCGGCCACACGCACCCAGCGCCCTGGCGCAAACCACGGAATACCATCGATCATCTGCGGCTTCACTTCCCCCGGGTGCGCCTGCTGGTGGGCCAGGTACCAATCGTTCAGGCGGTCGTCGATCCAGCCATGAAAGGCCCAGAACACCGGGTTGACGTGGGAGGAAAACGGATCGCCGAGGAAGTCGTTCTCGGCGCGGAACCAGCGTTCGGAAAAATCGTAGTTGCGACGCCCGTAAGGCATCGGGTAATCCGAGTTCGGGTCACGCCCCAGGGATGCCCAACGCATGTGCAGCCAATCATGGATTCCCAATTCGATGCGTGAACCCAACTCTCCCAGACACAGGGTGCTGAGGTATTGCGGATCATGCAGCTGGGCTTCCCACAGCTGGAAGTTGGCGTGCAGCCCCTGGCTGCTTTTGACGTAGTACAGCCACTGGCTGAAGGCTTCATCGTCGGCCGCCTGCCAGTTGGGCGGGACGCTGTAGCCGTCGCGGTTGTCGAGGTAATCGAAAAACGCCTGAACGCCCTGCCCGATCGATGGGCGTGCCGCAGGCAGGCTTGCCCAGGAACGCAGGTCCTGGACCTCGCGCACGCCATGCAGCATGTGCCGATGCATGAACAGAAAATCCTCGCCGGAGCCGTTGCGATGGCGATCATGCCCGCGTGCGTTGCGCTCCTTGCCCAACGGGCCGACCTGCCAACCCAGCGCACGCACCATCTGCCGCCGGGATTCATCGATGCGGTGCCAGCGATCGCGGCTGGCGTGCCAGAGCTGGTGATAGTAGCGACGCTGCGGTGAAATCAGGTCCTCGTGCAGCGCCGCCACGTACGGCAGCCGCTCACGCGCCAGCACGAACGGTCGGCGGACGGCGACAAAGCTCGCTTGCGCCCCGGAATGCCCCGCCTGTGTCCCTGCCAGGCGTACGTGCCCACTCAGGGTCGCGCTGCCTCCCCCCTCGCTCCAGTCGCCCCATATCTCATCCAGCACGGCATCGCAGTCATAGGCCTCGCCAGAACCCGCCATCATCTTCAGTTGCACCTTCGGCAGCCGGTCGGCAGCCAACGGGCCGTATACCTGCAAACCCTGACCGCCATAGGGCGCAGTACCCAGGTAGCCGCGCACGGCACGGGCACCCTGCCCTACGTCGAGCAGCAGCTGCTGCGGTCGGGCCAGCCCGGCCAGCGCCGGGTGATCGCTCGTCATGCGCCAGTCCCAGATCCCGACCAGGCGTTCACCCAACAGCGCATTGGGCAGGTCGTCGACCGGCACCGCAGGCTCGTCACTGCTCAGCTCCACTTCCTCGGCCCGCTGCCACGCCTGCCGTGCGTAATAGCCGGCAGGCAGTGCTACACCGGCGGCCACCAGGCCCGCCAGGATCTTACGACGTGACACTTTCATCCACTGTACTCATGACGTGACTCCTGCTGCGAAAACGAATGGTTGAGGGAGCGATTTAGAGGGTTGCTAAATTCTCTTGGGCTCGGCTCGTTTCACCCAGCAAGTTCGAACGGCATGGGGCCGTCGTGCAGGCGGTCGAGTACGCAATGAAGAAACAGGCTTTTTTTTCGCGCAGATGGCCATGGGCTTTGGCCCTTCTGCTCTTGCTCCTGGCGGCCGCAGGCGCCTGGTGGTATTGGGTCTACCTTGCCAAACACCCCTACGGCCGGGAAATCGAACAGCGGGCCAACGCCCTGCAGGCGCGCATCCCGGCCCTGGATGCGCACCTTGACGTGCCGCTGAGCTATGGCACCGATGGCGAGGAAGCAAACCGTGACGGCCCGACCCAGTTCGACCTGGTGAAAGCCGCCAAAGGCCGCCTGAGCGGCGCCTCGATCGCAATCTGGTCATGGCCGGAGTTCTGGAGTGGGCCCAATTGGCCGCACCGCCCCACACCCGGGTTCGAGGCGGCGATGGCCAACGAACTGGAAGTTCGCTATCGGATCATCACCAGCATCGCCAAGGACTACCCTGCGCAGGCCGGCATCGCTTACACCCCTGCCGACTTCCGCCGACTGGTCAGTGAAGGCAAGTTCGCCATCATTATCAGCCTGCTCAACGCCGCCCCCCTTGGCGACGACATCGACAAGCTGGACCACTGGGCCGCACGCGGCATGCGGGTGTTCGGGCCAGGCTACGTCGGTAACAACAGCTGGGTCGACTCGGCGCGCCCCCTGCCCTTCCTGGGCGATTCGGTCGACCCGCTGGGCGGTCTTTCCGACACCGGTCGTCGCGCCATCACCCGGCTCAACGACCTTGGCGTGGTCATCGACGTCTCGCAGATGTCCAGCCAGGCCCTGACCCAGGTCACCCAGCTGAGCCGCGCACCGGTCATGGCCTCGCACACTGGGGTGCAAGGCATGATGGACATTCGCCGCAACCTCAGCGACGCGGACCTGGCACACATCAAGGCCACCGACGGGCTGGTCAACATCGTGGCCTACTCCCACTACCTCAAGCCGTTCTCGCGCCCGACCATCGAAAAGATGAACGCGTTACGCGCCAAGTATGGCCTGCCAGACGTACAGAACCAGACCCAGATGGGCACCACCACCGACCCGGTGTTCTCGATCTGGTCGGAGAAAAAGTTCGGTGAATACCTCACGCCGTTCTACGACATCCTCGGCGCCGAGCCCGAAGCGACCCTGGCCGACTACGTCGACTCGATCGACTACGCGGTGAAGAAGATCGGTATCGACCATGTCGGCATCAGTTCCGACTTCAACGACGGCGGCGGTGTGGTTGGCTGGGAAAATGTCAGCCAGAGCCGCAACGTCACTGCCGAACTGATGCAGCGTGGCTATTCCGACGAAGACATCGCCAAGCTCTGGGGCGCCAACTTCCTGCGTGTGTGGGAAGCCGCCCAGAAGGCCGCCAGGCCGGCCCCTCCTCCCGTTGCCCACTACCCGTAAGGAAACCCATGAAACGGCTGACCTCACTGATTGCCCTCGGTTGTCTCTCGCTGTCGCTCGAAGCCCTCGCTGCCGACCCGGCTGCACCGGGCAAGGTTTTCAAAGACTGCAAGGATTGCCCGGAAATGGTCGTGCTGCCTGCCGGCAGCTACGTGATGGGTACCCCCGATGACGAACTGGGCAAACAGGACGATGAAGGTCCGTTGCACACCGTGACCTTCGCCAAGGCCTTCGCCATGAGTCGCTTCCATGTGACTGCCGGGCAATGGCAGGCCTATGCCAAGGAAACCCACACGGTGCTGCCCGACGGCGACGACCGCCCGGGGCGGCTGTGCAAGAACGGCAAGCCCAGCTACCCGCAAGGCCCGACGCAGCCTGCGGTCTGCATGACCTGGGATGAGGCGCGCGGCTACATCGCCTGGCTCGCCAAGAAGACCGGCAAGCCCTACCGCATGGTCAGCGAGGCCGAACGCGAGTACGCCGGCCGCGCCGGCTCCACCGGCCCCTTCCCGTTCCCCTTCGACCAGGAAGGGGACTATCAGATCAGCAAGCATGCCAACACCTACGGGCCGCGTGATGGCTTCACCTACACGGCACCGGTCGGTAGCTTCCCTGCCAATGCATTCGGCATGTACGACATGCATGGCAACGTCTACGAGTGGGTCGAGGACTGCTGGCATACCGATTATGTCGGCGCGCCCACCGACGGCAGCGCCTGGACCACCGGTGGTACCTGCACACACCGGCAGATTCGCGGCAACGACTACCTGGAACCGCCCATCTTCTCCCGCTCGGGCAACCGCAACGAGCGCGAACCCGACGTGCGCGGCGACTGGCTGGGCTTTCGGGTAGCCCGCGCCCTTCAGGACGGTGAACCCAACTGACAATCCACAGGGAGAGTGACCATGCCCACCTTGAGCAGACGCCGTTTCGTCGCCGCCGCTACCTTGACCGGCCTCGCCCCCGCCATGCCCGCCTGGGCGGCGGGCGCCGCGAGCGACCCACCGGCGGACGACGCCATTATCCGCCTGGATTACAACGAGAGCCCGTATGGCCCCTGCCCTTCGGCACTCGAAGCAATGCACCAGGGCGCTCGCCAGAGCGGGCACTATTTTCCGGAACACGAATACCGCCTGGCTGAGCTGTTCGCCCGGCAAAACCAGGTCCCCGAAGACCATGTGGCCGTCTTCTGCGGCTCCCGCTCGCCGTTGCAGTACGCCTTGGCTCGCCACGCAGACAACCGCACCGTGGTCACCGCCGCGCCGACCTATGACTCGGTGGCCAATGGCGCCAGGGCTGTCGGCGCAACCGTGCATGAGGTGCCGCTCGATGCCCGTCACGCCCATGACGTACGCGGCATGCTTGCCGCCACCCGGCAACCCGGGGTGCTGTACCTGTGCAACCCGAACAATCCCACGGGCACGCTGACCCCACGCGCCGACATCGAGCACCTGGTCACCCACAAGCCGGCAGGCAGCCTGGCGATCATCGATGAGGCCTATATCCACTTTACCGACGCGCCCTCCTGCCTGGACCTGGCGGTCAGCCATGACAACGTCATGGTCCTGAGAACGTTCTCCAAGCTCTATGGCATGGCTGGTGCCCGCCTGGGGCTGGTGGTCGGCAAACCAGCATTGCTCGCCGACCTGCAACGCCTGAACGGCTACAACTTCGTACCACTTGCCGCTGCCATGGGCGGCATTGCCAGCCTGCAACAAGAAGACCTGGTCAGTGAACGAAAACACATCAATCGAGGCATTCTGCGGAACACGATCGACGCCTTGCAAAAGGCCGGCTACCGCTGCACCGACGCCCAGGCCAACTGCTTCATGGTGGCCCTCGGCCGCCCCGCCAAACCTGTGATCGAGGCACTCGCGCAACGCAACATCCGGGTCGGGCGGGTATTCGAGGCGTGGCCGCAGTGGATGCGTGTCAGTGTCGGCACACCGGCGCAGATGCAGGCCTTCCTGAAGGCGTTTCTTGACGTCATGCACGGCTGAGGTCAGCCGCCTAAATCCACCCTCCGCGGCTTCGTTTAACACCTACCCAACAGCAGCGCCCGCAAGGCGCTGCTCCCCCCGCCAGCGTCGGCTGATCTACTCAGGAGCACATCATGTCCCAGCCCACCCGCGGCGCCGTGCAGGACCTCTTCGCCCTGCTCAAGCCGTTTAAATACACCGTCGCGCTTTCCGTCATCCTGGGCATGGTCGGCGGCCTCAGCATCACCTTTCTGCTGGCCACCATCAACCGGGCCCTGCACGACGATTCCGGCCTGACCCAAGGCGTGGTCTGGGGCTTCGCCGGGCTTTGCCTGGTGGCCCTGGCCAGCTCGGTGTTTTCCGACATCGGTAGCAACCGGGTGGGCCAGCACATCATTGCCGCCTTGCGCAAATCGCTGGGCGAGAAGGTGCTGTCGGCCCCCATCGAACAAATCGAGCGCTATCGCAGCCATCGGCTGATCCCGGTGTTGACGCATGACGTGGACACCATCAGCGATTTCGCCTTCGCCTTCGCGCCCCTGGCGATCGCCCTGACCGTCACCCTGGGCTGCCTGGGCTACCTGGCCATGCTGTCCTTGCCCATGTTCCTGCTGATCCTGACCGCTATCGCCCTCGGCACCGTCGTCCAGTACATCGCACGGGCCCGGGGCATGCAGGGGTTCGTCGCGGCGCGTGATGCCGAGGATGAGCTGCAACGACACTACAATGCGATCGCCGGTGGCGCCAAGGAGCTGCGCATCCACCGCGCTCGCCGCCAACGTATGTTCAGCCGCAACATCCAGGGCACGGCCGACCTGATTCGCGATACCCAGATCCGCTCCATCAATACCTTCGTCATCGCCAAGACCTTCGGCTCGATGCTGTTCTTCGTGGTCATCGGCCTGGCGCTCGCCTTGCAATCGTTATGGCCCAACAGCGACAAAGCGGTCATGAGCGGTTTCGTCCTGGTGCTGCTGTACATGAAAGGCCCACTGGAATACCTGATAGGCACGCTGCCAATCATCAGCCGCGCCCAGATCGCCTTCCGCCGGGTTGCCGAGCTCTCCGAACGGTTCTCCTCGCCAGAGCCGCACCTGCTGCTCGAAGACAAGGCCAGCCAGCTGCCCGCCTTGCGCACCCTCGAGCTGCGTGATGTGCGCTTCGCCTTCCCTCCGGTCGACGGCAACGCACCGTTTACCCTGGGGCCGGTAAACCTGCAGATCCGCCAGGGCGATATCGTCTTCATCGTCGGCGAGAACGGCTGTGGCAAGACCACCCTGATCAAGCTGCTGCTAGGCCTGTACCCGCCGCAACAAGGCGAGATTCGCATCAACGACCAGCCCATCACCGCGCGGGATCGCGACGATTATCGCCAGCTCTTCACCACCATCTTTTCCGATTACTACCTGTTCGACGACCCCTTCCTGGGCGCCAAGCAGGTGCCAGAGAGCGCCGAGGTCTATCTCAAGAGGCTGGAAATCGCACACAAGGTCAGCATCCGCGACGGCAGCTTCACCACCACCGACCTCTCGACCGGGCAACGCAAGCGACTGGCGCTGATCAATGCCTGGCTCGAAGAGCGCCCGGTGCTGGTGTTCGATGAGTGGGCTGCAGACCAGGACCCGACCTTCCGGCGCATCTTCTACACCGAGCTGCTGCCCGAGCTGAAGCGCCTGGGCAAGACAATCATCGTCATCAGCCACGATGACCGCTATTTCGATGTCGCCGACCAGCTGGTGCGCATGGCGGCCGGCAAGGTGGTCGTCGAGGCGTGCGTCGCCTGATGCAATAAAAGCGAAACATTTGCATTCCGGTTTGTCATCAGCCGTGCGTCATACCCCTAGTCACCCTAAAAAAAGATCTGCCCAGCCTATCCACTCAACATCTACAACGAGCACCGAAATGCCCACCCACCTTCGATTGAATCACCTGACCCGGGCGCTTGGCCTTCGACGCGCATTCAACGCCCAACTGCCAGCACTGGCCCTGAGCCTGGCCCTGCCCTTGGCCGTCCAGGCGCAAGATCAGCAACTGACCTTGAATATCCCGGCACAGCCCTTGAGCTCGGCGCTGAAGGCATTTGCGGAGCAGACCGACGTGCAGGTGTTGTATGAGCCCGATGCCGTACAGAACCTGCGCTCAGGTGCGTTGAGCGGCCGCTACAATCTGGATGAGTCGGTACGCGTGCTGCTCAGGGAAAGTGGCTTGCGCTATCAGTTGCGCGACAACACCTTGACCTTGCAGGCGGCCTACGAAGGTGGCAGCGCGATGCTGCTCGATGCCACGAGTATCCAGTCCAGAACCCTGGGTGCCACAACCGAGGGAACAGGGTCTTACATCACCGGTTCCACCAATACCGCAACGAAGCTGGCCCTGTCGCCTCGCGAAACCCCACAGTCGGTCAGTGTGGTGACGCGTCGCCAGATGGACGACCAGAACATGCAGTCACTCGACGATGTCGCGCGCGCTGCCACCGGTATCAATACCGTGAAGGACTTCGGTACCGAGCGTTCGCGTTACTTCTCTCGGGGTTTCCAGGTCAACGACCTGCAGTACGACGGTGTGCCAAGCAGCATCTCGGAAAGCTTCTCCATGGACGTCACTTCGGTGAACAACATGGCGATCTATGATCGGGTCGAGTTCGTTCGCGGCGCGAACGGCCTGATGCAAGGCGCCGGCTCGCCCTCGGCAGCGATCAACCTGGTGCGCAAGCGCCCGGGCGATACCTACCAGATGAAGGCGGAGATCGGCGCAGGGTCGTGGGACAACTACCGCGGCCAGATCGACGTTGGTGGCCCGCTCAATGCCGAAGGCACCCTTCGCGGGCGCACGGTCATGCTCTACAGTGCCGGCAACAGTTTCGTGGACAGGGCCAACAAGGACAACCAGCTGTTCTATGCGATCGGCGAAGCCGACCTGAGCGACTGGACAACGGTCAGCCTGGGTACCGTGTTGCAGAAGGACAACAATGGCGGATATGACTGGGGCGGCCTGCCAACTCAGAAAAGCGGCAGCTTTTACCCCTTCTCCCGATCGACTTCCTTCGCGCCGGGCTGGGCACACCTGAACAAGATCAACCGCACCGTGTTCGGCGACGTTCGGCACGAATTCAACGAGGACTGGAAGCTGACTGTGAACGGCAGCATGACCTGGTCCAATGCTGACTTCCTTGCCTTGTATGGCACCAACGTGGGCAACGACCAGCTCCAACTGCGTACCAACGATACCAAGTACGACGACGAGCAGATCAGCCTCGATGCGGCGCTCAATGGTGCGTTTGACCTGTTCGGTCGCAAGCATGAGCTGGTCTTCGGTGCTACGGCACGCAAGGATCGCTTCATCAACGAATCGCGTTACAACGACAACCCCACGACCGTCGACATTCTCGATTTCGACCCTCACCTGGTCGCCACCCCTACCTACAGTGGCGAGCGCTTGCAGTACCGGGCGGTGCGCAAGGACAAGGGGGTTTATGCCGCGACGCGCCTGAACGCTACCGACGATCTGCATGTGATTTTGGGCAGCCGCCTGAGCTCGGTGAAGTACGAGTCTCCGGACGAGATGGAACCGTTCGAGGAAAAGAACAAGATCATCCCGTATGGCGGCATCGTCTACGATGTCACCGACAACACCTCGGTCTATGCCAGCTACACCGAAATCTACCAACTGCAAGCCAACTATGGCGTGGATAACCACTTGCTCAGCCCGATCACCGGCACCAACTACGAAGTCGGGATCAAGAACGAGTTTCTGGGTGGCCGCGTCAACACCGCCATCGCGCTCTTCCAGGTAGACCAGAGCCACATGCCCGAGAGGATCAACGGAGCAGCGAAATGTGGCCCAGGCGGTGCCTACAACTGCTATGAGGAAGGCGGCAAGGTACGCAACCGTGGTTTCGACATCGAGGTCGGGGGTGAGGTCCTGCCGCAGTGGAACGTGATGGCGGGGTACACCTACAGCCATCCCGAGTATGTCGCCGGCGCCAAGAAAGGTACTGACTACTCGACCGAAACGGCCCCGCAACGACTGTTCAAGGTCTCGACCAACTATCAGTTGCCTGGCCGCTTCCAGGACTGGAGAGTCGGTGGCAACGTCTACCATCAGAGCAAGATCTACCTGGGCGATGTGAAGCAGAGCGCCTACAACCTTGTCGATCTCAACACGCAGTACAAGATCAACAACAACTTGAGCGTGCAACTCAACCTGAACAACGTGTTCGACAAGAAGTACTATTCGTCTGTCTTTAACAGCAACCTGGGCAACTACTTCGGCGCACCGCGTAACTTCGGCCTTACCCTGCGCTACGAAAACTGAAGCCGCTGGGCTGACCTTGGCCCTGAATGCAAAAAATCCGATGCCCGGAAACGCGCATCGGATTTTTTTGCGTCCCGGCCAGCGTTATCGGCTGCCGGTACCTTCGGCCTGCAACCAACGGCGCACGCCGACGGCCAGCTGGTCGTAGACCTCCGTGACTTCCGGCACGATGGACAGTGTTCGCAGCAGATCGTGAGTCAGGCCCTCTGCCACGATACATTCAACGTTCACCCCGGCCTGCTCAAGCCGCGCCGCGTAGGCCTTGCCTTCATCCAGCAGCGGGTCCAGGCCTGCCAACAGAATGATCGCAGGTGCAAGCCCCGCAAGCTCATCCGCCAGCAACGGTGAGAAACGCCAATCCCGGCGGTCTTCGTCGGACTGCGCGTACTGCGCGTAGAACCAGTCGAGTGTCTCGTCTTCCAACAAATACCCTTCACCGAACACGGTGTGCGACGAACGCTTGCAGCTTGCATCCGTTATCGGGTAGCACAGCAGCTGGCCAACAGGCGTTATCGCCGCCTGCGGGCCCTGCCTTGCCGCTTCGATCGCCAGCGCAGCGGCCAAAGTGGCACCTGCGCTGTCGCCGGCGAACACGACCCGGGCCGGGTCGAGCCCCAGGCGGCGCCCCTGGGTCGCCAGCCACTGCACGGCGTCTGCGCAGTCCTCGTGGGCCGTCGGGAACCGGTGTTCCGGGGCAAGCCGGTAACCGACCGAAAGCACCGCGCAACGGGTACGCCCGGCAAGCTCTCGGCATACGCCGTCGTGCGAGTCCAGGCTGCCTACCACGTAGCCCCCACCGTGGAAATACAGCACCACTGGCAAGTTCTCGCCCGCGTCAACCGAGGGTCGGTAAAGCCGTAACGCAAGCGAACTGCCATCGCGCACGACAGCCGACAGGTCTTCGACCCGCAGATCCCAAGGCACGGGCCAGCGCAGTCGTTGCGAAGACGACTCGAAGGTTGCCCGTGCCTGGGCCGGAGAAAGCGTGTGCAGCGGTTTGATATCAAGGTTCAAGCCAGCCAGGTCGAGGAAGGCTTCCAAAGCGTTATTCAACATGAAACTCCCTAAATGTTCGGCGTTGCTGTCCTCGGCCGTCAGGCCGGGACAGTCACGTCCACACAATGTTCGATCAGTGCCACCAGCTCGCGCTGGAACTGTTCCATCAGCCGCTCTATCGTCTCGGCTCTGTAGCGGCGTTTGCTGTAGATGCAGCGGAACGAGAGCACCCCGTCGTAGACCTGCCCTACCGTCTGCAGCTGGTTCACCAGGTTGGCATCGGCGTGGTAGCAATCGCCCGGATCATCAGCGGCTGGCTCCAGCAACGCATGCTCGTCGAAGTGCTGATCGAACTGCCCGAAGTAGTTGAAGGTGACCTCGGCCTGGGCACCTTCAAGCAGTTGCCGACGCATCTCACCCGAACCGAACTGGCGCAAGACCGCGTAGCCGATACCCTTTTCGGGGATGGCTGCCAGCTGTCGCTGCGTACTGCGAATGGCTTGCGCTGCCGTGTCGTCCAGGCGTGATGTGAGGCGGACCGGGAACAGGCTGTTGAACCAGCCGAGGGTACGCGAGACATCGACGCCCTCGAACAGGTCCTCGCGGCCATGGCCTTCCAGTTGCACCATCACCGCCTCTTGGCCAGTCCAGCGGCCCAGTGCACGCCCGAGCGCCGTCAACAAGATGTCATTGACCTGCGTGCCATAGGCAGCCGGGGCCTGCTTCAGGAGCTGCGTCGTTTGTTGCGGCGTCAGCCGGAAATGGCTCACCGCCTGTTGGCTGGAGTGATTGCGACCGCGCGGGTTGTCGCAGGGCAGCTTCCCGGCGCAAGGACGAACCTGATCAAGCCACCAGTCGCCCTGCTGCGCTTCGATGGATGTTGCCTCGGCCTGCAGGCGCTCGACCCATGACCGGTAGCTGCTGGTCCGTGCAGGCAGCACAGGGTCTGTTCCAAGGCAGCACGCCGCATAGGCAGTCTGAAGGTCCTCGAGGAGAATGCGCCATGACACACCGTCCATGACCAAGTGGTGAAGGATCAACAGCAACCGCGCCTGCCCATCCGGCAGCTGGATGTGCAGGGTGCGCCAGAGTGGGCCTTGCGCCAGATCGAGGCTGCGTTGCGCCTGGTTGGCCAGTGCCGTCATCGCCTCCATGCTCTCGACACGGTGCAGGTTCAGCCTGGGCATCGTGCTACCGGAAGGCTCGCCATAGCACTGCATCCACTGCCCGTGCGGCTGGGAAAAACGCAGCCGCAGCGCGTCGTGATGCAGTTCGACATGCTGCAGCGCCTGCTCAAGGGCGACGAGGTCCAGGGCCGTCCGGGGCCTGAGCATCAATGCCTGGTTGAAATGGGCGGGATCTGGCAGGTGCTGCTCGAACATCCACTGCTGGATAGGCAGCAGGTTGAACAGGCGCTGGTCGACCTCTGTCGACAGCTGCGCCTCAACCACCGCAGGCGCGGCCTCCCAATTGGCAACAATCGCCTCGATCGTCTGATAACGCATCAAGTCACGCAGCTTGAGGTCCAGGTCGAGCTGCGGATGGTTTCTGACACGAGAGACGACTTGCAGGCTGAGGATGGAGTCCCCTCCCCGCTCGAAGAAATTATCGGTGATGCTCAAATCGTCGACCTGTAGAACCTGCTCCCAGATATCCACCAGGATCGATTCCCGCTGGTTTCTCGCTGCCTGGAACTGCGTCGAAATGAATTCGGGTTCAGGCAATCGCACGCGGTCGATCTTTCCATTGGGTGTGACAGGGAATTGCGCCAACTCGATCAGGTAGGCAGGCACCATGTAATCAGGCAAGTGGTCGGCCAGGCGCGCCTTCAGTTCGCCAGCGATACCCGCCTGCTCACTGACAACGTAGCCTACAAGCTGTTTGCCTACCGGGCTTTCCCTGACCACCACCAGGGCATTGCGGATGGCAGGCTGCGCCCGCAGGCACGCTTCGATTTCACCAAGCTCGACCCGGAAGCCACGCAGCTTGACCTGATGGTCGGCACGCCCCACGTAGTCGACCAATCCATCCAGGCGCTGTCGGACTACGTCGCCACTGCGGTACATGCGCCCGCCCTCGCCAGCCGGATCAGGCACGAATCGTTCCGCCGTCAGGCCCGCACGGCCATGGTAACCACGGGCGATGCCATCACCGCCGATCATCAGTTCACCGGCAAAGCCAACACCTGACGGATTGAGGTCATTGTCGAGGATGTGCAGCGTACGGCAGCCGACCGCATGGCCGATGGGTGCATAGGCAGCCTCGCAACGTGCGCCGCCGCCCACCTTCCAGAGCAACGGCGTGACCACAGTCTCGGTCGGGCCATAGCCATTGGTGAACAGCCGTGGCCTGAGTGCAGCCTTGACCTGCTCGAAGGTCTGCTCGGGCACGGCATCGCCACCAAAGCAGTAGATATCCACTGGCGGTGGCTCGTGCCCCGCGTCATGCACCGCTTCTGCCAGCTGTTTCAGGTAGGCGGGAGGGAAGCAGGCGATCGTGATTTCATGCTGCCAAAGTGCCTGAAGCGTCTGTTCGGCAGTCCACAACTCGCCATCGCGAATGACCAGAGCGCCTCCGCTCGCAAGCACGCTGAGCCAGCGCTCCTGGGCCCCGTCGAAGGCGAAGGACATGAAGTGCAGTTCTCGCGTCGCAGGCCCCATTTCATAGAGCCGCATGATCGCCTGGCAATGCCGGCTCAGAGGGCCTTGAGACACCGCCACGGCCTTGGGCCTGCCGGTCGATCCCGATGTATAGATCAGATAGGCCAGGCAACGCTCGTCCACGGCAATGTCGGCGAACGCCGGGCCTGCATCGGCAGGCTGCGCATCAGGCGCGAGAACGAGCAGGTGGCCATGCGCCGGCAGAGCGTCGCGGCACTCTGGCCGGGTGATCATCAACGACATGCCTGAATCCTGGATCATCCAGGCCAGGCGCTCCATCGGATACTCCAGGTCCAATGGCACATAGGCGGCGCCTGTGCGCATTACGGCGAGCAGCGCGACGACCAGCTCCGCCGAGCGTTGCAATGCCACTCCAACCACCGTTTCAGGTCCGGCACCGCTTGCCTGCAAGGCAAGCGCCAGGCGCCCCGAACGGCGGTCCAGCTCCGCATAACTGATGCGCTCATCGCCGCAGACCAGGGCGATGGCATCGGGGCGATCGTGGGCGTGCTCGATGATCAGCTCTGCCATCCGCTCCGGGCGGTAGCTTGCCAGCGCTGGCGTGGCAGTGTCCGCGACAGGGGCGCGCTGCGCAGCGGGCACAATGTCCAGGTTGCCAAGGCGTACCTGCGCATCCTGCAGCAGGGTTTCAAGCACCGACTCCATGGTCTGGCGAATACCGTCGACCGCCTGTTCGCTGAACGCATTGCGCAGGTAAAGGTACTCGATCATCAGCGTATCGTTGAGGTGAACCGCAAGGTCCATGGGGAAGTTGGTGACCCCCACGTCATTGGAATCACCGAACTCCAGACCTGCCTCGGGCGCCTCACGCAAACCTTCGTCGATAGGGTAGTTCTCGAAGACGATGATGCTGTCGAAGAGTTTCTGCCCCGGCACGGCCGACCAGCGTTGAACCTCGTTCAACGGCGTATGCGACCAGTTGCGCAGCTCGACGTTGTAGGCCTGCAAGGCCTGCAGCCAGTCCGCCAGGCGCATCAGAGGGTCCAGCGTCTGCGACACAGGCAAGGTATTGATGAACAGGCCCAAGGTGGTGTCGGCATCCTGCAGCGACTCTGGGCGCCCGGCCACGGTCGCGCCGAAAGTGACGTTGCGCTTGCCCGTGTAGCGCTGCAGCAGCAGAAGCCAGGCGCCCTGGATCAGGGTGTTAGGGGTAATACGCAACGTTCGGCAGTACTGCTGAAGACGTTTGGTCCATGCGGCGTCACGCCGGGTATACAGCGCGTGGTGGCCCGGTTCATCCGAAGTATGCCGTGGGTACACGGCCTGACTGAGCGACGTCACCTCGCTGTGCGCCAGGCTGCCGCGCCAGAACGCTTCCTGACGAGATTTGTCCTGCGCCTGCAACCAGGCGATGAAATCGCCGTAGCGGCCGCTGGTGCCAGTGACCGGTTGGCCGGCGTAATGCTGCATCAGTTCGGCAAACAGCCTGGACTTGCTCCAGCCATCCATCAACAGGTGATGGCTCGTCCATATCATCTGGTAACTCGACGACGTCAGTCGAACCAGAACCATGCGGTGCAACGGAGCCTGCGTCAGGTCAAAACCTGCCACCAGCTCCTCACGCGCGACCTCACCAGCCAACCTGTCCGGCGCTGCATCCGCCCGGGCGTCGATTTCGCGCATCGGCATGTGCGCCTGGGCGTGCACGATCTGTACCGGCTCATCCAGCCCGACCCAGTGGAAACTGGTGCGCAATACCTCGTGCCGTGCGATGACCGCTGCCCATGCGCCGACGAACGCCTCAACATCGAGCCCGCTGATTGGCAGGCTGACCTGGTTGATGTAGAGATCATTGCCGCTGTCTTCGATCGAATGGAACAGCATGCCCTTCTGTGCAGGCGACAGCGGGTACATGTCGGCGATCTCGGCGATCGGAACCGGCAGCTCGTCCAGTTGCGTCTGGCTGAGCGAACACAGCGGGAAGTCGGACGGGGTGGCCCCTGCGACGCCTGGCAGGGTGCAGTGCTCGATCAGCGCCACAAGCTCCAGATGAAACGCTTCAGCCAGGCCTTGAATGGTGGACTCGCTGAAACGCCGTGAGCTGAAGCGCCAGTCGATGCGCAACCCCTCCGGCCATACCCGAGCATCGACCGACAGACCGTTGCCGCACGACGATTCACGCCCTTCCCCGTTCTTCAATGGCTCGAACAGCACATTGGCCAGCGCCTTCCGGTAGCTGAAGGAGCACTGCGGCACCGGCAATGCGGCCAAGGTTTCCCTGCTGGCTTCGTCTCCCAGATAGCGTAACGCGGCGAACGACAGGCGCTTGTCGGCAGCCGTACGCAACTGTTGCTTGAGCCCCTTGATCGCGCCATCCAGCGTGGTCTTGTCAATGTCGAGAACGACAGGGAACGGATAATCCAGGCAGCCAACCGTGCGGCTCAGGTCGACACCCGAGCATGTCTGGCGACGGGTATCTGCCTGCACGCCAAGGAAGACCCTGTCCTGGCCTGTCCAGCGGGCCAAGACACGCGTCAGCGCGACCAGCAGCAGGTCGCCGGGCTCGGCGCGGTAGGCTGCGGCGGCCTGCTCTGTCAGGCGTCGGGTCAGGTCGAGGTCCAGCCAGGTACCCAACGTTGCACTGTCGGCGGGCGCCCCTACTTCTCGTGGGCTGCCAACCAGCTCGTCACTGATCCCGGCCAGTGCCTTCTGCCAATGGCTCAATACGCTCGGAGCATCCTCGAGCGAGTCATGCACGGAGTACGCCCAGCTCTGAACCGAGGTGGACTTGGCGGGAAGCGCCACAGGCTGCCCTGCGTCGAGCTGCTCGCAGACCAGGCGCAGATCCTGCAGGACGATGTCCCGGGATGCCTCGTCCATCGCCAGCGCATGGTTTACCAGCAGCAGCTGTTGGCTGCCATCTGCCAGCGTCGCCAGGACTGCCCGGACCAGGGTGCCTCTATGCACATCGAGGCTGGCACTCGCCTGCCTGGCCAACGCGCCCAACTGTGCCGGGTCCTGCACGGCTGCAAGCCACAGCACGGGCTCCTTCTGCCAAAGCGCCTGGTGTTCGGAAAGCGGCACCCCGTGCGCCTCCTGCGCGGCATTGAACGCCAACCGCAACCCGTCGTGGTGCGCCAATACGGCCTGCAAGGCCTTTTCCGTCGTGTCGGGGTCAAGCGCACGGGTAGGCCTGAGCGTCATCACCATGCTGTCAGGTGCATCACCATTGCCCTGCAGTTCGAAAAAGCGTGCCTGGGCGGGCAGCAAGGGCACCCTGCCGATGATCGGCCCCTGGTCGAGCGTCGAGGTGCCGCCGTCATCCTGCTCTGCCACGGACGCCAGCCCCTGGATGGTCTGGTGCTGGAACAATTGCTTGGGCGTGAAACGTATACCTTCCCGACGGGCCCGACTGACGACCTGGATCGACACGATCGAGTCGCCTCCAAGCTCGAAGAAGTTGTCGGTGATGCCCACTCTTTCAAGCTTCAGCACATCGGCCCAGATGCTCACGAGCTTCGCTTGCAGCGCGCTCTGCGGCGGCACGTAGGCTTTCTGCTGCTGGCTCACATCCGGTTTGGGCAGCGCTTTGCGATCCAGCTTGCCATTGGGGGTAAGCGGCAAGGCCTGCAGCGACACCAGGTAGCTCGGCACCATGTAGTCGGGCAATGCGGCCTTGAGATGTTGCAGGATTTCCTCATGACTGGCCGCCCCTTCATCAAGCACCAGGTACGCAGCCAGCTGCTTGGCATGGAGCCCGTCGATGTCGATCACTACCGCCTCGCGAACACCCGCATGCTCAAGCAGACTGGATTCGATCTCGCCCAGCTCGATGCGCAAGCCGCGGATCTTCACCTGATGATCGATACGCCCCGCGTACTCGATCACGCCCCCTGTTCGATAACGCGCCAGGTCGCCGGTGCGGTACAGCCGCCCCCCACCCTGCTGGCTGGCATCATGAGGGTCCGGGACGAACCGTTCGGCGGTGAGGCTCGGCCTGCGATGGTAGCCTCGCGCCAAGCCGACGCCGCCCAGGTAGAGCTCGCCGTTTGCGCCATGAGGAAGCGCAAGCAGATCGCGGCTGAGAATGTGCGTCTTGAGGTTGTCGATGGGCGTGCCGATCGGGACGCTGCCCGGGCACGATGGCCGGCAGGTCCAGTGGGTTACGTCGATCGCAGCTTCGGTAGGGCCATAAAGGTTGTACAGGCTGGCGTGTGGCAATCGGGCCAAGGTCTGCTCCGACAGATCGGCAGGCAACGCCTCGCCACTGCAGACGACACGTCGCAAGGTATCGCAGCGCTCGACATGCTCGCAGGTCATGAACGCCTGCAACATCGATGGCACGAAATGCAACGTCGTCACGCCGTGTCTCTGAATGGTGCTCACCAAGCGCTCAGGGTCGCGGTGGTCACCCGGTTCCGCAAGCGCCAGCCTGGCGCCGGTCAACAGGGGCCAGAAGAACTCCCACACCGAGACGTCGAAGCTGAAGGGAGTCTTTTGCAGGACCGTATCAGTGGCGCCCAGACCATAGGCCTTCTGCATCCAGACAAGGCGGTTGACCAATGCCTGGTGCGCGTTGGCTGCACCTTTCGGTCGCCCTGTCGAGCCCGAAGTGTAAATCACGTAGGCAAGGTGTTCGGGGTGGGTGAGGTGCACGGGATCGTCGGCGCTGAAAGCCGTCAGCCAACTGTCGTCGTCATCCAGCACAATGCTGCGCACACTGGAAGGGATCGGCAGGTGTTCGAGCAACGCACGCTGCGTCAGCAGTAACCCGATACCGCTGTCGTCCATCATGTAAGCAAGCCGATCCCTCGGATACTCAGGGTCGAAGGGAACGTAGGCGCCGCCGGCCTTGAGGATAGCCAGCAGGCCCACGACCATTTCCAGCGAGCGTTCGACCGCGATGCCGACCAGCACGTCGGGCCCTACCCCCTGCTCGCGCAATGCGTAAGCGAGGCGGTTGGCGCGCTGATTGAGCTGTCGATAGGTGAGCTGCTGTTCGCCGAACAGAACGGCCAAGGCATCAGGTGTTTCGCCTGCCTGCGCCTCGATCAACTGATGCACGCTCCGATCACCGGGATAAGGTGCCTGGGTGTGGTTCCAGTGTTCGAGAATTTCCTGCTGTTCATCGGCCGCGAGCAGGGGCAGCTCGCCGATCCGTTGCCGAGGATGCTCGACGATCGATTGCAGCAGGTTGATCCAGTGCCGCGCCATGCGTTGCACGGTTGGCTCATCGAACAGCGCCGTGGCGTAATTGAGCTCTGCCGAGACACCTTCGTCGTGCTCGACGGTGTTCAGGGTCAGGTCGAACTGCGCCGTCTTGCGTTGCCAGGCAATGTTCTCGACCAGCAGGCCAGGCAGGCTACGCCGCGTACCTGCGGCGACTTTCTGGTGGTTGTACATGACCTGGAAAAGCGGGCTGTGGCTCAGGCTGCGCTCTGGGTGCAGCGCCTCGACCAGTTGTTCGAAAGGCAGGTCCTGGTGGGCTTGGGCATCCTGCGTCATCTGGCGCGTCTGGGCCAGCAGGTCGCTGAAGTGCACAAGCGAACCGAACTCGGCCTTGAGCACCTGGGTGTTGACGAAAAAGCCGATCAGCCGCTCGGTTTCGACACGGTTGCGGTTCGCGACCGGGATGCCGATGCGGATGTCATCCTGCCCACAGTACCGATGCAGCAAGGTCTGGAAGCTGGCCAGCAGCAGCGTGAAGAGTGTCGTACCCTGCTGCTGCGCCAGTTGCTTGAGGGCATCGGCCAGACGGCGTTCGATCTCAAGGTGCACGCTGGCGCCCTCGAAACACTGGTTCGCTGGGCGCGGGCGGTCGCTGGGCAGCTCGAGAACCGGGTGCTCGGTCCCCAGGTGCTGCTTCCAGAACGCCAACTGTCGTTCCTGCTCCCCCGCTTCCATCCAGTGCCTTTGCCAGATGGCATAGTCGGCATACTGGATCGGCATCTCGGGAAGCGCGAGGGGCTGCCCCATGCAGTGATGCGCGTAGTGCTGGATCAGCTCTTCGACCATCAGGTGCATCGACGAGCCGTCAGTGGCGATATGGTGCAGCGTAATGATCAGCACATGATCATCTTCTGCTACCCGTAGCAGCCTGACTCGGACAGGCCGTTCGTGCTCAAGATCGAAAGGCGCGCGGGCCTCGGCCTCTACAAGCGCCTGCAGGCGCTGTTCGAGATCGATTGCCGGTTCGCGGTCAACCTGCTCGACATCGAGCGTGAACACGCTGTGTGGATGAATGATCTGCACCACCTGATCGTCGTTCAGACCAAACGTGGTTCGCAGGGTCTGGTGGCGTGCCTGCAGTGCCTCGAAGCTCGCGCGCAACGCCTCGCTATCCAGTTCGCCCTTGAGCCTCAAGGCGACTGGCAGGTTGTAGGCAGATCCCTGGGGGTCCATCTGCCAAAGGAACCACTGGCGCTGCTGGGCGAACGAAACCGGAATGACGTCGAACAGTGTTTGAACGCAAGGCACTGGCAAGTTGGCCGGAGAAATGTTCTCGGCGTGCATCTTCTGCAGATACAGCTTGCGCTTGGCCAACGGCAGCGTGACAAAACGCTTGGCGATATTCAGCGCGGCATCATTACTCATTCATTCACCTCGAACTCTTCAAAAAGCATATCCAGACGCTGCAGTTTTTCGTCGAAAGCCGACACGTCGCCGATGGATTCGATGTATCTGGCGAAATCGCCCAGGACCGGGTGCTGGAACAGCACGGCCGGTTCCACGGTCAATCCCAGGGAAAGTTGCAAGCGCGAGAGCACCGACAGCGCCAGCAGCGAATGCCCTCCCAGGTCGAAGAAGTTGTCATTGAGACCGACCTTCTCGACATTCAGCAGCTGTGCCCAGACGGCAGCGACCTGCTGCTCGACCTCGCTCTGCGGCGCGACATGGCCTTGCTGCGATACGCCAAGGTCGGGCTGGGGCAAGGCTTTGCGGTCGAGCTTGCCGTTGGGCGTCAGCGGCAGCGCATCGAGCCAGGTCAGGTACGCGGGGACCATGTAATCCGGCAAGGACGCGCGCAGCTGTTCGCGCAGGTGCCGACGCAAGGCGCTGCGCTGTTCCTCCGTCGCGACCGCTTCGCCGTTCGAGACCAGGTAGCCGGCCAGTTGCTTGCCGCCAGGCCCATCGATGTCGATGACCACCGCCTCGCGCACCGCAGGATCATCAATCAGCCTTGCCTCGATCTCGCCCAGTTCGATGCGATAGCCACGCACCTTCACCTGGTGGTCGATGCGGCCCACGTACTCGAGCAGGCCATCGTTGCGATAGCTGGCCAGGTCACCCGTACGGTAGAGCCTGCCACCGCCCTGCCCGCTACGATCGTAGGGGTCCGGGACGAAGCGCTCGGCGGTCAACGCGGCACGGCGCTGATACCCCCGGGCCAGGCCATCGCCACCGATCATCAGTTCCCCGGCCATGCCGGCCGCGGCTGTCGAGAGATCGTGCGCCATGACCTGCAAGGTGGTGTTGGCGATCGGCTTGCCCAGCAACGGCAAAGGGTGTTCGTTGTCCAAGCAGTACGCCGCCGACCAGATCGTCGTTTCGGTTGGCCCGTAAAGGTTCCAGATGCGCCCGCACAACGGCAGGAGCTGCTCGGCCAGGTCGACAGGCAGTGCCTCACCGCCACTGATGACCTTACAGCCACGCAAGGTCTGCGCCGGCAGCGCCTGCAGCAGCATGCGCCAGGTCGACGGTGTGGCCTGGATGGTGGTGATGGCGTGGCGCTCGATCACTGCCTGCAGCGCCGACGGGTCCTTGTTCTGGCGCTCGCCGAGCAATACCACCGAAGCCCCGGCCAACAGCGGCAGGTAAAGCTCCAGGCCGGCGATGTCGAACGACAGCGAAGTCAGCGCCAGGACCCGGTCGCTGGCGTCGATCCCAGGCTCGACAGCCATGCTGGCGAGGAAGTTGACCAGTGCCTGGTGGCGTACCTCGACCCCCTTGGGCCGACCGGTGGAACCGGAGGTGTAGATGCAATAGGCGAGATGCTCGGGGTGCTGCACGATGCCGAGATTCTCGCCATCGAAGGCCTCGACCTGATGCCAGTCGCTGTCCAGGCACCAGGCCTGCGCGCCGTGCGTGGGCAGTTGCGGCAGCAGATGACTGAGGGTCAGCAACAAGTGCGCCCCACTCTGCTCCATCATGTACGCCAGGCGCTCGCGGGGGTATTCCGGGTCCAGTGGCACATAGGCGCCGCCGGCCTTGAGAATCGCCAGCAGGCCCACGACCATTTCCACCGACCGTTCGACGGCAATCGCGACCAGCACATCTGGCCCGACGCCCAACGTGCGCAACTTGCTCGCCAGCCGGTTGGCTCGCTGGTTGAGCTCGCGGTAGCTCAAGGTCTGTTCGGCAAACCGCAATGCCGGGGCCTCAGGGGTACGCGCGACCTGCATTTCGAACAACTCGGGCAGGCAGTGCGCCTGCGGGTACTGCATCTGGGTACGGTTCCAGTCGTGGACGATGCGCTGTTGTTCCTGGTCATCGAGCATCTGCAGTTCACCGACAGGAGTATCGGCGTGTTGCACCAGCGCGTGCAGCAGATTGGCAAAGTGCCGGGCGATCTGTTCGACGCCGGTGTCACCGAGGTGGCTACGGTCGTAGTGGTAATGGATCGTCAGCGCATTGCCCGACTCGATCATCAGCGTCAACGGATAGTTGGTCCGCTCGCGATTCTGCGTGCCCGAAAACACCAGGCCTGCGCTGGAACCCTGCTGCAGGACTTCGCCGACCGGGTAGTTCTCGAACACCAGCAGCGTGTCGAACAACTGCTCACCGGCCGAGCCCGCCCAACGCTGAATGTCATAGAGCGGCGTGTGCTCATGTTCGCGCATGCTCAGGTTCTGCGCCTGCAGACGTTCGACCCACTCCCCCACCCGCAGGTCAGGCTGCAGCCTGCCAGCCACCGGCAAGGTGTTGATGAACAGGCCCAGTTGCTGCTCGACACCGCGCAGGTCTGCCGGCCGTCCGGCAACCGTGGCACCAAATGCCACGCCTTCCTGGCCGGTATAGCGGTGCAACAGCAGTAGCCAGGCAGCCTGCAGCAAGGTATTGACCGTCACCCGCCGTTGCCTGGCAAACGCGCTCAACGCCTGGAAGCACGCCGGGTCGAGCGTCTGATGATGTTCGCCATGGCCAGTGTCCGCGCGGCTGCGATCCTGACGCAGCGCCTGAGCCAGGCGCGTGGGCTCGGTGAGGTGCAGCAATTGCTGGCGCCAGAACGTCTCGCTCTGCCCCGCGTCCTGGCGCTGCAGCCACTCGATATAGTCGCGGTAGCGGCCTGCCGGGTGCTCCAGGGCAACGCCTGCGTAGTGTTGCAACACCTCGCCCAGCAGCTGCGCATTGCTCCAGCCATCCATCAGGATATGGTGGCTGGTAAAAATCAGGTGATGCCGGCCGCTGCCTGTCCGGATGGCCGTCAGTCGCAGCAACGGTGCGGCCTGCAAGTCGAAGCCACGCCGACGATCCGCCTCGGCCCAGGCATCCAGACGCCCCACGAGGTCATCCTGGTCGGCCCAGTCCAGCACGTCGAACGGCAGCTCGACGTGCTTGCGAATCACCTGCACCGGGCGTTCCAGATGGGCGACGAATGCGGCGCGCAATACGTCGTGTCGATCCAGCATTGCCTGCCAGGCACGCTTGAAACGCTCGATATCCAGCCCCGAGACGTTGACTCGCATCTGATTGACGTACTCACCCTGGCCCTGCTCGAAGACCGTGTGAAACAGCATGCCCTGCTGCATGGGCGAGAGCGGATAGATGTCATCGATTGCGCCCGCCGGGATCGGCAACGCATCCAGCTGGGCCTGGTCCAGCGCTGCCAGCGGCACATCGGACGGTGTCAGGCCGACCGCGCCCTGGCTGACGCAATGGTCGATCAACGTCTGGAGTTCGGTCATGTAGTCGTCGGCCAGGGCCTGGACCGTGGCGCGCTCGAACATGGCCTGGCTGAACGTCCAGGCCAGGCTCAACTCACCGGCATAGACCTGCCCGTTGATCGACAGCAGGTTTTCCAGCAGGGCCTCGGCAGACTGGCTGGCGCCGCTGCTTTCGCTGGCTGGCTGCAGGAATCGCTGGGTGCCCGGGCCCGCGCCTTCGGCAAAGGTACTGTCAAGCTGCCCCAGGTAATTGAAGGTGATGGGGGGCACTGGCAGGCCAGCCAGCACATTGTGCGCGTGCGAATCCCCCAGGTAGCGCAGCGCGCCATAGCCGATGCCCTTATCGGGGATGGCGCGAAGTTGCTCCTTGATCTGCTTGATGGAGGCGCCGAGGTCCGCCGCAGCGGTCAGCTTCACGGGGAAGAGGCTGGTCAGCCAGCCGACCGTCCGCGTCAGGTCGACCGCATCGAACAGGTCCTCACGGCCGTGTCCTTCCAGTTGCACCAGCACGTCTTCGCGTTGGGTCCAACGGGCAACCACTCGGGCCAGTGCGGTCAGCAGCAAGTCGTTGACCTGGGTGCGGTATGCCGTCGGCGCCTGTTGCAACAGCCGTGAGGTCTGCTGCCGGTCCAGGCGTGCGTGCACCGTCGCGCCGTGGCGGCCATGCAACGATCCATCCGCCCTGTCCAGAGGCAGTTGCGGGTCAACCCCTTGCAACTGCGACTGCCAATAGCCGAGCTCTGCCTGCAGCGCTTCGCTTTGCGCGTAGGCCTGCAGCCGTTCGGCCCAGGCTTTGGTCGAGGTGGTCTTGGCAGGCAACACGGCAGGCTGACCTGCCACGTGACGGTCATAGGCGCTTTGCAGGTCTTCCAGGAGAATGCGCCAGGACACGCCATCCACCGCCAGGTGATGAATCACCAGAAGCAGGCGCTGGCTGCCATCGGGCAGGGTCGCCAATACACCGCGCAACAGCGGCCCCTGCTGCAGGTTCAGGCTGCGCTGCGCGCGCTCGCACAGGGCGTGTAGCGCGTCAGGATCGGTCAGGGTCTCGGCCCACAGCAACCCGGCCTCGACGTCGCCCGGCGCGCAATGAGCGGCGTGCCAAGCGCCCGCGTCCTGGGGTGGCGTGAAGCGCAGGCGCAACGCATCGTGATGCTCAAGCAGCGTGTGCAAGGCCTTCTCCAGCGCGGTGCTATCGATGACTTTGGTCGAGGTCAGCAGAACCGCCTGGTTCCAGTGATGTGGCTCGGCGATCGACTGTTCGAGGAACGCTTGCTGGATCGGCAGCAAGCGTGTCTCGCCGATCACCGGCGCCTGGTCGATCTGCGGGCCGCTGCCTTCCATGCGCGTGGCCACCGAGGCCAGGTCTTGTACGGTCTGATGCTGGAACAGCGCCTTGGGCGTGAAGCGGATACAGGCCTGCCTTGCCCGGCTGACGACCTGGATCGAGATGATCGAGTCCCCTCCCAGTTCGAAGAAGTTGTCCGTCACACCGACCTGATCGAGCTTCAGCACCTCGGCCCAGATCGCCGCGATCTGTTGCTCCAGCGCGTTGCGCGGGGCCACGTAGCTGTCCTGCAGCACGCTGGCGTCGGGCTTGGGCAGGGCTTTGCGGTCCAGCTTGCCGTTGGCCGTTACCGGCAGGCGCTCGAGGAACAGCAAGTGGGTCGGGACCATGTAGTCGGCCAGGCCGAGCCTGAGGTGCTCGCGCAGTTCGCCGCGCAGCGCGTTCTGTTGCTGTGGGTCGCTCGGCGGGTCGCCGGCCATGACCAGGTACGCGGCCAGTTGCTTGCCACCCGGCCCGTCGATGTCCAGCACCACCGCCTCGCGCACGTTCGGCTGCTCGAGCAGGCGCGTCTCGATTTCGCCCAGCTCAATGCGCAGCCCGCGGATTTTCACCTGGTGATCGAGACGGCCCTTGTAGTCGATCACCCCGTCGGCCCGGTAGCGCGCCAGGTCGCCGGTACGGTACAGGCGGCCGCCGCCTTGTGCCGTGTTGTCGAAGGGGTCCGGGACGAAGCGTTCGGCGGTCAACGCCGGGCGACGGTGATAGCCACGGGCCAGGCCGATGCCGCCCAGGTACAGCTCGCCAGCCGCGCGTGGGGCGACACTCTGCAGCCCGGCACCGAGGATGTGGGTTTTCAGGTTGTCGATCGGGCGGCCAATCGGCACGCCGCTGTCGCCGCCCGGGCGGCAGGTCCAGTGGGTGACATCGATGGCCGCTTCGGTCGGGCCGTAAAGGTTGTACAACTGTGCGCCGGGCAGGCGTGCCAGGGTCTGTTGCGCCAGCTCTGCAGGCAAGGCTTCGCCGCTGCACACCACGCGCTTGAGACTGCTGCAGCGCTCGACCTCGGCGCTGCCCATGAACGCCTGCAGCATCGACGGGACAAAGTGCAGCGTGGTCACCGCGTGCTGCCTGATCACCTCCACCAGGCGCTCCGGATCACGGTGCTCGCCCGGTTGCGCAACGGCCAGGCGTGCGCCGGCCAGCAGCGGCCAGAAAAACTCCCAGACCGAGACATCGAAACTGAACGGGGTTTTCTGCAGCACCGTATCACTGGCATCCAGGCCGTAGGCCTGTTGCATCCAGCACAGGCGGTTGACCAGCGCGCGATGGCTGTTGCCCGCGCCCTTGGGCCGGCCGGTGGAGCCGGAGGTGTAGATCACGTAGGCCAGGTTGCCCGGGCGGGTTTGGTGCACCGGGTCGGCATCGCTGTAGCCCGGCAGCGGTTCGAGCAACAGTGGCTGCACACCCTCAGGTACCGGCAACTGCGCCAGCAGGTGGGCTTGCGTCAGCAGCAGGCCGATGCCGCTGTCCTGCATCATGTAGGCCAGGCGCTCGGCGGGGTATTCCGGGTCCAGCGGCACATAGGCGCCACCGGCCTTGAGGATGCCCAGCAGGCCGATGACCATGTCCACGCTGCGCTCGGCGGCAATACCCACCAGCACGTCCGGCCCCACGCCTTGTTCACGCAGCTTGTGCGCCAGCTGGTTGGCGCGCCGGTTCAGCTCACGGTAGCTCAGGGCCTGTTCGGCAAACACCAGCGCCGGCGCGTCCGGGGTGGCGGCGACTTGCGCCTCGATCAGTTGCTGCAGGCACTGCTCCAGCGGGTAGTCGGCGTGAGTGCGGTTCCAGTCGTAGACCACCTGTTGCTGCTGCGCGGCATTCAGCAGCGGCAGCTCGGCGATGCGCTGCTGCGGCTGGGCGACGATGGCGGCCAACAGGCCCTGCCAGTGCCCGGCGAGCTGGGCAATGGTGGCTTCGTCGAACAGCGCGGTTGCGTAGGTCAGGAACGCACCAATGCCGTGTTCATGCTCGACAGTGTTCAATGCAAGGTCGAACTGAGTGGTATGGATTTCCCAGTCGAGCGCCTCCAGGGTCAGGCCTGGCAGGCGCCGCGTCTGGCCCCTGCCCTCGCTGCCGTGGTTGTGCATCACCTGGAACAACGGACTATGGCTGAGGCTGCGCTCTGGCTGCAGGGCTTCGACCAGTTGCTCGAACGGCAGGTCCTGATGCGCCTGTGCGCCGAGCCCGGCCTGGTGAACTTGCGCGACCAGCGCGTCGAAGGTGGTGCTCAGGTCGAATTCGGCCTTGAGGACCTGGGTGTTGACGAAAAAGCCGATGAGCCCCTCGACTTCGCTGCGAGTGCGGTTGGCGATCGGGACGCCGACGCGGATGTCGTTCTGCCCGCTGTAGCGGTGCAACAACGCCTGGAAGCTTGCCAGCAGCAAGGTGAACAGCGTCACGCCCTGACGCTTGGCCAACTGCTTCAGCGAATCTGCCAGCGCATCGGCAATGGCGATGTCGAGGCGTGCCCCTGCATGGCTCTGCACTGCACCGCGCGGGCGGTCCAGCGGCAACTCCAGTACCGGCTGTTCGTCCCCCAGATGGGCCGTCCAATAGCCCAGTTGCTTCTCGCGTTCACCCGCTTCCATGAACTGCCGTTGCCACAGCGCGTAGTCGGCATACTGCACAGGGAGCGGCGGCAATTGCAGCGCCTGCCCGGACTTGCCGGCCTCGTAGAAACGCACCAGCTCGTCGACCATGATCGGTGTCGACCAGCCATCGGAGACGATGTGGTGCAGGGTCAGCACCAGTACATGGTCATCCGCCGCCAGACGCAGCAGCTTGACCCGCAGCAAGGGCCCCTGCTCAAGGTCGAATGGCTGCTGAACTTCCTGCTCGACCCATGCCTTCAATGCCGCGCTGGCATCGGCATCGGCTGCCTTGAGTGTATCGATGACCAGCTTGACGGGCACTTCTGGGTGAATCACCTGCACCGGCTGGTCGTTGTCGAGGTGAAAGGTGGTACGCAGGGTTTCGTGTCGCGCGATCAGGGCATCGAAGCTGGCCTGCAGCGCCTGAAGGTCAAGATCGCCCTTCAGACGCAGGGCGACCGGAATGTTGTATGCGCTGCCCTGGGGGTCCATTTGCCAGAGAAACCATTGCCGCTGCTGGGCGTAGGACAACGCCAGCGCCTCCCCCGGCGCTCTCGCAGGGATCGGCGCGACTCCGTACAAGTTGATTCCCTGACGCTTCAGGAGCATGGCCAGAGCGTGACGCTCTTTGGTGGACAACGATTTGACGGAGTCGAGCAACGCTTGCACTGATGTATCCCCTATGAAATCAGTTCATCAATTTCCTCCGTGGTTAGACGTTTGAGCGCCTCCAGCGATTTAGCCAGTTCTGCCTGAATCGGATCGATTTGCTGATTTTTCTCTTCGAGGCGACGCGAGAAATCCGCCAGCAGGGGATGCTCGAACAGCTCCTTCAAGGTGGCGTCGATGCCAGTCGCCTCGCGAACACGCACGATCACCTGGGTGGCCGACAGCGAATGGCCACCCAGGGCGAAGAAGCCATCGTTCAGGCCAACCCTTTCGAGCTTCAGCACGTCTGCCCAGATCGCCGCGATCTGTTGCTCCAGCGCGTTGCGCGGGGCCACGTAGCTGTCCTGCAGCACGCTGGCGTCGGGCTTGGGCAGGGCTTTGCGGTCCAGCTTGCCGTTGGCCGTTACCGGCAGGCGCTCGAGGAACAGCAAGTGGGTCGGGACCATGTAGTCGGCCAGGCCGAGCCTGAGGTGCTCGCGCAGTTCGCCGCGCAGCGCGTTCTGTTGCTGTGGGTCGCTCGGCAGGTCGCCGACCATGACCAGGTACGCGGCCAGTTGCTTGCCACCCGGCCCGTCGATGTCCAGCACCACCGCCTCGCGCACGCTCGGCTGCTCGAGCAGGCGCGTCTCGATCTCGCCCAGCTCGATGCGCAACCCGCGGATTTTCACCTGGTGATCGAGGCGGCCCTTGTAGTCGATCACCCCGTCGGCCCGGTAGCGCGCCAGGTCGCCGGTGCGGTACAGGCGACCGCCGCCTTGTGCCGAGTTGTCGAAGGGGTCCGGGACGAAGCGTTCGGCGGTCAACGCCGGGCGACGGTGATAGCCACGGGCCAGGCCGATGCCGCCCAGGTACAGCTCGCCAGCCGCGCGTGGGGCGACACTCTGCAGCCCGGCACCGAGGATGTGGGTTTTCAGGTTGTCGATCGGGCGGCCAATCGGCACGCCGCTGTCGCCGCCCGGGCGGCAGGTCCAGTGGGTGACATCGATGGCCGCTTCGGTCGGGCCGTAGAGGTTGTACAACTGTGCGCCGGGCAGGCGTGCCAAGGTCTGTTGCGCCAGCTCTGCAGGCAAGGCTTCGCCGCTGCACACCACGCGCTTGAGACTGCTGCAGCGCTCGACCTCGGCGCTGCCCATGAACGCCTGCAGCATCGACGGGACAAAGTGCAGCGTGGTCACCGCGTGCTGCCTGATCACCTCCACCAGGCGCTCCGGATCACGGTGCTCGCCCGGTTGCGCCACGGCCAGGCGTGCGCCGGCCAGCAGCGGCCAGAAAAACTCCCAGACCGAGACATCGAAACTGAACGGGGTTTTCTGCAGCACCGTATCACTGGCATCCAGGCCGTAGGCCTGTTGCATCCAGCACAGGCGGTTGACCAGCGCGCGATGGCTGTTGCCCGCGCCCTTGGGCCGGCCGGTGGAACCTGAGGTGTAGATCACGTAGGCCAGGTTGCCCGGGCGGGTGTGGTGCACCGGGTCGGCGTCGCTGTAGCCCGGCAGCGGTTCGAGCAACAGTGGCTGCACACCCTCAGGTACCGGCAACTGCGCCAGCAGGTGGGCTTGCGTCAGCAGCAGGCCGATGCCGCTGTCCTGCATCATGTAGGCCAGGCGCTCGGCGGGGTATTCCGGGTCCAGCGGCACATAGGCGCCACCGGCCTTGAGGATGCCCAGCAGGCCGATGACCATGTCCACGCTGCGCTCGGCGGCAATGCCCACCAGCACGTCCGGCCCCACGCCTTGTTGGCGCAGCTTGTGCGCCAGCTGGTTGGCGCGCCGGTTCAGCTCACGGTAGCTCAGGGCCTGTTCGGCAAACACCAGCGCCGGCGCGTCCGGAGTGGCGGCGACTTGCGCCTCGATCAGTTGCTGCAGGCACTGCTCCAGCGGATAGTCGGCGTGGGTGCGGTTCCAGTCGTAGACCACCTGTTGCTGCTGCGCGGCATTCAGCAGCGGCAGCTCGGCGATGCGCTGCTGCGGCTGGGCAACGATGGCGGCCAACAGGCCCTGCCAGTGCCCGGCGAGCTGGGCGATGGTGGCTTCGTCGAACAGCGCGGTTGCGTAGGTCAGCGACACCGCGATCCCTGCCTCGTGCTCCACGGTCTCCAGCGTCAGGTCGAACTGCGCGGTCCCGCGTTCCCAGTTCAGGGTCTCGACAGCCAAGCCAGGCAGCTGCCGACCCTGCCCGCGCGCTTCGGTCTGGTGATTGAACATGACCTGGAACAACGGGCTATGGCTGAGGCTGCGCTCTGGCTGCAAGGCTTCGACCAGCTGCTCGAACGGCAGGTCCTGATGGGCCTGGGCACCCGAGACGCGTCGCTGAGTCTGCTCAAGCAGTTCAGTGAAGGTCATCCCCAGGTCGAAGTCCGCCTTGAGTACCTGGGTGTTGACGAAAAAGCCGATCAGGCCTTCGGTCTCCATTCGATTGCGGTTGGCCGTGGGTATGCCGACACGGATATCGTTCTGCCCGCTGTAGCGGTGCAGCAAGGTCTGGTAGCTGGCCAGCAGGAGCATGAACACTGTCACGCCCCGATCACGCGCCAGCTGCTTGAGGCCGGCACACAGTGTGTCGTCCAGGCTGATATCCAGGCTTGCACCTGCCCGGCTCTGCACGGCCGGGCGAGGACGGTCGATCGGCAGTTCCAGCACCGGCTGCTCCCCCCCCAGCTCGGCCTCCCAGTACGCCAGCTGACGCGCCAGCTCGCCCGCTTCCATGCACCGGCGTTGCCAGATGGCATAGTCGGCATACTGGATCGGCAGTTCCGGCAACGACGCCGGCTGGCCAAGGCGATGCCCCTCGTAACTGCGGATCCATTCGTCCAGCAGTATCGGCATCGACCAGCCATCGGAGACGATATGGTGCATGACCAGGATCAGCACATGGTCGGCCTCGTTCACCTGCAGCAGCCTTACTCGCCACAGGGGCGCCTGCCCCAGGTCGAAAGGCTGGCCGGCCTCTTCTTCGATGCGACGTTCAAGGCGCTCGGCAAAATCAGCGTCTGGTGCCGCTGCAAAGGGCTCTCGCACAATGTCCACCCGCACACTCGGTTCAATGACCTGGACAGGCTGGTCGCCGTCCTGGGCAAAAGCGGTGCGCAGGCTTTCGTGGCGGTGCACCAGGTCTTCCAGGCTACGCTGCAGAAGCGCGGGGTCCAATGCGCCCCTGAAACGCAGGGCCATGCTGATGTTGTAGGCCGCGCTTTCGGGCTCGAACTGCCAAAGGAACCACTGGCGCTGCTGGGCATACGACAACCCGATGGGCCCCCATTCGTCCCGTATCCGCGGGATCGGCAGCCGAGCGAAGCTCATGCCCTTGGACTGCATCTTTTCAAAGAATTGCTTGCGCTGCTCCAGTGGCAGATGCAGGAACCGTTTAACCAGCTCGATGTTCTGGGCCGTCATTTCAAACACTCTCCAGTTCTGCCAGGAAATCACTCAACTCATCGACATCCGCTGCGCTGGCAGGCGCCAGCTCAGCCATCGTCGCCACGTAGTCCGCAAGTCGCCCGGCACCGAACAAGGCCGAAAGCGGCACCTCCAGCCCCAGCAGCAACTGCACGCGCTGGGTCGCCTGGACTGCCAGCAGCGAATGCCCGCCCAGCTCGAAGAAGTTGTCGTTCATACCGACCCTTTCAAGCTTCAGCACATCGGCCCAGATCGCTGCCACCTGCACTTCAAGTTCGCTGCAAGGCGCCACGAAACCTTGCTGAAGCGTGTTTGCATCCGGTGCAGGCAGGGCTTTGCGGTCCAACTTGCCATTGGGGGTCAGTGGCAGAGCGTCCAGCGCGACGAAGTGCGCCGGGACCATGTATTCCGGGAGCATGGCCTTCAGGTACTCACGCAGGGTGTCGCGAAGCGACTGCATGCACGCATCAGCCACAAGGTACGCGACCAGTTGCCGCCCACCCGGGCCTTCGCTATCGATCACCACCGCTTCGCGAATGGCGGGATGCGCAAGCAGCTTGAGTTCGATCTCGCCCAGCTCGATGCGGAAGCCACGGATCTTCACCTGATGATCGATACGCCCGATGTACTCGATCATGCCGTCGTTGCGATAGGACGCCAGATCACCTGTCCGGTACAGACGGCCTCCGCCATGCTCGGAAGTGTCGAAAGGATCGGGCAGGAATTTCTCCGCGGTCAGTGCCGGACGCCCCAGGTAGCCCCGGGCAAGACCGGCACCGGTAAGGCAGAGCTCGCCCGCAACACCGGACGGCATGGATTTACCATTGATGTCCAGCGTGTACGCTGTCGTGTTCGCGATAGGCCGGCCAATATTGGCTCGCCCACCGGACTCACGGCGGGTCCAGGTGGAATAGGTGGTGTCTTCGGACGGCCCGTACAGGTCGTAGACATGCTCCACGTGGCCCAGTGCATAGAGCCTGTCCACCACTGGCTGCCGCAAGGGTTCGCCTGCCAGGTTGACAATGCGCACGCTCGCAGGCAGCGAACCGGCGTCGAGCAGCGCCTTGATGGCCGAGGGCACGGTATTGACCAGGCGTACGCGTTCTCGCGCCGCCAGGTAGGGCAGTTCCAGCGCATTCTGCGCGAGCACCGCGTAGCCACCCGCAGCCAGCGTGACAAACAGCTCCCATACCGACAGGTCGAAACAGATGGACGTCGATGCCAGCACGCCTTGCAGGTCCTGCGTGGTGTAGACCGTACGCGCCCAGCCGATCAGCGCCGTGACATTGCGGTGCTCGATCAGCACACCTTTGGGCAGCCCCGTGGATCCCGAGGTGTAGATGCTCAGTGCCAGGCTGCCCGGCGCGGTGACATTGTCCAGATTCCCATCAGCGTCATCTCGCAGCTGCAACCGGTCAAGCAGCAAGACTTCGGCCGTCCCGCCCTGCGGCAAGCGATCCGCCAGCGAAGCCTGGGACAGCAACAGACGAGCCTGACTGTCCTGCATCATGTAGGCCAGGCGATCACGGGGGTAGAGAGGGTCCAGCGGCACATACGCACCGCCTGCCTTCAAGATGGCAAGCAGACCGATCACCATCTCCAGGCTGCGCTCGAGTGCGACCCCTACCAGCACATCCGGGCCCACCCCGCGTTCGCGAAGGTGGTGCGCCAACTGGTTGGCACGCCGGTTGAGCTGCTGATAGGTCAGGTGTTGGTCGCCGAATATCAGCGCGGTGGCATTCGGCGTGCGAGCGGCCTGCGCTTCGATCAACAGGTGTACACAAGGCGCGTCCGAAAGCGACAAGGCATCACCGTGTCGATGAGCGAGGTCCTGCAGGTCCTCGTCCTGGGTCGTCATTGCCAGGTCACCCAGCCTCTGATCTGCACCACTGACCAGCGCCTGCAACAGCGTGCCGAAGTGGCGGGCGATCTGCGCGATGCTTTCTTGCGTGAAACACTGGCGGTCGTAGCTGTAGTGCACCGACAGGTGCGTACCTGCGCCAATCGCCAAGGTCAGCGGCACGCTCGACTGTTCATGCCCGTGCACGTTGCCGAACACGAGCCCGGCGGGTGCGCTCTGCTGCAGAGCATCGCCGACCGGGTAGTTCTCGAACACCAGCAAGGTATCGAACAGCCCTTCCCCACCCGATCCGGCCCAGCGCTGGATGTCGTACAAGGGGCTGTGTTCGTATTCGCGCAGCGCCAGGTTCTGCGCCTGCAGTTGCTGCACCCATTCCGCCACCCGCTGCTGCGGACGCGGGTTGGCGACCACCGGCAGCGTGTTGATGAACAGCCCCAGCTGTTGCTCGACACCGCGCAGCTCCGCTGGGCGACCGGATACCGTCGCACCGAAGCTCACGCACGATTGCCCGGTGTAACGCTGCAAAAGCAGCAGCCACGCCGCTTGCACCAAGGTATTGACGGTCACCCGCTGCTGCCGGGCAAAAGCAGCCAGCGCCTGCGTCTGCTGCTCGCTCAAGCGCTGCTGGTGTTCACCGTAGCCGGTACCCAGGCGGGCCTTGTCCTGACGCATGGCCAGTGCCAGGCGCGTAGGCTCGTTCAGGTCATGCAACTGCTGCTGCCAGAAGGCCTGAGCTTGCAGGGCATCCTGGCGCTGCAGCCATTCGATGTAATCGCGATAGCGGCCCGTCAGCCCACCGTTCGGCACCCCGGCATAAGCCTGGAGCACCTCAGCGAGCAACTGCGCATTGCTCCAGCCATCCATCAGAATGTGATGGCTGGTGAAGACCAGATGGCACGATGCTTCGCTGGTGCGGATAACCGCCAGGCGCAGCAGGGGGTCATGCTGCAGGTCGAAGCCCTTGCGCAGATCCGCTTCGGCCCAGCTGTCCAGGGCCGCACCCTGCTCGGCGATGCCGGCCCAGTCCAGGTACGTGAACGGCAATTCGAGCTGCCTGCGAATGACCTGCAGCGGGTGCTGGAAGCAGGTCACGAAGTTGGCCCTGAGCACCTCATGGCGATCGACAGCAGCCTGCCAGGCGAGCCTGAAGCGTGGCACGTCGAGCCCTTTGACGTCGACGCGCATCTGGTTGATGTAATGCCCCCCGCCTTGCTCGAACAGGCTGTGGAACAGCATGCCCTGCTGCATGGGCGCAAGGGGATAGAGGTCTTCGATCTGCGCCGCCGGAACAGGCAGGCTGTCCAGTTGGACCTGGGTCAGCCCGGCCAGCGGAACATCCGAAGGCGTCAAACCTGCGTGGGTATCCGCCAGGCAATGCTCGACAATCGCCTTGAGCTCGGCAGCGAACTGGTCGGCCAGGCGCTGCACCGTGTCAACGTTGAACAGGTCGCGGCTGAAGGTCCACTCAAGGTTCAGCTCACCGGCATAGACCTGGCCATTGATCGACAACCAATTGTCCAGCGGCGCTTCGCTGCTCTGGCTGGCGCCGGCGCTTTCGCCAGCAGGCACCAGGAACGCCGACGCATCGGCGTCCGAGCCCGGCGCGAAGCTGCCGTCGAACTGCCCCAGGTAGTTGAAGGTGATGCGGGGGTTCGGCAACTGCGCAAGCGCTGCGCGGGCCTGCTCATCGCCCAGGTAGCGCAGGGCACCGTAGCCGATGCCTTTGTCCGGGATCGACCGTAGCTGTTCCTTGATCCGCTTGATCGACGCATCAAGCGTCTGCTCCGGGCTCAGTCGCACCGGGAACACGCTGGTGAACCAGCCCACGGTCCGCGTCAGGTCAATGGTATCGAACAACTCTTCGCGGCCATGCCCCTCCAGTTGCACGAGCACGTCGCTGCGCTGGGTCCAGCGTGCGATGACGCGGGCCAGTGCGGTCAGCAGCAAGTCGTTGACCTGCGTACGGTAGGCAGCAGGTGCTTGTTGCAGCAGTTGCCGGGTACTGGCCGAATCAAGACGGGTGCGGGCGGTGCCGACATGCATGCCATGCAACGAGCCACCCGGGTTGTCGCAAGGCAGGTCTGCATCAGCCTGGCCGAGTTGCGCCTGCCAGTAAGCCAGCTGCGCCTGCAGCGTTTCGCTGCGTGCGTAGCGCTGCAAGTGCGCAGCCCACGCCTGGGTCGCGCTGGTCTTGGCTGGCAGGTCGACTGGCTGGCCGGCGTGCAACTGGCGGTAGGCGGTTTGCAGGTCTTCCAGCAGCACGCGCCAGGACACCCCGTCCACCACCAGGTGATGGATCGCCAGCAACACGCGCTGGCTGCCATCCGCGAGGGTTGCCAGCAATGCCCGCAGCAACGGGCCACGCTGCAGGTCAAGGCTACCCTGGACGTCATTGCACAACGCTTCAAGCGCCTCGGCATCCGCCACAGTAGCCTGCCACAGCAGACCTTGCTGTGGCTCTGGCGAACCGTAACGAGCCGTCCATTCACCCTCTGCACAATCGAAGCGCAGGCGCAGCGCGTCATGGTGGATCACCAGGGCCTGAAGCGCTTGCTCCAGTGCCTGGCTGTCGAGCGCCTGACCTGCCTTGAGCAACAGCGCCTGGTTCCAGTGGTGGCGCTGGGCAATGTCCTGCTCGAAGAACGATTGCTGGATCGGCAGCAGCAGGGTCTGGCCAGTGGCAGCCTTCTGCTCGATCAGCAATCCGCCTTCGTCCCCTTGCCTGGCGACCGAGGCCAGCCCTTGGACGGTCTGGTGCTGGAACAGCTCTTTGGGGGTGAAGCGGATACCCGCCTGGCGCGCGCGGCTGACCACCTGGATCGAAATGATGGAATCGCCACCCAGTTCGAAGAAGTTGTCGGACAGCCCCACCTTGTCGACTTTCAGAACATCCGCCCAGATCCCGGCGATGGTCTGCTCCAGCGCATTTCGAGGTGCCACGTACACTTGCTGCAGCTGAGTGACGTCAGGCGCTGGCAGGCCCTTGCGGTCCAGCTTGCCATTGGGCGTGAGCGGCAACGTGTCGAGGAATACCAGGTGCGTGGGCACCATGTAGTCCGGCAAGGTCGCCTTGAGGTGATCGCGCAGTTCGCTGCGCAGCAGGCTTTGCCCCGGCAGGTCGTCGAGTTGCACATCCGCACTGACCAGATACGCGGCGAGCTGCTTGCCGCCTGGGCCCTGGATGTCGATGACCACACTTTCGCGCACCGCCGGGTGATCCTGCAACCGCGCCTCGATCTCGCCAAGCTCGATACGGAAACCGCGGATCTTGACCTGATGGTCGATGCGCCCCAGATAGTCAACCAGACCGTCGGCGCGGGTGCGGGTCAGGTCACCGCTGCGGTAGACCCGCTCGCCGTTCGCGGCGAACGGGTCGGGGACGAAGCGCTCGGCGGTCAGGCTTGGGCGGTCGAGATAGCCACGCGCCAGGCAGAGCCCGCCGAGGAACAGTTCGCCACTGTGCCCCAACGGCACCAGGTTGAGGCTGGCGTCGAGGACATAACTGCGGCGACGCCCGACCAGGCGGCCGATAGGCGCGTAGGCCGCGCCGCAGGTATCGCCTGGCGACGCGCTCCAGAGCAACGGTGTGACCACGGTTTCGGTCGGCCCGTAGCCGTTGAAGATGTATTGCGGGCGCAGGGCCTGCCAGGCCAGCTCGTATCCGGCTTGCGGTACGGCATCACCACCGAAGCAATAAATGCGCACCGGTGGCGGGTTGCCCACGCGCAGGGCATGCTCGGCCAGCTGTTGCAGATAGACCGGCGGGAACACGGCAATGGTCACGCCATGCCGGTGCATCTCGGCGTAGGCCTGCTCGGGCAGCCACAGGCTGTCGTCACGCACCAGCACACTGGCGCCGTTGATCAGCAGGTGCATCCAGGCCTCATGGGCGCCATCGAACGCGAAGGACATGAAGTGCAACTCGCAATCCTGCGGGCCGGTTTCATAGCGTTCACCGTTGGCCAGAATGTGCGAGGCCAGAGGCCCGTGCGCCACTGCGACACCCTTGGGCATGCCGGTCGAACCCGAGGTGTAGATCACATAGGCAAGGTTGTGCTTTGACAGCGCCACCTCGGGCGCCGTGTCCGGGCCTTGTTGCCAGGCGGCCGGCAGGTCCACCGCCAGCGTCGGCAACCCTTGCGGGATTGGCAGCGTGCCCAGCACATCGCTCTGCGTCAGCACCAAGGCCGCAGCGCAGTCCTGCATCATGTAGCGCAGGCGGTCCTGCGGATAGGCGATGTCCAGCGGCACATACACGCCACCTGCCTTGAGCACCGCCATGAACGCCACCATGATGTCGGTGGAGCGGCGCATGGCGATGACCACCCTGACCTCCGGGCCGACGCCTTGCTCGATCAAGCGGTGCGCCAGGCGATTGGCCTGCGCATCGAGTTGGCGGTAGCTCAGGCATTGATCGTCGAAGCGGATCGCGATGGCTTCGGGGGTGCGGGCAACCTGGTCTGCGAACAGTTGATGGACGAAACGGTCGTCCGGATGGTCGTCGCCAGTCTGGTCCCACCTTGCCAACAGTTGCTCACGCTCCTGGCTGCCCAGCATCGCCAGTTCGGCGACACGCTGATGGGGTTGACGCACGATGTCGGCCAGCAGGTTGCACCAATGCTGCGCCAGCGCCTCGATGCGCGGGCGGTCGAACAGCGACGTGGCGTAGACCAGCGAGGCCCCCAGCCCGTCGGCATGCTCGAAGGTATCAAGGGTCAGGTCGAACTGTGCGGTATAGCGCTCCCAGGCCATGCCTTGAACTTCCAGCCCGGGCAGGCTGCGCGCCTGCCCCCGCTGTTCGGTCTGGTGATTGTAGAGCGCCTGGAACAGCGGGCTGTGGCTCAGGCTGCGCTCAGGGTGCAGCGCCTCGACCAACTGCTCGAACGGCAGATCCTGATGAGCCTGGGCCGCCAGGGCCGTCTGACGCGTTTGCTCAAGCAGCTGGCTGAAGGTGGTGTGCAGGTCGAACTCGGCCTTGAGCACCTGGGTATTGACGAAGAAGCCGATCAGGCGCTCGGTTTCCAGGCGGTTACGGTTAGCGATCGGCACCCCGACGCGAATATCGTCCTGCCCCGAATAGCGGTGCAACAGGGTCTGGAAGCTGGCCAACAGCAGCATGAACAGGCTGACGCCCTGCTGCTGGGCCAATGCCTTGAGCGCGTGCACGAGGTCGCGGTCCAGGTCGATGGCGAAACTGGCGCCGGCGAAGTCCTGGTTAGCCGGGCGCGGGCGATCGCCGGGCAGTTCGAGCACCGGCTGCCGGTCGCCCAGCTGGGCCTTCCAGTAGGCCAGCTGGCGCTCACGCTCACCGGCCTCCATCCACTGCCGCTGCCATACGGCGTAGTCGGCGTACTGGACAGGCAGCGCAGGCAACTGCGCCGCCTGCCCGTTGCGCAGCCCTTGGTACAACTGCACCAGTTCATCGACCATCACCGGCATCGACCAGCCATCGGAGACGATATGGTGCAAGGTCAGTACGAGGACATGGTCATCCTCGGTCACGCGCAACAGTTTCACGCGCAACAACGGCCCGTGCTCCAAATCGAAGGGGCGTTGCGTCTCTGCCTCGACCAGGCGCTTGAGCAGCGCGGCCTGTTCGTCTCCCTCGCACGGTTCGACTCCTTCGCAGGCCAGGCTGAACGGCTGCGCCGGGTGGATCACCTGCAGGGCTTGGTCACCGGCCTGGCGGAAGGTGGTACGCAGGGTCTCGTGCCGCGCGATCAGCGCTTCGAAACTCAGGCGCAGTGCCTCGACATCCAGCTCGCCGCGCAGTCGCAAGACCGTGGCCATGTTGTAGGCGGTACTTTCAGGGGCCATCTGCCAGAAGAACCACTGCCGCTGCTGGGCATAAGACAAGGCCAACGGCTGCGTGCGGTCGACCGGCTGCAACGCCAGGGCAGGCGCGTGCGTGCCCTGCCCTGCCAAGGCGACGAAATCAGCCAGCACCGGGGCTTCGAAAAGCGTGCGCAGGGGTATTTCCAGGCCCAGGGCCTGGCGAATGCGCGAGGTGACCTGGGTAGCCAGCAACGAATGCCCGCCCAGTTCGAAGAAATGGTCGGTCAGGCCGATGCGTTCAACCTTGAGGACCTGAGCCCAGATGGCTGCAATCTGTTTTTCGCGTTCGCTGCGAGCGGGCACGTAGGCAGGCTGGTCGAGGCTCAGGTCGGGCCTTGGCAGCGCCTTGCGGTCCAGCTTGCCGTTCGGCGTCAGCGGCAATTGGCCGAGGAACATCAGGTGCGCCGGAACCATGTAGTCCGGCAATGCAGCCTTGAGGTGGCTTGACAGGTTTTCACGCAGCGCATCCTGCGGCTCAACACCGCCCTCGATCACCAGATAGGCGACCAGTTGCTTGCCGGTGGGCCCGTCGATGTCGATGACCTGCGCTTCACGCACCCTGGCATGCTCTTGCAGTCGCGCTTCGATCTCGCCCAGTTCGATGCGCAGGCCGCGAATCTTGACTTGATGGTCGATGCGACCGACATAGTCGAGAACACCCTCGACACGCGCGCTTGCCAGATCACCGGTACGGTACAGACGGCCGCCGCCGACCGGGTCGAACGGGTCGGGAATGAAACGCTCGGCGGTCAGCGCCGGGCGGTTGAAATAGCCACGGGCGAGGCAGCCGCGACCACCGATCAGCAGTTCGTTCACCCAACCGGCCGGGGCCAGGACAAGGCCATCGTCACAGACATAGGTCACCCTGCCGCCCACCGCCCGCCCGATCGGCACGATGGCCTTGCCACCGGCACCCGGCTGCAAGCCTGCACAGTCCTGAACAGTGGTTACCACGGTCGCTTCGGTAGGCCCATAGGTATTGAGCAGACGTGCCTGCTGCAATCCGCTGGCGTACCAGTCGCCAAGGCTTTCCATCGGCATGGCTTCACCGCCCACGTGCACCTGACGCAGCGACGCGCAGGCGCCGGCGGGCAGCTTTTCCGCCGCCAGCATGCGCCAGTAGGCGGTGGTCAGGTCCGCCACGGTGATGCCGTGGGTGACGATGGCCTGCTTGAGGGTTTCGATGTCCCACAGCTGCGAGCCGCGCATGACGACCCGGGCACCGCAACACAAGGCCGGGTAGAGCTGCTCGACAAAACCGTCGAAGTTGACCGTGGCGAACTGCAGCACCCGATCACTGGCATCGAGCCGCGAATAGTCAGCCGCCACACTGCAGAACACCGACAGCTCCCGATGAGCGATGGCCACACCTTTGGGCTTGCCGGTGGACCCGGAGGTGTAGATCACATAAGCCAGGTTGTCGGGGACGGTCAGGCTCACCGGGTTGGCCGCACTGTAGTTGCCCAGCCACTGCTCATCCGCCTGCATTTCAAGGCAGGTCACCGTTGTGGAAACCGGCAGCATCGGTGCCAGGTGGGGCTGGGTCAGGAGCAGGTGAACACCGCTGTCCTGCATCATGAAACGCAGGCGCTCGTGCGGGTACTGCGGGTCGAGCGGCACATAGGCACCACCGGCCTTGAGAATGCCAAGCAGGCCTACCACCATGTCCAGGCTGCGTTCCACGGCGATGCCAACACGCACCTCAGGCCCCACGCCAAGCTCGCGCAGCTTGTGGGCCAACTGGTTGGCGCGGCGGTTGAGTGCCTGATACGTCAGTGCCTGATCATCGAGGACCAGCGCCGTAGCCTCCGGTGCGCGCAGAACCTGCGCCTCGAACAGCTGATGCACGCCGAGGCCTTCGGCGAAACGCAAGGGGGCCGGGTCGACGGTTTCGAGTGCCAGCTTGTGCTGGGCAGCCGACAGCAAAGGCAGCTCGGCCACCGGCAATGCCGCGTCCTTGGCCAGGGCGCCCAGCAGGTTGACCCAGACCGATGCCAGGCGTTCGATACGCTCGACGTCGAACAGGTCCGATGCATAGCCAAAGGAAGCGATCACACCATCGCTGCGTTCGAGGGTGTCCAGCGACAGGTCGAACTGCGTGGTGTGTTCGACCAGGTCGACCTCCTCGACACGCAGCCCTTGCACGCTGTCGCCGGAGACCCGCTCGCCAAGGTCGCTCAGGTGGTTGTACATGACCTGGAACAGTGGGTTGTGGCCCAACCCCCGCTCGGGTTTGAGCGCTTCCACCAGCACATCGAAGGGGATGTCCTTGTTCGCCTGAGCCTGCAGGGTGGTCTCCTTGACCGCCAGCAACAAGTACCTGAAGGACTGCAACGGATCGACCGCCACGCGAGCGACCAGTGTGTTGACGAAGAAACCGATCAGCCCTTCCAGCTCAAGGCGATTGCGGTTGGTCACCGGCATGCCGATGTTGAGCGTTTCGCGCCCGCTGTAGCGCGACAGCAGCAGTGCGAACGAGGCCAGGAACACATGGAACAGCGTGGCATTGGCAGCAACCGCCAGGCGCTGCAGATCGGCGGTGAGCGCGGCAGGCAGGAGCACATCCACGCGCCCGCCGCGATAGCTCTGGACCTGAGGGCGAATACGGTCTGCAGGCAGTTCGAGGACTGAAAAATCGTCTTCCAGCGTGGTTTTCCAGAATGCCAGCTGGGCCTGCAGCTCGCCCGAGGCCAGGCGTTCGCGCTGCCAGGCAGCGTAATCGGCGTACTGCACCGCCAGCGCCTGGCGTTCGAGCGACTGCCCGGTGGTGTGGGCGTTGTAGACGGCAGCCAGCTCGCGGACCATGACGCTCATGGACCAGCCGTCCGAGACGATGTGGTGCAACAGCACGGTCAGCACCTGCTCCTGCGAGCCACCCTGGAACAGCTTGACCCGAATCAGCGGCCCCTGTTCGAGGTCGAAGGGCGTAAGCGCCTCGTCCTGTAGGCGCTGCTGCAGCGCCCGGCCGTCGGCAGTGCTGAGGTCATGGTACTCGATGCACGGCGACGCTGCGGGCAGTATGCGCTGCCGGGGGATGCCGTCATGCTCTTCGAAGATCGTGCGCAGGGATTCATGGCGCATCACCAGCGCATCGAACGCGGCCTGCAACGCGGCCCGGTCCACCTGGCCTTGCAAGCGGATGGCCAGGGGGGTGTTGTAGGCGGTGCTTTGCGGGTGCAGCTTCCAGAACATCCACTGGCGATACTGAGCGTGCGAAACCTGCAGCGGCACCGTCCGGTCCAGCACCTGGATCTCGCCCCCGGCGACCTGCTCCAGCCCCTGCAGCGCCTCGACGAAACCGGACAGGTCGGCAGTGTCGAACAGCACCCGCAAGGCCACGTCCAGGCGCAGTTGCTGCCTGATCCGCGAGACCACCTGAGTGGCCAGCAGCGAATGGCCACCCAAGGCGAAGAAATTGTCGTCGAGGCCGACCTGGGCCTGTTGCAACACGTCGGCCCAAATGGCCGCGACCTGCATCTGCAGTGCGGTCTCGGGAGCCCGGTAAAGGGCCGTGACAGCGACCGGCTCAGGCAATGCCTTGACGTCGACCTTGCCGTTGAGGGTTACCGGCAGATGCTCCAGCAGCATCAGGTAATGCGGCACCAGATGCTCAGGCAGGGCGAGCTTCAACGCGGCCCGGATACCGTCGACGACTGCTTGACGGGCTTCGTCCTGCGCAGCCCAGTGCTGCGGGACCAGGTAGGCGGCCAGCTGCCGATCGGCGTCTTCGCCAACCACGCGCACAACGGCGCTTTCGATTCCCGGCAACTGCCGCAGACAGGCATCGATCTCGGCCAGTTCGACGCGGTAACCGCGAATCTTCACCTGGCCATCGATGCGCCCGGCAAAAATGCATTCGCCGTCAGCGTTCAGGCGTACCCAGTCGCCGGTACGGTACATCCTCGCACCCTCGGTGCCGCAGGGGTCGGGCACGAAGCGTTCGGCGGTCAGCGCCGCCTGGCCCAGGTAGCCACGCGCAAGCCCTGCACCGGCGATATAGAGCTCCCCCCTGGCCTTGCCGGGCACGGGCTGAAGGCAGCTGTCCAGTGCATGGGCGCGCAGGTTTTCCAGCGGCTGGCCGAGCACCGGGCGATCCTGCAGGGCATGGGTAAGGACGCCGACCGTTGTCTCGGTGGGGCCATAGTGGTTGATCACCTCGAGGTCGGGCGCCAAGGCCTTGATGCGGCCCAGAAGCGCCGCAGTGCACGCTTCGCCTCCGACCACCAGGCAGCGCCGTGGCAAGGCCTCGGCACCTGCGGCGAGCATGGCCTGCAAGTGCGAGGGGACGATCTTCAGTGCATCGATGGCATGCGCCTGCAGGTAGGCGGCGAAGACCTGGGCATCGAGCACGGTCTCCTTGGGCAGCATGTGCAGGGTCTTGCCGTAGCACAGTGCACCGAACAGCATGGTGTGGCCAAGGTCGGCCGCCGGCGTGGTGACCATCGCCAGGTTGGCGATCTGGTCCATGGGCAGGCGTTGGCTGACGCCGCGCACGTAGTTGACCAAGGCGCCATGGCTGACCGCGACGCCCTTGGGCTTGCCGGTGGTGCCAGAGGTGTAGATGACATAGGCAAGGTTGTCGGCATGGACCGCCACCTTGGGCGCCGACGCTGACGGGTAGTCGCCCGCCACGTCAATCGCTGCGACGCCTTCAGGCAGGCTGATCTGCCCCGCTCGGCCCACTACCCACTTGACCTCGCTGTCGGCAAGCATGAAGTCGATGCGCGACTGGGGCTGGTCAGGGTCCAGCGGCAGGTAGGCGGCACCGGCCTTGAGCACGGCCAGGATGCCGATGAGCATCTCGCAGGACCGGTCGGCCACCACGCCGACCCGCTGATCCGGCTGTACGCCACGCGCCAGCAGTGCGTGGGCCAGGGCATCCGAGCGTGCCTGCACGGTGGCATAGCTGATTCGACCCGCGTCGCCGCTCGCTGCAAGGCCTTGCAGGTTGAGGTTGGCGGCCGTTTCGATCAGGTGATGAACGCACAGGCCGGGCGTTTGCGCCCCGGCAGCTTGCGGCTCCAGCGGCTGTACCGCCTGGGTCGCCAAGGGCAGCTCGCCGACCGCAGTGGCGGGCGATTGGGTCAGCCCGTCGAGCAGTCGCAACCAGTCCTCGCCGAAACCGATGATCGTGGCTTCTTCGAAGACATCCAGCGCATAGGTGAACACCGCGTGCAGACGCCCGGCGCTTTCATAGGTGTCCAGGGAAAGGTCGAAGCGAGCGCTGTGCTTGTCCAGGGCGACTTTTTCCAGCGTCAGCCCACTGCCAAGGCGGACCTGACCGGCGTCGGCGATGGCCGCCTGATGGTTGAACAGCACCTGGAACAACGGGCTTTGCGCGCTGCTGCGATCCAGTTCGAGCGCCTCGACCAGGCGCTCGAACGGCAGGTCCTGGTGCGCCTGGGCGCCCAGGGCGGTGTCTTTGACCCGGCCGAGTAGCTGGCTCACATCCATGAGCGGGTCGATATCGGTATGCAGCACCTGGGTGTTGATGAAGCAACCGATCAAGCCTTCTACTTCGGTACGGTGGCGGTTGGCGACCGGAACACCGACGCGGATGGCGCGCTGGCCACTGTAGCGTTGCAGCAGCAGCTTGAACGATGCCAGCAGCACCATGAACAGGGTAACCCCTTGGGCACTGGCCAACGCCCTGAGACGCTCGGCAAGCGCTGGGTCGACCTGCAACTCGCGCCGCGCGCCGCGATGGCTCGGTGCGCCGACACGGGAATGGTCGAGCGGCAGCTCAAGCACGGCATGATCATCGCCCAGCTTCTCGCGCCAGTAGCTCAGCTGTCGCTCCTGCTCACCGGCTTCCAGCCAGCTGCGTTGCCACAGCGCATAGTCGCGGTACTGGATGGGCAGCGCCGGCAGGGTCGCTTCGCTGCCCTGACAGGCAGCATCGTACAAGCGCACGAACTCGTCGATCAGCACGTTCAGCGACCAGCCATCGGCCACGATGTGGTGCAGGGTGAGCAGCAGCACGTGCTCGTCGGTAGCCAATTGCAGCAGGTTCACGCGCAACAGCGGCCCTTGCAGCAGGTTGAAAGGTGCCTGCGCCTGGGCTTCTGCCAGTGACGCGACACGGGCCTCGCGTTGCGCCGCTGCCAGGGCGGTGAGGTCGTGCTCGACGATGGCAACGGCCTCGGCAGCGAGGACCTCCTGGTACAGATGCTCACCCTGGGTACGCAGGCGCGTACGCAGGCTCTCGTGGCGCGCAACCAGGTGATCGAACGCTTGCTGCAGGGCCTGGCGGTCGAGCTTGCCCTTCAGGCGCACGGCCATGGGCAGGTTGTAGGCAGCGCCCTGGGGGTCCAGCTGCCAGAGAAACGACATACGCCGCTGGGCGTAGGACAACCCATCGCGGTCATCGCAGGCAACATCGGCAGGGATCGGAAACAAGGAAAAATCAACGCCCTCTGCCTTTAGCCCGGCCAGGAACAAACGGCGTTTCTCCGGCGGCAGTTCGATAAAGCGGCGAGCGAGTTTCAACGAGTTTTCGGCATTCATGCAATGCGTCCTTAGCGATAGGAAGCGGGACCACAGGGCCCAGTCATCCCTCAAAGACGAAACAGCCGCGAGCTGATTTAGCCAAAGCCCCGACCACCGCCGGCAGCCCAGGCTGCGCGATTAAATCACCGGGTGGGCGACTCGTCTGAACGTCATACCCATCCTCCAGAAGGCGGCCCTCGCGATGCTCTCCACCCTGGCCAACAACCTGCGCAAGCGGGTCACTCAAGCGCTCCCCGGCAAACGCCCCAGCTATCGAATCTTCAATGTCCAGCTGAAGCGGCGGATCGCGCTCAGCCCTTCGCTCACCCGACTGGTATTCACCGGACCAGAAGTTGTTGAAATGACCACCCTGGCCCCAGACCAACGGGTCAAGCTGCTGTTTCCCGCCCCGGACGGCTCACCGCCCAGCCTGAACAACGACCTGCACTGGAAGGCCGCGCACAGTGCCCTGCCACCGGCCCAGCGCCCGCCGATGCGCACCTACACCATCCGTGCCTTGCGCCGTGAGGCGCTGGAGGTGGATATCGACTTCGTGCTGCATGGTGTCAACGGCCCCGCCTCGGCCTGGGCCACCCACGCGCAGGTGGGTGACCGTTTGCAGATAGTCGCGCCCAACCTGGCCTATGAAGGCGACCCCGGCGGTTATGAATGGAAGCCACCGCAAGGTGTGCGCAATGTGCTGCTGGTAGGTGACGAAACCGCACTGCCGGCGATTGCCGGCATCCTGGAGCAACTGGCTGACACCCAGCCCGAGCTGGCGGTGCAAGCGTTCATCGAGGTGCCGCTGGAGGCGGATTGCCTGAGCCTGCGCCATGGCGATGCCACTGCACTGCACTGGCTGCCGCGCGAACTGCTGAGCTGCGCACATGGCCAAGCCATGCAGCACGCCGTGCGCGAGCTGGCCAGCCTGCCGCCTGGGCACGCCGCACCACGGGCGAAGCTGGAAGACGTGGATATTGATACTCGCATCCTGTGGGAACAGGCCAGTAGCGACAGCAGTGAGTTTCACGCCTGGGTGGCGGGGGAATCGGCGACGGTGATGGAGATTCGTCGGTACCTGATCAAGGAACGTGGATTGCAGCGAGAATGCCTGACGTTGATGGGGTATTGGCGGGCAGGGCGGACATTCGATTAACAAGCGCTAAACACTTGGGGCTGCTACGCAGCCCATCGCCGGCAAGCCAGGCTCCCACAGGTACAGCGCAATGCTTGAGCGTTGCGCTGTACCTGTGGGAGCCTGGCTTGCCGGCGATGGGCCGCGAAGCGGCCCTAGGGATGGATCAGACTGCCGCGATGAATGCCTCGGCAAAACGCTGCGCCACTTCATCGACCTGCTCGCCGCTGATGATCAACGGCGGCAGGAAACGCACCACGGCGCCATGCCGCCCACCCAGCTCCAGAATCAGCCCACGCTTCAGGCACTCTCGCTGCACCTTGGCCGCCAGATCGCGGTTGGCCAGCGGCTGGCCAAGCGCATCCCGCTTGCCTTGCGGGTCCACCAACTCCACGCCGAGCATCAACCCACGCCCGCGAATGTCGCCCAGCTGCGGGTAATCGCGCTGCAACTGCTGCAGGTGCCCGCGCAAGCGCAGCCCCATGGCCTCGGCGTGCTCGGCCAGGCGGTGTTCCACCAGGTAGTTGATTACCGCCGAACCCGCCGCCATGGCCATCTGGTTGCCCCGGAAGGTGCCGGCATGCGCGCCCGGCTTCCAGGTGTCCAGCCAGTCGCGGTACACCACCACCGCCAGCGGCAGGCTGCCGCCAATGGCCTTGGACAAGGTGACCACGTCCGGCACGATGCCGGCATGTTCGAAGGCGAACATGCGCCCGGTGCGGGCAAAACCGCTCTGGATCTCGTCGACGATCAGCGCCACACCGGCCTGCTCGGTGATGCGGCGCACGCCCTTGAGCCACTCGATATCGGCCGGGATGACCCCACCCTCGCCCTGCACCACCTCCAGGATGACTGCAGCCGGCAGCGGCACACCGCTTTCCGGATCAAGCAGCAGGTTTTCAAGGTAATGCAGGTTGGCCTTCACCCCGGCTTCGCCACCCAGGCCGAACGGGCAACGGTAGTCGTAAGGGTACGGCATGAACTGCGCGCCATTGCCGAGCAAGGCCCCCAGTGGCTCCTTCGGCCCATGGCTGCCCATCAGGCTCAACGCCCCCAGGCTCATGCCATGGTAAGCGCCCTGGAACGCCAGCACGGTGCTACGACCGGTGGCCGTGCGGACCAGCTTCAGCGCTGCTTCTACCGCATCGGTGCCGGTCGGGCCACAGAACTGCACCTTGGCCTCGCGGCGTAGCGCCTCGGGCAGGATGCCGAACAGGTCCTGGACGAAACGGTCCTTGACCGGCGTGGTCAGGTCCAGGGTATGCAGGGGCAACTCATCGGCCAGTACCCGCTGGATCGCCTCGACCACCACCGGGTGGTTATGGCCCAACGCCAACGTGCCGGCGCCGGCCAGGCAATCGATGAACTGGCGGCCTTCGACATCCTCCACGTAGATGCCACGGGCGCGCTTTAGCGCCAGCGGAATGCGCCGTGGGTAGCTTCGGGCATTGGATTCCTGTTGTTGCTGGCGTTGCAGCAGGGGCGATTCGGTAAATTCGTACAAAGGTTGCGACGCGCTGACCGGTGCAACCTGGGCAAGGCTGGAAGCGGTGGACATGGGTAAATCCTCGCAAACAAGCGAATGGGCAGTTATCGCTTGGAAAACGCTTGAGTGCCGGGAGGATTTAGCGGTTGTTGTGGGATTTTGCTTTACCTGTGCCGGCCCTTTCGCGGGCTCGCCCGCTCCCACAGGGACCGCACGGGTTCTGAAACTTGTGTAGTACCTGTGGGAGCGGGCGAGCCCGCGAAAGGGCCAGCACAGGCAATAATGATCAACTGGCCGAGCGCGCCGGCACCTGCAGCAACACCCGCAACCCATCGCTACGGCTGTCGAAGCGCAAACTGCCGGCACACCGCTGCACGATCGCCTGCACGATCGCCAACCCCAACCCGCAGCCACCACTCTGTCCGTTACGCCAAAAGCGCTCGGTCAGGTGCTCAAGGTCGGCGTCGGCAATCCCCGGCCCATGGTCGCGCACCATGAACCCCACCTGCCCGTCGGCCATCTGCACCTCCAGTTCCACCGCCGCATCGCCCCCATGGCGCAGGGCGTTGTCCAGCAGGTTGCGCAGCGCGGCCACCGCCAAGGGGGCCGGCATGCCCAGGTAGATCTGCGTCGCTTCTTCAGGCAAACGCAGCACGATGCGCCGGTTATCACCGCCACCGGCGTCCTGCACCGCCTGCCGGGCCACCTGTTCGGCGCTGCACTGCACGCCATCTTCGAACGACAGGCTGCCTTCCACCCGCGCCAGCATCAGCAACTGTTCCAGCGTGCGGTGCATGCGGTCGGCCCCTTGTTCGGCATGCTCCAGCGCCTGCTCGCGCACGGCACCGTCGGTCATGCGCGCCACTTGCAGGTGGGTCTTGATCGCGGTCAGCGGGCTGCGCAGCTCATGGGCGGCATCATCGGTCAGGCGCCGCTCGCGCTCGATGGTCTGGGCAATGCGCAGGAACAGCTGGTTCTGGGTTTCCAGCAAGGGCTGCAATTCGCTGGGCATGCCTGCCACCTGCAGTGGCTCGACGCTATCAGCACGCCTTCGCCGTAGCGCATCGCGCATGCGGTTGAGCGGCTCCAGGCCTTTGCCCAGGCCGATCCACAACAACCCCAGGCTGCCGAGCAGGGCCATCAGCACCGGTGCAGATGCCGCCAGCAGAATCGACTGGTTCAGCGCTTCACGCTCCATGTGCCGGTCAGCCGTGGTGATGCGCACATCACCATGGTTGTAGGTGAAGGTACGCCACAGTGCACCGTCGATCGTCTGGTCACGGAAGCCACTGCGCTCGTCGTCCATGGCGCCATCGTGCTTGTGGTTGCTGGCAAGGATCTCGCCACGCAGCGAGCTGACCTGGCAGGCCATGCCGTCCGGCACGCTGAACTGGTCGGCAGAAATGTGCGCCTCCCCGCCCTTGGCGGTGAGCGGCTGCGGCAACTGGTCGATCAGCCCGGCGACCATACGCGCCGACGCCACCAGGCGCTGATCGAGGGAAAACATCATCTGCTGGCGCAGGTCGCGCAGCATCCACGCAGCGGCCAGCACCCAGATGATCACGAAGGCGCTGCCCAGGATCAGGCTAAGGCGTACCCGCAGGCTCATGATGCGGCCTCTTCCGGCGCCTGCGCCGGGCCCAGGCGGTAACCCAGGCCACGTACGGTCTCGACGATGCCGTTGCCCAGCTTGCGCCGCAGGTGGTGGATATGCACGTTCAGGGCGTTGCTTTCGACTTCGTCGCTAAAGCCGTACACGCAGTCTTTCAGTTGTTCGCTGGACAACACCCGCCCGGGGTTCTGCAGCAATGCCTGGAGCAGGGCCTGCTCCCGGCGGGACAAGTCGACCGGCCGCCCGGCCAGGGTCGCCTCGCAGCTGCTGGGGTCGTAACGCAACGGGCCGTGTTCGATCACATTCACCGCCCGCCCCGCCACCCGCCGCAGCAGCGTGTGCAGACGAGCGGCCAGCTCGCGCAGGTCGAAGGGCTTGAGCAGGTAGTCGTCGGCACCGGCCTGCAGGCCATCGACGCGGTCGGTGACGGCATCACGGGCAGTGAGCACCAGTACCGGCAGTGTTTCGCCCTGCTGACGCAGGCGGCGCAGCAGTTTCAGGCCGTCTTCGTCGGGCAGGCCGAGGTCGAGAATCATCACATCGAACTGCGCGGCCTGCAGCATCGCCCGCGCACCGGCGGCGTTACCCACCCGGTCAACGGTCAGGCCCTGGGCGGTAAGGCCGGCGCAGATGCCGGCGGCGATCAGGTCGTCGTCCTCGCAGAGCAGAACGTGCATGGTGGAGCTCCCGGAGTGGTATGGCTGGCATTGCACCTTGGGCGGATTAAGGTGGGATTATGAACCAAGCGAGGCCCTGCGGCGTGTCGACATCCAGCAATACCCCTGCATCTTCCACCTCGACCACCACACAGCTACCCCGGTGGGCATGCACCACCGAGCGCGCCCCTTCATCGCCATGCAGTTGCCCCAGCGCCGGCCAGAAATCCCGCCCGAAGATCACCGGGTGCCCTTGCTGCCCTGCATGGCGTGGCAGCACGATACGGGACGCATTGGCGGCCTCGGCCAGGCGGCGCAGGGTTGCCGGCTCGATACATGGCATGTCACCCAGCAGAATTGCTACCGCCTTTGCCTGGCTGTCGTGAAGCGACCGTGCCCCGACAGCCAGGCTATGCCCCATACCGGACGCGGCATCAGGGCTGCCGATTACCCGGCAACCGGCAGGCAACCCGAAATCCTCCCCGCGCTCCCCCTCACGCAAGACCACACGCACCTCGTCGAACACCGCCCTGGCCCTCTCCACGCTGTGCGCCAACAGGCTGCGGCCATCGGCCAGGGTCGCCCGGCGCTTGTCGGAGCCGAAGCGCGTGCTGCTGCCAGCCGCCAACACCAGCGCCATCACGCTCACGGCGCAACCTTCTGGCGCTTGCCAAACCACTGCAACGCCCGGCATACCCCCTGTCGTTCACAATGCTGCACGTTTGCTCCGCCTTCAGCGCGACGAATCGCAGGGATTCAAGACCGACATACAGGGGGCCACAATTCGTATCCGTTGAAAAGGGGTTAACCTTGGGTTAATCGACTCCAGCCAGCATGGCCCCATTCCTGGATCTGCCAAGGCGAAGACATGCGCGTTTTCCTGCTCTTCCTGACACTGTTGCTGGCCGGCCCCTTGCAGGCCAACCCGTTCGACGTCAAACCTGACTTTCTACCGGTCAACCAGGCCTTCGTGCTCACCCACGACCGCCAGGCCGACGGCCAGATGCGCCTGTACTTCCAGATCAAGCCGGGCTACTACCTGTACCAGAAGCGCCTGAAGTTCGACGGCCTGCCCGCCGATCAGCACCCGCAGCTGCCGCCGGCGCTCAACCACCATGACGAGTTCTTTGGTGACAGCGCGGTGTACCGCGACCAGCTTGAGCTGCTGCTGCCCGCCAATGCCCAGGGGCAATTGCGCCTGGGCTGGCAGGGCTGTGCCGACGCCGGCCTGTGCTACCCGCCGCAAACCACGCAAATCGACCTGGGTGGCAGTGTGGCGCCTGCCGCCGAGCAAGCCGGCGACCAGGCGCTGGCCAGCGGCCTGCAACAGGGCCACCTGGCCTGGAGCCTGCTGGCGTTCTTCGGCCTTGGCCTGCTGCTGGCCTTTACCCCCTGCTCGCTGCCCATGCTGCCGATTCTTGCCGGGCTGGTGCTGGGCAACGGCGCCAGCGCCCGGCGCGGCTGGCTGCTGGCCGGGGTGTATGTGCTAAGCATGGCGCTGGTGTACGCCGCCCTGGGCGTGGTCGCCGCGCTGCTGGGGGCCAGCCTGCAAGCTTGGCTGCAGCAACCCTGGCTGCTGGGCAGCCTGGCGGGGCTGTTCGTGCTGCTGGCCCTGCCGATGTTCGGCGCCTTCGAACTGCAACTGCCCGCCGCCCTGCGGGACCGCCTGGACCGCGCCGGGCAAGGCGCCCGTGGCGGCAACCTGTATGGTGCGGCACTGCTGGGGGCGTTGTCCGGCCTGCTGCTTGGCCCGTGCATGACCGCGCCACTGGCCGGGGCGCTGCTGTACATCGCCCAAAGCGGCGACGTGTTGCAAGGCGCGCTGGTGCTGTTCAGCCTTGGCCTGGGCATGGGCGTACCGCTGCTGTTGCTGGTGACCCTGGGCAACCGCTACCTGCCGCGTCCGGGCGCCTGGATGGAGCGGGTCAAGGGCGTGTTCGGCTTCGTGTTCCTGGCCATGGCGCTGTACACCCTGCGCAGCCTGCTGCCCGCCACCCTGCTGCTGGCGCTGAGTGGCGCCTGGCTGATCGCCCTGGCCTGGGCCAGCTGGCCGGCCTTGCAGCGCCAGCCAGCATTGCGCGCCGTGCCACTGCTGGGCGCCCTGTGGGGCGGCCTGTTGCTGGTCGGCGCAGCAGCCGGTGGCGACGACCTCTGGCAACCCCTGCGCCCGTTCGCTGGGGGCGCCACGCCGGCCGCCGCCCAGCAGGCCGAAGACCGTTTCGTGACGGTGAGCCGCCCTGAAGACCTGCAACGTGAACTGGATGCGGCCAAGGCCCGTGGCCAGTGGGTGATGCTCGACTACTACGCCGACTGGTGCGTGTCGTGCAAGGTCATGGAAAAGCAGGTGTTCGCCCGCAGCGACGTGCAGGCCGGCCTGGCCGGCGTGCACCTGTTGCGCCTGGACGTGACCGCCGACACCCCGGCCAGCAAAGCCTTGCTGCAGCGCTACCAGGTACCCGGCCCGCCCAGCATCATCTGGATCGGCCCGGAAGGCGACGAACGCCGCGCGCGGCGCATCACGGGTGAAGTGGACGCCACCACGTTCCAGCAGCACTGGGCCCAGACCAGGAGCCAAGGCTGATGCTGACCGTAACCCTCGGGCCACTGACCATGGCCCTCAACCACCTGCTGATGCTCGCCGCCCTGGGGGTCGCCAGCGTGGTCGGCTGGTTCGTCGCCCGGCGTGGCGGCGAAAGCCCGGAGTCGGCACTGTTCAACCTGTTCCTGATCGGTGTGTTGGCTGCCCGCGCAGGCTTCGTGCTGGCCTACTGGCCGATGTACCGCGATGAGCCGTTGCAGATCATCGACATTCGCGACGGCGGCTTCCTGTTCTGGTCGGGCCTGGCCGGTATCGTCCTCGCAGCCCTGTGGCAAGGCTGGCGCCAACCGGGCCTGCGTCGCCCGCTGGGTTGGGCGCTGTTCAGTGGTGCGTTGTTCTGGGGCCTGGCCAGCCTGGGCGGGCACCTGTACAGCAAAGGCACCGAGCTGCCGGAACTGAGCCTGCGCAACGCTGGCGGCCAATCCGTCGCCTTGCACAGCTACCGTGGCAAGCCGCTGGTGATCAACATCTGGGCCACCTGGTGCCCGCCCTGCCGCCGGGAAATGCCGGTGCTGCAACAGGCGCAAAGCGACTATCCGCACGTGACCTTCCTGTTCGTCAACCAGGGCGAGACCCCGGAAAACGTCAGCACCTTCCTTGCCACCACCGGCCTGAGCCTGACCCACGTGCTGTTCGACGGCACCGGCCTGCTGGCCCAGCGCGTCGGTTCCATGGCCCTGCCCACCACCCTGTTCTACGACGCCGACGGGCGGCTGGTTGGCAGCCACCTGGGCGAACTGTCCCGGGCCAGCCTGCGCCACGCCCTGGAGCCTTTCGACCGGGCCACCGCGCCCGCCCCTGCCGCACAAGGAAACTGACATGCGACTGACTGCCCTGCTGCCCCTGTCCCTGGCCCTGCTGGCCGCCCCCGCCTTGCAGGCCGAAGAGCTGCCCAAGGCCGTTCAGCAACTGCAAGCCAAGGGCGCCGTGATCAAAGGCAGCTTCGATGCGCCCAACGGCCTGCGTGGTTACGCCGCCGAGTACCAGAACAACGCCCTGGCCCTGTACCTCACCCCCGACGGCAAGCATGTGCTGGTCGGCAGCCTGTTCGACGAACAAGGCAAGGACCTGAGCGCCGAGCCGCTGGAAAGGCTGGTGTATGCGCCGATGAGCAAGGAAATCTGGGCGAAGATGGAGAAAACCGCGTGGATTGCCGATGGCAAGGCCGATGCGCCACGCAAGGTTTACCTGTTCAGCGACCCGAACTGCCCGTACTGCAATATGTTCTGGGAACAGGCACGGCCATGGGTGGAGTCGGGCAAGGTGCAGTTGCGCCATATCATGGTCGGCATCATCCGCGAGGACAGCCCGGGCAAGTCGGCAGCCCTGCTGGCGGCGAAAGACCCGGCCAAGGCACTGCAGGAACATGAGAAGGCCGGCAAGGCCAGCAAGCTGAAGGCACTGGAGCAGGTGCCGGAGGCCGTGCAGCAGAAGCTGGCGGCGAACATGGCGTTGATGGAAGAGATGGGGTTGCAGGCGACGCCGGCGATTTTCTATCAGGATGAACAGGGCAACCTGCAGAGCCAGCAAGGCGCGCCGCGACCGGAGTTGCTTGGGAAGATTCTTGGCAAGCGCTGAATGTTAGATCGCCGGGGCAATTGTCCCATCTGTTCGGGCCGCTTCGCGGGTAAACCCTCAACCACAGGCTCATCGATGCAGGTCTACCGAAGAAATTCGCGAATATTCCTACAACCGTGGGCCGTTCAGTGCTTTGCGTACTCCGTCGGTAATGCGACGAAGTTCATCATCGGAGTCCGACTCCGATGATGTGTCGAACGAAGCTGATCTGGTTCGCTGAGCCGCCCGGAATTTTCTGCTGGCCTCGATATCACGGATAAGTTGGTCCCTCGCACCATCAGGACGTGATTGGGGAGGGAGCTTTATATCGGGTCGTTTCACCAAAAGCTCATTGGAGTGGCCAAGGGCGGGGCCGACGGTACCCTTAAGTGCGGCATCGAGTAGTTGCTCAGGATGACTCAGCGAACGCTCGATCTTTTGGAAGGCTGGCCTGGTCATACGGTAAAGGTGTTTATTGGCTATTGATAATGCGCGAGCGCTTTCCAGGTCTAGATGTCTGATGATTGTGGAGAATATGTCGGGTTCATGTATGGAAGTGATGGAAGTGGCCGATTGCGGCATCTGAGCGGAAGGACGTAGCGTGCGTTTCATCCGGCCGCTGGGGTCGACGTGGTTGACGGGATCGCAACTGCAATAGCAGTATGCATTTCTCCCCCCCTTTCCAAACGGGCTCAACCTGTCAGGCGAGATGAATCGCATCATGGCGGGGTTGAATGATCGATAGCCGTTGCCTAGCGCATAGCCACCCGGAACGAGAGAGAAAGCTTCGCCATTGAAACCAAGTAATGTGAGTGATGACGGTAGCTTCGGGTCGTGACCGTAAGCTGAGTATGCGTGATGTTCCCCTGTGTCAGTTTCCTGCACCGACAGTACCGAGGCCTTTTCATCTGTCGCGAACAAACCGTATGCCTCACCGCCAGCGACTCGTTGCTCGGCCAAGGGCAGATCAGGCGTGCGAAAAAGGGTGCGATGCTGGTCACCCTGCTTCACCGTTATGAGCGTATCACCTTGGTAGAAGACCAACACCCTGTTCGATGAACTGATCATGATTGAAACCCCTGATGTCCGGAGTGGATAGAGAACGCTGCTACCCACTGTGAACCCCTTGCAGAGATTGAGGAACTGGTAGAAATAGGAGGTATACCGCGATGGCTTTTTGTCCATCAGCCCATTAATGGTATATCCCATACGTACCCCATCAACTCGGGGGTGTGGTCACGGGCGTCCTGACAAGGAGGGCCAACACTGCATCGCGACAGGAATTACTTGGGAAGATTCTTGGCAAGCGCTGAGTTTTTGGCTGCCTGCACCGGCCTCTTCGCGGGCATGCCCGCGAAGAGGCCGGTGCAGGCTAGCCAATCACTTTAAAGCCCCTCAAGCTCCGCCATCAGGTCACTGAGCCGGTCGACCTTGTCGTCATCCAGCGCACTGCCCTGAAGCCCCTGCACATACTCGGCCAGCGCCTCCACGGTGCTGCACTCGAACATCGCCCGCAGCGGCACGTTCAACTGCAATTCTTTCTGCACCCGCGAGGCGATCTGCGTGGCCAGCAGCGAATGCCCGCCCAACTCGAAGAAGTTGTCGTGCACCCCCACCCGCTCGGCCTTGAGCACATCGGCCCAGATACCGGCCAACACTTCCTCCAGCTCGTTACGCGGCGCCTGATAGGCCTGGCTGTGCTGGCCGCCGATGTCGATGGCCGGCAACGCCTTGCGATCAAGCTTGCCATTGGCGTTGTGCGGCAGGTGGTCGAACCAGCCCCAGTGCAGCGGCACCATGTATTCCGGCAACTCGGCACGCAGGCGTTGCTTCACCTGCTCCAGCAACCCGGCGTCAGCGGCGATACCCTGGTGTGCCACGAGATAACCGACCAGGTGCTTGCCATTGACGCCTTCCTGCACGCCCACCGCAGCGTCGAGGATTTCCGCCTGTTCGTGCAGGCGCGCTTCGATCTCGCCCAGCTCGATGCGGTAACCGCGGATCTTCACCTGGTGGTCAATGCGCCCGACGTATTCCAGCACACCGTCCGGGCGCTGCCGCGCCAGATCGCCGGTGCGGTACAGGCGCTCGCCCGGCGCTCCGTAAGGATGAGGAATGAACGCCAAGGCCGTGCGCACCGGGTCGCCGACATAGCCACGGCCCACGCCAGTCCCTGCAACACACAGCTCGCCCACCGCACCCAGCGGCACCAGCGCCTGATCTTCGCCGAACAGGTACAGGCGGTTGTTGTCGGTCGGCGTGCCGATGGGCAGGTAGCTGCCTTGGGTCGACGCAGCATCGACACGGAAGAACGCCACGTCATCGGAGCATTCTGCCGGCCCGTAGGCATTGACCAGGCCGATGTGCGGGTAGCGTTGCAGCCACTGCGCCGCCAGCTCCGGTGGCATGGCTTCGCCGGTCGGCAGCATCCAGCGCAGGCCGTCGAGGGCCTGGTGATCGTTGGCCAGCATGCCTTGAATGAGCGATGGCACGCTTTCCAGCACGGTGATGCCGGTCGTCTGCACATGTGCCAGCAGGCCCTGCGGGTCATGGGCGATGGCGTTCGGCACAATCTCCACCTTGGCCCCGAACAATGGTGCAGCCAGGAACTGCCACACCGAAATGTCGAAGCTCTGCGAGGCAGTCTGGGCGATCACGTCCTGTTCGCTCAGCGCCAGATACGGTACCTTGCTCAGCTGGTTGTTGAGCATCCCGCGCTGCTCCACCACCACCCCTTTTGGCAGGCCGGTGGAGCCTGAGGTGTAGATCACATAGGCCAGGTTGTCCGGGCCACTGTGGATGCCAGGGTTATGGCTGGCAACCGGGCTTGCCTGGATGTCTTCCCACACCAGCAACCGTGGCCGTACCGCAGCCTCCAGTTCGCCCAGCAGTTGCCGACCTTGCTCGGCACAGGCCGCGCTGCACACCAGCACCGGGGTACGGCTGAGCTGGATGATGCTTTGCAGACGCGCCGCCGGCAGGCCCGGGTCCAGTGGCAGGTAGCCGGCACCGGCCTTGAAGCTGCCGACGATCATGCCCAGCAACGGCAGACCGCGCTCGGCCAGCAGTGCCACCGGCTGATCCACCTGCACACCAGCCTCGATCAGGGCGTGGCCCAGGCGGTTGGCCGCCAGGTTCAGCCCGGCGTAGTCGTACGACGCCTCCAGGCAGCGGGCCACGGTACGTTCCGGGTGCGCGGCCACCTGCGCTTCGAACAGCGCAATGTAACTGTGCTCCAACGGGTAGTCGCGGTCGGTGCGGTTGCAGTCTTCCAGCAGGAAGCGCTGTTCTTCTGCACCCAGCAGCGGCAGTTCACTTACCTCACCCTCGAAGCCTTGCACCAGCGCCAGCAGCAGGCGCTTGAACTCGGCCAGCAAGCGCTCGACGGTCGGGAAGTCGAAGTAGCGCTGGTCGAACGACAGGTGCAGGCCAAGGTCGTCGCCCGGGTAGCACACTGCCGTCAGCGGGAAGTTGGTGTGGGTACGGCCCGAATCGGAACTGGCATTCAGGTGCTGGGCATGATCGAGCACGGCGGTTTCCACCGGGGCGTTCTCGAACACGAACAGGCTGTCGAACAGCGGCTGGCCTTTGGGCAGCTCGCTGCACTCCTGAATCGCCACCAGCGGCAGGTATTCGTACTCGCGCAGCTCCATGTTGCTTTGCAGCAGGCCTTGCAGCCACTGGCGCACACTGCGGCGCTCACCGGCTACCGGCAACTGCACGCGCAAGGCAACGCTGTTGATGAACAGGCCGACGGTGCGCTGCATCTGCGGCATGCTCACCGGGCGCCCGGCCACGGTCACGCCAAAGGCCACATCGCGGTCGCCGCTGTAACGCGCCAGCACCAAGGCCCAGGCCGCCTGGGCGAAGGTGTTGACGGTGAGCTGGTGGGCCTGGGCCAGTTCGCGCAGGCGCACGCCATCACTGACTTCAAGGCGGGTGTAGCAATCACCCACCACCATGCCGCTGCCGGCGTGGTCATGGCGCAGCGGGCGGTCACTCGGGATGGCAGTGGCGCGCTCGAAACCGGCGAGGTTGGCCTGCCACCAGGCGCGTGCATCGTCCAGGCCCTGGCGTTGCAGCCAGCCGATGTAGTCGCGGTAGCGCGGCGGCACCGGCAGTTTGGCCTGACGGCCTTCGCCAAGGGCCTGGTACACCTCGAAGAAGTCGTTCATCAACAGCGAGCGGCACCAGGCATCGATCAGGATGTGGTGGTTGCTCATCATGAACCAGTAGCGCTCGTCGGCCACGCGCACCAGGCGCAAGTGGAACGGCGCCTCGCTGAGCAGGGCGAACCCGGCCTCACGCTCCTGCTTGTGCAGGGCTTGCAGGCGCTGTTCCTGGGCATCGTCCGCGAGGCCGCGCCAGTCCTGATAGTCCACCGCCAGGTTGCCCGGCTTGTGAATGATCTGCAGCATCGCCTCGCCACTGTTCCAGCTGAACGATGCGCGCAACGCTTCATGGCGCGCCACCACGGCCTGCCAGGCCTGGGCGAAACGCTCGGGGTCCAGGGCGCTGTTGATGCGGTAGCGGTCCTGCATGTAGTACAGGCCCGTGCCCGGCTCCAGCAGGGTGTGCAGCAGCATGCCTTCCTGCATCGGCGTCAGCGGGTAGACGTCTTCGATCTGTGCAGCCGGTACAGGCAGCGCGTCGATCTGCTCCTGAGTCAGATGCGCCAGCGGGAAGTCCGACGGGGTGAAGCTGCCGTTGCCATCGGCCAGGCAGTGGGCGACCAGCGCCAGCAGTTCCTGGCGGTAGGCTTCGGCCAAGGCAGCGATGGTGTGCTCGTCGTAGCGTTCGGCACTGAACGTCCAGCGCAGTTGCAAGGCACCGCCATACACTTGGCCATCGACGCTCAGCCAGTTGGGCAGCGGTGCGTCGAGGTCATGCGCCAAGCCGGCCGGGGCTTCCAGCGGCTGGAACAGCGCCGCGCTGTCGAACTGCTGGTCGAACTGGCCCAGGTAGTTGAAGGTAATGCGCGCCTGCGGCAAGGCCGCCATCTGCTCGCGCCCTTGCGGGTCGGCCAGGTAGCGCAGCACGCCGTAGCCCAAGCCTTTGTGCGGCACTTGGCGCAGTTGTTCCTTGATGCGTTTGATCGAGCCGGCCCGCGCCGCGTCGTCCTCGCCTGGCTGTGGGCGCAGGCTGAGCGGATACGCGTTGGTAAACCAGCCGACGCTGCGGGTCAGGTCCATGTCTTCGAACAGCCCGTCACGGCCATGGCCTTCAAGCTGCACCAGCACTTCCTCATCGCCGCTCCAGCGGCACAAGGCTCGCGCCAGCGCCGTCAGCAGCAGGTCGTTGACCTGGGTGTGGTAGGCCGCCGGGGCCTGTTGCAGCAGTTGCCGGGTCTGCTCCACATCCAGCCCGATGGCCAGGGTGTGGGCGTGGCGGTGCAGGTTGCCACCTTGCGGGTGATCGCACGGCAACTCGCGGCGCACGCCACCCAGCTGGCCTTGCCACCAGCCCAGCTCGTCGCGCAGAGAATCGCTGCCCGCGTAGCTGGCCAGGCGCGCGGCCCAGTCGCCCATGGCGTGGGTCTTGGCCGGCAGCGGCTGGCCACGGTACAACGTCTGCAGGTCTTCCAGCAGTACCCGCCAGGACACGCCATCGACCACCAGGTGATGAATCGCCAGCAACAGACGCTGACTGCCCTGCCCGTCACACACCAGCAAGGCACGCAGCAGCGGCCCCTGTTGCAGGTCGAGGCTGCGCTGCAAGTCGGTGTACAGCGCCTGGCAATCGGCGAAGTCGGCGACGGTGGCTGTCCACAGCAGTTGCTCGGCGGCTGGCTGGGCGTACTCGGCCTGCCAACGGCCACGGGCCTCGCTGAAGCGCAGGCGCAAGCTGTCGTGGTGCTGGACCAGTGCGGCCAAGGCCTGCGCCAGCGCAGCCTCATCCAGCGGCTGACGCGCTTCCAGCAACACCGCCTGGTTCCAGTGCTGCGGCTGCGGCACCTCGCTGTCGAAGAACCAGTGCTGGATCGGCGTCAGGCCGGCCTGGCCCTGGCGCTCGCCCTGTTCGATGGTGCTGGCAGCTTCGCTGCGCTGAACCACCGCTGCCAAGGTCTGGATGGTCTGGTGCTGGAACAGGTCGCGCGGGGTGAATTGCAAGCCGGCCTGACGGGCCCGGCTGACCACCTGAATCGACAGGATCGAGTCGCCGCCCAGTTCGAAGAAGTTGTCTTGCACGCCAACCTGGGCAACATTGAGCACATCGCGCCAGATCTGCGCGAGTTGCGCCTCCACTTCGTTGCCGGGGGCTTGGTATTGCTGGCGGGCCTGCTCCAGATCGGGCAGCGGCAAGGCACGGCGGTCGAGCTTGCCGTTACCCATCAGCGGCAGGCTTTCGAGCAGCACCAGGTGCGCAGGCACCATGTAGTCCGGCAGGTGCTGGCGGGCATCAGCCTTTACTGCTTCGCGCAACAGGCTTTGCGCCTCGCTACCGGCAGCGGCCTGCTTGCACACCAGGTAACCCACCAGCTGCTTGCCACCGGGCAGGTCGAGGGCCAGCACCACAGCCTCTTCGACGTCGGCATGCGCCTGCAGGCGGCTTTCGATTTCGCCCAACTCGATGCGGAAGCCGCGAATCTTCACCTGCTGGTCGGCACGGCCGACGTATTCCACCAGGCCATCCGTGCCCAGGCGCACCAGGTCGCCGGTGCGGTACAGGCGCCCGCCTTCCGTGCTGAACGGGTCGGCAACGAAGCGCTCGGCGCTGAGGCCCGGGCGGTCGTGGTAGCCCTGGGCCAGGCCGGCACCGCCGACATACAGTTCGCCAATGCCGCCCTGTGGCAGCAAGGCCAGATCTTCGTCAAGGATGTAGGCGGTGCGGCTACCGATGACGCGTCCGATCGGCACGCTGCCCAGCTCTGCCGGCAGCGTTTCTGGCGCCAGGCAGGCCAACGGCATGACCACGGTTTCGGTCGGGCCATAAGCGTTGAAGAACTGCTGCGGCGCAAAGGCCTGGCGAATACGCTGCAGGTGCTCGCCAGTCAGTGCTTCGCCACCGGTAATCACCAGGCGCACCGGCAGTTGTTCGCCTTGCCCGCCCAGGTACTGGGCCAACTGGCTGCCATAGCTGGGGGTGAAGCCCAGAATGCTTACCTGCTGATCACGTACCAGCTGGCAGATCTCTTCGGCACCCCACTGCCCCTGGGCGCGCAGCACCACGCGGGCACCGCACAGCAGCGGCACCCACAGGCGCTCGCTGGCCGCGTCGAAGTTGATCGAATAGAAATGCAGCTCGCAGTCATCGCTGCGCATGCCGAATGCGGCGATCACCGCCTGGCAATGCATGGCGAATTCGCCGTGGCTGACCACCACGCCCTTGGGCTTGCCGGTGGAGCCGGAGGTGTAGATCAGGTAGGCCTGGTGCTGCGGCAGGCTGAGGTTGTCCAGCGGTGCATCGCTGTAGGCCGACAGGCTGCTGGCATCGTCTTCCAGGCTCCAGCGGGCCATGCCTTCGGGCAGCTCGCCCAGGGTTTGCAGCAGCTCGCGCTGGCTGATCAGCAAGCCAATGCGGCTGTCCTCGATCATGTAGCGCAGGCGGTCGAGCGGGTACTCTGGGTCCAGCGGCACATAGGCGCCCCCCGCCTTGAGGATGGCCAGCAGGCCGACGACCATTTCCAGCGAGCGTTCCAGCGCCAGGCCCACGCGTACCTGCGGACCAACACCTCGCTCACGCAAGGCGCGGGCCAGGCGGTTGGCCTGCTGGTCGAGTTCGGCGTAGGTCATGTGCTGGCCGGCGAAGGTCAGCGCACCTGCCTGCGGCGTGCGGGCCGCCTGGGCGGCGAACAGGCCATGCAGCGTGTGGTCAAGGTCGAAGTCCTGCTCACCCTGCAACTGGCCCACCAACACCTGCTGCTCGGCGCTGCTCAGCATCGGCAGCTCGCACAGGCGCTGTTGCGGGTTGTCCAGCAGACCGACCAGCAGTTGTTGCCAGTGCTCGGCCATCCGCGCGATGCGTGGCTCTTCGAACAGGTCGCGGCTGTAGGTCAGGCAGCAGCCCAGGCGGCCGTCGAGGTCGGTCACTTCCAGGTACAGGTCGAACTTGGTGGCGCTGGCGTCGTTGACCAGGTAATCCACCTGCATGCCGGCCAGCGTGCGGCTTTGCTGGAAGGCCCAGCGCTGCACGTTGCACATCACCTGGAACAGCGGGTTGTAGGCACTGCTGCGCGGCGGCTGCAAGGCTTCGACCAACTGGTCGAACGGCAGGTCCTGGTGCGACTGGCCTTCGATGGCGGCCTGGCGCATCTGCTCCAGCAGGTCGCTGGCGGTCATCTGGCCGTCCAGCTCGCAACGCAGCACCTGGGTGTTGAGGAAGGCGCCAATCAGGCCTTCGCTTTCCGGGCGAATACGGTTGGCCACCGGCGCGCCGATGCGCAGGTCTCGCTGGCCACTGTAGCGGTGCAGCAAGGCGGCCAGGGTGGCGGTCATGGTCATGAACAGGGTCAGGCCGCGTTGGCTGTTGAAGGCATGCACGCGAGCGACCAGTGCCGGGTCGAGCTCGAAGCGGTACAGCTCGCCACGGTGGCTCTGCACGGCCGGGCGCGGGCGGTCGGCGGGCAATGCCAGCACCGGGTGTTCGTCGCCCAGACGGGCCTTCCAGTAATCCAGCTGGCGGGCACCCTCGCCGCTTTCCAGCCACTGCCGTTGCCACACGCTGTAGTCCAGGTATTGCACCGGCAGCGGCGCCAGCGGCGATTCGCGGTCATCGACAAAGGCCTCGTACAGTTCGCCCAGTTCGCGGGCGAAGATGTCCATGGCCCAGCCTTCGGTGACGATGTGGTGCAGGGTCAGCACGAAGAAGTGCTCACGCTCCTCGGCCTTGACCAGGCAGGCGCGCAGCAGCGGGCCATGCTCCAGGTCGAACGGCTGATGCGCCTGGTCGTCGGCCAGTTGTTGCAGGCGTTGCTGGCGGGCATCGGCGGGCAAGGTGCTGAAGTCTTGCCAGTCCAGCTGCAGGCCGCTGTCTTCGGCCACGCACTGGTACGGCACACCGTCGATGCTGGGGAAGGTGGTGCGCAGGGTTTCGTGGCGCACGATCAGCGCCTGCAGTGCACGCTCGAAGGCGTCTACATGCAGGGTGCCGCGCAGGCGCGCCATGCCGCCGACGTTGTAGGCCGGGCTGTCCGGCTCCATTTGCCAGAGGAACCACATGCGCTGCTGCGAATACGACAACGGAACAGCCTGGCGGCGGTCGACACGGGCGATTTCGCCTTGCAGGTTGCGCTCGCCGGCAGCGCGGATGCGTGCGATCTCGGCACAGAACGCGCCCAGCTCGCTGGCTTCGAACAAGGCCTTGAGCGGCAGTTCGACGTCACAAGCCTGGCGGCTGCGCGAGACGATCTGGGTGGCCAGCAGCGAATGCCCGCCCAGGGCGAAGAAGTCGTCCTGCAGGCCGACACGCGGCAGGTTCAGCACCTCACGCCAAATGGCAGCGACCTGCTGTTGCAGCTCGGTTTTTGGCTCGACGTGTTCGCGTTGCTGCCACACCGGGGCCGGCAGCGCCTTGCGGTCGACTTTGCCGCTGGGGCCCAGTGGCATCTGTGCCAGCGGGATGAGTTGCGCCGGCACCATATAGGCGGGCAGTTGTTCAGCCAGCACCGCTAGCAACCCGGCGGGTTGGGCACTGCCGCTGTAATAGCCGACCAGTTGCGCGCCGACGGCATCCTTGTGAATCAGTACCAGTGCCTGATCGACACCGGCCTGGGCCAGCAGGCAGGCCTGTACTTCGTCCGGCTCGACACGGAAGCCGCGCACCTTCACCTGCTGGTCGAGGCGACCGAGGTACTCCAGGGCCTCAAGCTGAACCTGCCAGCGGGCGCGGTCGCCGCTGCGGTACAGGCGTTCGCCATTGCCGTCGGCCTGGGGCACGAAGCGTTCGGCGGTAAGGCCGGGGCGGCCCAGATAGCCACGGGCCAGGCCTGCGCCACCGAGGTACAGCTCGCCCGGTACGCCGGGGGCCGTCAGTTCCAGCTCATCGTCCAGCACGCGGCACAGCACATTGCCCAACGGGCGGCCGATGGGCGAGCGCTCGCCATCCGCCACCTGGCAGTGCCAGTGGGTGACGTTGATGGCGGTTTCGGTCGGGCCATAGCGGTTGTGCAGTTGCACCTGCGGCAGCACTTGCAATACGCGGTCGCGCAAGGCGGCAGACAGCGCTTCGCCGCCCGAGAACACGCGGCGCAGGCTGTTGCAGGCGGCCACCTGCGGCTCCTGGACGAACACTTGCAACAGCGGCGGTACGAAGTGCAGCGTGGTCACACCATGGGCCTGCACCAGCGCAGCGATGCGCTGCGGGTCGCGATGCTCGCCCGGGCCGGCCAGTACCAGCTTGCAACCGGTGACCAGCGGCCAGAAGCATTCCCATACCGATACATCGAAGCTGATCGGCGCCTTCTGCATCAGCACGTCGCTGTCATTCAGCGCATAGGTGGCCTGCATCCACTGCAAGCGTTCGGCCAGTGCCGCATGGGTGTTGCCCACGCCTTTGGGCTGACCGGTGGAGCCGGAGGTGTAGATCACGTAGGCCAGGTTGTCGCCGTGCAGGTGCAGGCCCGGCGCGTGGCTGGGCCAGCTGTCCAGGTGCAACTGGTCGAGGGCGATGGCGCTGACGCCGTCGACCTGCGGCAGCTTGCCCAGCAGGCTGCTGTGGCTCAGCAACAGGCCGGCGTTGCAGTCGGTGAGCATGTAGGCCAGGCGTTCGGCCGGGTAATCGACATCCAGCGGCACGTAGGCGCCGCCGGCCTTGAGGATGGCCAGCAGGCCAACCAGCAACTGTGGCGAACGCTCGATGGCAATCGCTACGCAGGTGTCAGGGCCTACGCCTTTGTCACGCAGGTAATGGGCCAGGCGGTTGGCCTGCTGGTGCAGTTCGGCGTAGTCGAGGCTGCCGCCGTCCCAGGCCAGCGCTGTGCGCTGCGGGGTCTGGCGGGCCTGTTCGTTAAGCTGCTCGACCAGCAGCCGTTGCGGCGCAGCAGCCGGCGCCTGGCCCCAGCCCAGCAGTTGCGCTCGGCCAGCCTCGTCCAGCAATTGCACCTCGCCCAAGGCCCGCTGTGGCGCGGCACTCACTTGCTCCAGCAGCGCCAGCAAGTGATGGGCCAGGCGTTTGACGGTGCTGGCTTCGAACAGCTCGGCGGCATAGTCGAAGGCCAGGCTCAGGCGGCCCTGGTGGTCTTCTTCACTGTGCAGCTGCAAATCGAACTTGGCTTCGCGGCTGTGCCACGGCAGCTCCTCGGCCAGCAGGCCCGGCAGGCGGCGCAAGGCCGACAGGTCGCGCTGCTGGTGGTTGAACATGACCTGGAACAGGCCCTGCTCGCGTGCGTCGGGCAGGGCTTCGACCAGCTGTTCGAACGGCAAGTCCTGGTTGGCCTGGGCATCCAGGGTGGATTGGCGCACCTGGGCCAGCAACTGCGTGAACGGCAGGCGGCCATCGAGCTGTGCGCGCAGCACCTGGGTGTTGATGAAGAAGCCGACCAGGCCTTGGGTTTCCAGGCGCGGGCGGTTGGCGTTGGGCACGCCGACGCGGATGTCGGCCTGGCCGCTGTAGCGGTGCAGCAGCGCCTGCCAGCCGGTCAGCAGGACCATGAACAGGCTGGCCTGCTGTTCGCGGGCCAGGCCTTTGAGTGCTTCGGTGAGCTTGGCCGGCACCTTCAGATTGAAACGTGAAGCACTGTGCTCGCGCTGGCTGGCGCGGGGGTGGTCGGTGCACAGGTCAAGCGCCGGCAGGTCATCGCCCAACTGTGCCTTCCAGTGCTGCAATTGGCGTTCGGCTTCACCGTCGGCCAGCCATTGCCGCTGCCAGGTGCCATAGTCGGCGTAACCCAGGGTCAGCGGCGCCAGGTTGGCCTCCAGGCCTTGGCAGCGGGCGGCGTACAGCTTGGCGAATTCATCCAGCAGGATGTTCAGCGACCAGCCGTCGGCGACGATGTGGTGCAAGGTCACCCACAGCTGGTGGTCTTCGTCGTCCAGGCGGGCCAGGGTCACACGCAGCAGCGGGCCCTGGGTCAGGTCGAACGGCTGGCGGGCTTCGGCTTCACGCTGGGCGCAGACCTGCTCGGCGGCCTGGCCTTCGAGGTCCAGGCGGCGCAGGCTGAACGGCTGTTGCGCCAGGATGCGCTGTAGGGCCTGGCCGTCTTCTTCACTGAAGACGGTGCGCAGGGATTCGTGGCGCGCCACCAGCGCCTGGAAGGCAGCCTCCAGCGCGCTTTCGTCCAGCTCGCCACGCAGCTGCAGGCCGGCCGGAATGTTGTAGGCCGCCGATTGTGGCTCCAACTGCCACATCAGCCACAAGCGGTTTTGCGCCAGCGACTGGGGCAAGGCCTGGCCGCGCTCCAGCGTTGCGATAGTGGCGGTTTCGGCAGCGCCCTGCGCGATGACCGACGCCACAGCGCTACTGTAATCGGCCAGCACCGGCGCTTCGAACAGGGTGCGCAGGCTCAGGTTGATACCCAGCTCATCGGCCAGCCGGGCGGTGGCCTGGGTGGCGGCGATGGAGTTGCCGCCCAGCAGCAGGAAGTGGTCGTCCGCTGCAATCGCCTCGACCTTGAGGATGTCGCGCCACACCGCAGCGATGCGTGCCTGCAGTTCATCGGCCGCTCCCGCGCCCGTAACGGCTTCGCTCACATCCGGGAAGCGGGCATAGCAGTCCAGGCTGCCATCGTTCATGCGCAGGCGGCAGGCCGAGCGCTGCAGCTTGCCACTGGAGGTCTTGGGCAGCGCGCCGGGGTTCAGCAGCAGGACCACGGCCGGGGCCTGGCGGCAGGCATCGGCGATTACCTGGCGCAGGGTCTTGATCAGGTCCTGGGGCTTGATTGCCTTTTGCACGTTGCGGCTGATCTCCACCGCCACGCCGATGCCCTCCTCGCCCTGATGCTCGACGGCGAACACGGCCACCCGCCCTTTGCGCAGTACTTCGACTTCACGCTCGAGGGTTTTCTCCAGGTCCTGCGGGTAGAGGTTCTGCCCACGCACGATCAGCATGTCTTTCAGGCGCCCGGTGACGAACACCTCGCCCTCGCGCATGAAGCCCAGGTCGCCGGTGCGCAGCCAGGTCTGGCCGTCCATTTCAACGAAGGTGCGGGCGCTGGCTTCGGGGTTGCGCCAGTAACCCAAGGCGATGCTTGGGCCACCCGCCCAGATTTCACCCACCTGGTTGTCGCCCAGTACCTGCAGCTGCTGCGGCTCGACAATGCGCACGGCATGCCCGGGTTGCGGGTAGCCGCAGCTCATCAGCACGCTGCCCTGGCCCGGCTGGGCACGGTTGGCGGCGAAGGCTTCGGCGTCCAGCTCCAGCGCGGCGATACCCTGGCCGCGGCGGCTGCCGCTGACGAACAGGGTGGCTTCGGCCAGGCCGTAGCTGGCGAAGAAACTGGACGATTCGAAACCGCAGGCCTGGAACTTCTCGGCGAAGGTGGCCAGGCTGTCCTGGCGGATCGGTTCGGAGCCGGAATAGGCCACGCGCCAACGGCTGAGGTCGAGCCCGGCCAACGAGGCCTCGCTGACCCGCTCGCTGCACAGGCGGTAGGCAAAGTCAGGGCCGCCGCTGATGGTGCCGCCGTACTCGCTGATGGCCTGCAACCAGCGCAGTGGACGGGCCAGGAAGTAGCCCGGCGACATCAGCACACAGGGCACTCCGCTGAAGATGGGCTGCAACAGGCCGCCGATCAGGCCCATGTCGTGGTACAGCGGCAACCAGCTGACGATCACGTCGTCGGGGTTGAGGTCGATGCCAAAGCCTTGGCGAATCAACTGCTCGTTGGCCACCAGGTTGCCATGGCTGACTTGCACGCCCTTGGGCAGTGCGGTGGAGCCGGAGGTGTACTGCAGGAAGGCGATGTCATCGCCTTTCAGCGCGGGCTCGCGCCAGTTCGCGGCCAACGCCGGGTCCAGACTGTCCACTGCCAGCAGCTCAGGGCCGTTGTCCGCTGCCAGGGCTTCCAGGCCCTGCAGGGTGCCGTGCAGTGCCGCCACGGTCAGCAACAGGCGCGGCTCGGCGTCATCGATGATCGACAGCAAACGCTCCTGGTGGTGCTGGCGCGCGGACTCCGGCGGATACGCCGGTACCGCGATCACGCCGGCATACAGGCAGCCGAAGAACGCTGCCACGTAATCCGGGCCGCTGGGGAACAACAGCACCGCACGGTCGCCGAAGCCGGCACGGGCCTGCAAGGCGGCGGCGATGGTGCGGGCGCGCTGGTCGAGGTCCCGATAGCTGAGCACGGCCTGCTCGCCGGGGGCGTCGGCCAGAAAGCGCAAGGCGACCTTGTCCGGGGTCTGGGCGGCGCGTTGCGCCAGGGCCTGGACCAGCGAGAGCGGGAGTTCGAAGGCGTCCGTCATGGGGTGTTCCTGCCAGTGTCTGGTTGGGGCGGGCCGGCTGCGGCGCGAACGTGGGCGGGCAGCGAATGGCGACCAAGGATGTACACAGGGGAACGGATGGGCAGGGGCAGAAATTAACGGGTCATGTCTTGAGAGGTGTGGCGCCTGGGAGATCGAGCGCCGCCCGCGCGGCGCATCGCCGGCAAGCCGGCTCCCACATTTGTTTCGGGCCAGTTATTCCTGGGACAGAGACGCGCGCCCTTAGAACTGAAAGATACAGATACTAATTACGTTTCGTATTTGACAATCATTATCATTCTGAATAGCTTGTCGCACGTCGTAGGAAGCTTCCCAGCCTTGGGTGCCTCCTTTCCCCTCTGTGACAAGGTGATTTCCATGGCGGAACAACTATCCACAAGTAAGTGCGATTCACCATTACTGCAGGCCTTCGTCGACAACCGCAGCATCCTGGTCAAGATCGCTGCGCGCATTACCGGCTGCCGCTCGCGCGCCGAAGATGTGGTGCAGGACGCCTTCTTCCGACTCAGCGCCGCCCCGCAGATCACATCGTCGTTCAAGGCGCAGCTCAGCTACCTGTTCCAGATCGTGCGCAACCTGGCGATCGACCATTACCGCAAGCAGGCGATGGAGCTGAAATACTCCGGCAGCGAGGAGGAAGGCCTGAATGTGGTCATCCAGAACGCCTCGCCCGAAGCCACGCACATCAACCTCGCTGCGCTGGACGACATTGCCGAGGCACTGAACGAACTGCCGCAGCGCACCCGCTATGCCTTCGAGATGTACCGCCTGCACGGCGTGCCGCAGAAAGACATCGCCAAGGAGCTGGGCGTGTCGCCGACACTGGTCAACTTCATGATCCGTGATGCACTGGTGCATTGCCGCAAGACGGCCAACCGGCAGGTCTGAGTCTTCAGGATCGCGCCCATTGGGGCTGCTACGCAGCCCATCGCCGGCAAGCCAGCTCCCACCTCGACCGCATCAACCTCAAGCAATGCGCTACCCCTGTGGGAGCTGGCTTGCCGGCGATGGGCCGCAAAGCGGCCCCATGGCCCTCAAGCCAACTTACATCTGTCGAAAAACCGCTCCCGCCCCAGAATCATCAACGCCGCCCGCTTGTGCGGGAAGTCGAACTCCTTGTCGCAATGGAAGCACTGGTCCTGCATGTAGCCGATCATCTTGCCGTTGTCGGCGCGGGGCTCGGCCACCACCCGCTGGGTACGCGGGTCATCCAGGAACAGGTAGTGCACCAGCGCCGACAGCCAGCTGGCGACCTTGTGTGGCCCGCGATGGCTCTCTTCCCCTACCAGCATGTGGATGCCACGGTCGTAGTCATCGGCCGGGTAGAACGGTGCAATGCGGTCTTCCTTGGCCCAGTACGCCTCGAAGTAGGCAAACGGCTCATCATCAAAGCAGCCGATCAGCGTCAGGGTGTGCGGGTCGGCTTCGAGTTTGTCCAGGTACTCGCGGTGCTGCGCCAGCGTACCGCCCTCCTGCCAGAACGCCTCTACCCGTGGGTTGTTCTGCCAGCGGTTGAAACGCTCCAGGTCGTGCTCGATCTCCAGGGTGCGCAACGACACCCAGCTTCCCAGGCGCGCATCGAAGCGCCGGTACACCTCACCACGCGGTTTGGGTGCGCGGCGCGGGTGGCGCTTGCCGTTGCTGATCTGCATCTGCTGCGGGTACACCGCCGCCACTGACTCCCCCAGCCAAGGCTGTGGCAACTGCCAGAACAACGCCCGCTCGCACAGGTATTGGCCAGGCTGCTCGCCCACCCGCAGCAAACCACAGGCCAGCGCCTGAGGCTGTGGCTCGGGCAAGTGCCAGACCAGGCGCTGGCAGGCCGTGTCGCGAGACAGCAACCAGTAGCAGGCAGCCCACAACGCCTGGTACGGGCGCTCGGGGCAAAGACGGTCCAGGTGAACATGCAAGGCGGCACCGGCCTCCAGGCGCACCTGGATCAGCGGTCGGCCTTCAAGGGTAAGGCTCAGCCTGCCGCCCCCCTCCTCGGCACTGAGGTGGCGCCAGCGTGGCGGTGACGGGGGCTGCGAAGCGGCATCGAACGGCATGGGCTTGACTCACGAAAATGAAGAAAAGGCTCACTGCTGAGAACGTTGCCGTGGCGCGTGAATTTAGTCTTTCGGGGCCGAGACGGTGATGCGGTAAGGCTCGAAGATCCGGGCCAGCTCACCGCTGTCACGCAGGTCTCGCAGCAGGCCGGCGAACGACTGCTCGCCGATAGGCGCCCCCGGGCGCAGCAAGGCGTAGTGGTGATACACCTGGTCAATGCGCTGCGAAGGCACCAGCTGCGCCTTGCTGGCCGGGTTGCGCGCCATGAAGTCACTGAGGTAGGAGCGTGTGACCAGGGCGATGTCGGCGCGGCCGGCCTGCACCATCAGCAGGTTGCTGTCATGGGAGTAGGTCAGGGTCGCGTTGTACGCCTTGCGCAGGTAGTCCGGGTCGGGGTTGAAGCGGGCGAACGCGTAATGGTAGCCGTTGAACAAGGCCAGGCGTTTGCCGCGCAGGTCGTCGAAGTAATGCGGGTCACGGCCATTGGCCTGGCGGGCGACGAACACTTCGGCATCTTCCAGGCCCATGTCCACGGTCTGGTGGGCAATCTGCTCCCAGCCCCATTGCGGGTTCTCGAAAATGGCCATGTCGGTGCGGCCCTGCTGGAAGTCTCCAAAACGCCGCTGGATGGACGTGGGCACCAGGACAAAGTGGTAGCCCTGTTGCAAGCGGTTGAGCGCATCGACCAATTGCGGCAGCAGGCCGGTGTCGGCCCCCTGTTCGGGGCGCACCGTGTAAGGCGGGAAGTGCGCAGCGCCGATCTTCACCTCGACGGCATCTGCGGCCCATGCCGGCACCGCCAGCCAGTACACGGCCAGCAGCATCAGGGAGGACAGGGCCTTGAGGCCGGGCGCTGGAGTCAAGACGGACACTCATCACGGTTCATGCCTGGGTCCGTCTAAGCTAGGCGTTTTCCCTTGACGGCACAACTGCCGGTTCCCAGTCTTTGTGCCAAAGCAGGCGGCAAAATGCCATAGGGTGCCGTATGCCCCGACATTGGCTACGCTCTAGCAGGATCTGCAAGGGAGCCTGGTATGGGCCATTGGTTGGTGATCGACCTGGAAGCCACCACCGACGATGGTGGGTGGCCGGTCACAGAGATGGAAATCATTGAAATCGGCGCAAGCCTGGTCACCCGCGAAGGCCGTGAGGTTGACCACTTCCAGCGTTTTGTGCGGCCACGGCGGCGTCCGCAGCTTACCCCGTTCTGCCGTGAGCTGACGCACATCAGCCAGGCCAGCGTGGACGGCGCCGCACCGTTTCACGAGGTGTGGGCAAGCTTCGAGCGCTGGCTCGGACACCACCGTGGGCAGCTTCAGGCCTGGGTCAGCTGGGGCGACTACGACCGCCAGCAACTGCACCAGGAATGGCAGCAGCACGGGCTCGACAGCCTGCTGCGCACCCTGCCGCACATCAACCTCAAACAGCGCTTTGCCAAAGCCCGCCACCTGCAACGCCCCACCGGTTTGAACGGGGCCTTGCAACTGGCTGGCATGCACTTTTGCGGGCAGCAGCACAGGGCGCTGGAAGACGCGCGCAATACGGCGCGGTTGCTGCCGCTGACGCTCCCCGCCAATGGCCCCTGAAAGCAGATGACGGAGGCAGTGGGCTTGGGCATACTGGCCAGCCCTTTTTCATCACCCTGTTCAGGAGTCGCCCATGTTCCAGGTCAACGAGTACTTCAACGGCACCGTCAAGTCGATCGCATTCGCGGGCGAAGAAGGCCCGGCCACTGTCGGCGTGATGGCCCCGGGCGAATACGAGTTCGGTACCGCCAAACGCGAGATCATGCATGTGGTGTCGGGTGCGCTGACCGTGAAGCTGCCAGGCAGCGACAACTGGGAAACCTTCAAGGCGGGCGACAAGTTCAATGTACCGGCTGACAGCAAGTTCCAGCTGCAGGTGAAAGTGGATACCGCTTACCTGTGCGAGTACCGCGACTAAGCGGTAGCCCGTTCCGGCCTCTTCGCGGGCTCGCCCGCGAAGAATCCAGCACTAACCCTTCAGGAATGCCGCAACCTTTTCAGCCGCCGCCTGCAAATGCTGCTCATGGCTGAACCCCGAAGCCTTCAACGGCTTCAGGTCATGGTCCCCCGCCACTAGCCAGCTCACCTCGATCGCCGGCGACAACGCATACCCTGCCACCGCTTCACGGTTACCTAGCGCATCGCGCTCGCCCTGCACGATCAACGTCGGTGTTTTCAACCCGGCCAGGTGCTCCACGCGTGGCTTCTCAGGTTTACCCACCGCGTAAAACGGATAGCCCAGGCACACCAGCGCATCCGCACCCAGTTCGTCGGCCAGCAGGCTGGCCATGCGCCCGCCCATGGACTTGCCACCCACCGCCAACCTGCCCGCGACCAAAGGTCGCACCTGCCGGTACACCTCGCGCCAGCATTCCAGTAGCACCTTCTGCGGGTTTGGCGGCCGCTTGCCGCCGGTAACCCTGCGCTCGGCCATGTACGGGAACTCGAAGCGCACGACCGCCACCCCAAGCACCGCAAGCCTTTGCGCCATTTCGTCCATGAACCCGCTGTCCATCGGCGCACCTGCGCCGTGGGCCAGGATCAGGCAGCCCTTGTAGCCATCCTTACCCTGAGCCTGTGGAGGATCGCAGCGCAAGCCTGGGACATTTCCGACCTTCGCCCATTGATCCCCGTCAATACCGGCACTTTGCCCATTAATCATGCTTGCCTCGCTGTAAAGCCTGCCAAATAACCGTGGATGGGAACCCATACATGAACACAACCAGCAGTACCGCCTATAACTACAAGGTGGTCCGCCAATTCGCCATCATGACGGTGGTGTGGGGAATCGTCGGGATGGGGCTCGGCGTCTTCATCGCCGCCCAGCTCGCCTGGCCTTCCCTCAACTTCGACCTCCCCTGGACCAGCTTCGGCCGCCTGCGCCCCCTGCATACCAATGCGGTGATCTTCGCTTTCGGCGGCTGCGCGCTGTTCGCCACCTCCTATTATTCGGTGCAACGCACCTGCCAGACCACCCTGTTCGCACCGGGCCTGGCCGCGTTCACCTTCTGGGGCTGGCAACTGGTGATCCTGCTGGCGGCCATCAGCCTGCCGCTGGGCTACACCAGCTCCAAGGAATACGCCGAACTGGAATGGCCGATCGACATCCTGATCACCATCGTCTGGGTGGCCTACGCCATCGTGTTCTTCGGCACGCTGATGAAGCGCAACACCAAGCACATCTACGTGGGTAACTGGTTCTTCGGGGCCTTCATCCTGACCGTGGCGCTGCTGCACATCGTCAACAACCTGGAACTGCCGGTCAGCCTGACCAAGTCGTATTCGGTGTACGCCGGCGCCACCGACGCCATGGTGCAGTGGTGGTACGGCCACAACGCGGTAGGCTTCTTCCTGACTGCGGGCTTCCTGGGGATGATGTACTACTACGTGCCCAAGCAGGCCGAACGCCCGGTGTATTCCTATCGCCTGTCGATCGTGCACTTCTGGGCACTGATCACCCTGTACATCTGGGCCGGTCCGCACCACCTGCACTACACCGCGCTGCCCGACTGGGCGCAATCGCTGGGCATGGTGATGTCGCTGATCCTGCTGGCACCGAGCTGGGGCGGCATGATCAACGGCATGATGACCCTGTCGGGCGCCTGGCACAAACTGCGCAGCGACCCGATCCTGCGCTTTTTGGTGGTGTCCCTGGCGTTCTACGGTATGTCCACCTTCGAAGGCCCGATGATGGCCATCAAGACGGTCAACGCCCTGTCCCACTACACCGACTGGACCATCGGCCACGTGCACGCCGGCGCCCTCGGCTGGGTAGCCATGATCTCGATCGGCGCGCTGTACCACACCATCCCGAAAGTGTTCGGCAAAGAGCGCATGTACAGCCTCGGCCTGATCAACGCGCACTTCTGGCTGGCCACCATCGGCACCGTGCTGTACATCGCCTCGATGTGGGTCAACGGCATCGCCCAGGGCCTGATGTGGCGCGCGGTCAACAGCGACGGCACGCTCACCTACTCGTTCGTGGAAACCCTGGTGGCCAGCCACCCAGGCTTTGTCGTGCGCTTCGTTGGCGGCGCGATCTTCCTCAGCGGCATGTTCCTGATGGCCTGGAACACCTGGCGCACCGTGCGTTCGCCAGCGCTTGACGTCGCCCCTGCGAACGCCCAGTTGGCTTGAGGAGAAACGCCTTATGAAACATGAAGTCATCGAGAAAAACGTCGGCCTGATGGCCCTGCTGATGGTGTTCGCCGTCAGCATCGGCGGCCTGACCCAGATCGTCCCGCTGTTCTTCCAGGACGTCACCAACAAGCCGGTGGAAGGCATGAAGCCCTACACCGCGCTGCAGCTGGAAGGCCGCGATATCTACATCCGCGAAGGCTGCGTGGGCTGCCACTCGCAGATGATCCGCCCGTTCCGCGCCGAAACCGAGCGCTACGGCCACTACTCGGTAGCCGGCGAAAGCGTATGGGACCACCCGTTCCTGTGGGGCTCCAAGCGCACCGGGCCAGACCTGGCCCGCGTGGGTGGCCGCTACTCCGATGACTGGCACCGCGCGCACCTGTACAACCCGCGCAACGTGGTACCGGAGTCGAAGATGCCGTCGTACCCGTGGCTGGTCGCCCAGCAGGTCGACAACAGCCACACCGACACCAAGATGCGCACCCTGCGCACCCTGGGCGTGCCGTACTCCGACGACGACATTGCCGGCGCCCGCGACGCGGTCAAGGGCAAGACCGAGATGGACGCGCTGGTCGCCTACCTGCAGGTGCTCGGCACCGCGATCAAGAACAAGAGGTGAGTGCGATGGAACTGGACATCGGCATGATCCGCGGCCTGGGCACCCTGGTGGTGATGATCGCCTTCATCGGCCTCTCGCTGTGGGTATTCAACCGCCGCCGCGACCGTGATTTCGCCGAAGCGCGCCTGCTGCCCTTCGTCGACGACCGCCTGCCCCCTGCCGGGCAGGAACCTGCTGCAAAAAGGAGTAACGGGCAATGACCACCTTCTGGAGTACGTACATCAGCGTACTGACCATCGGTAGCCTGATTGGCCTGACCTGGCTGCTGCTCGCCACCCGCAAGGGCGAGAGCAAGAACACCACCGACCAGACCATGGGCCATAGCTTCGACGGCATCGAGGAGTACGACAACCCGCTGCCCAAGTGGTGGTTCTGGCTGTTCGTCGGCACCTTGGTGTTCTCGGTCGGCTACCTGATCCTCTACCCGGGCCTGGGCAACTGGAAAGGCATCTTGCCGGGTTATGAAAATGGTTGGACCGGCGCCAACGAGTGGCAGAAGGAAATGGACAGGGCCGATGCCAAATTCGGCCCGATCTTCGCCAAGTACGCTGCCATGCCCGTGGAAGAAGTCGCCAAGGATCCGCAAGCGCTGAAAATGGGCGGCCGCCTGTTTGCCTCCAACTGCTCGGTGTGCCACGGCTCGGACGCCAAGGGTGCCTTCGGCTTCCCCAACCTCACCGACAAGGACTGGCGCTGGGGCGGTGAAGCGGAAACCATCAAGGCGTCGATCATGAACGGTCGCCATGGTGTGATGCCGGCCTGGGCCGAGGTGATCGGCGAGCAGGGTGTGGCCGATGTGGCCGCGTTCGTGCTGACCAGCATGGACGGCCGCACCCTGCCGGAAGGCGCCAAGGCCGACCCGGCCAAGGGCAAGGAGATCTTCGCCGGCAACTGCGTGGCCTGCCACGGACCGGAAGGCAAAGGCACTCCCGCCATGGGCGCGCCAGACCTGACCCACCCGCAGGCGTTCATCTATGGGTCGAGCTTTGCCCAGCTGCAACAGACCATTCGCTATGGTCGCCAAGGGCAGATGCCGGCGCAGGCCGAGATCCAGGGGAATGACAAAGTGCACCTGCTGGCGGCTTATGTGTATAGCCTGTCGCAAGATGGCGCTGCTGAAACTGTAACTGCCAAGTAATACCTCGGGGCCGCTTTGCGGCCCCAGCTCTCCCCCGCCGTACTCCCTCCCTTGCACCCCCTCCGAACAGAACTAAGCTTGTTGCCTCAGTGGGCTTCGCTCCGAAAGGACCGATGCAGACGCGGCGCATAGCCTGTCGCCGTCCCGATAAAAAGCCTGACCGATCGATCAGAAAAAGATGGAAAACGGTACACATTACAAATATTTATTTGTGTACAATCGTCCGGACCCGATCGCTGCGGGACATCAGCGAACGGGCTCGGACACGGGTCGGCGTACCAAAGTTGCGTTGCGGTAACCCTGATGGTTATCAATACTGGCGCCGATTTTTCGACCAACAAGAACATCAAAACCGTGGAACCTTAGCATGAGCACAGCAATCAGTCCGACTGCTTATAACTATAAGGTCGTCCGCCAGTTCGCCATCATGACGGTGGTCTGGGGGATCCTTGGCATGGGCCTCGGCGTCTTCATCGCCTCGCAGCTGGTATGGCCGCAACTGAACCTGGACCTGCCCTGGACCAGCTTCGGCCGCCTGCGCCCGCTGCACACCAACCTGGTGATCTTCGCCTTCGGGGGCTGTGCGCTGTTCGGCACCAGCTACTACGTGGTGCAGCGCACCTGCCAGACCCGGCTGATCTCCGACAGCATGGCGGCCTTCACCTTCTGGGGTTGGCAGGCGGTGATCGTCGGCGCGCTGATCACCCTGCCGATGGGCTATACCACCACCAAGGAGTACGCCGAGCTCGAATGGCCGCTGGCGATCCTGCTGGCCATCGTCTGGGTGACCTACGGGTTGGTGTTCTTCGGCACCATCGTCAAGCGCAAGACCAAGCACATCTATGTCGGCAACTGGTTCTACGGCGCCTTCATCGTGGTGACCGCGATGCTGCATATCGTCAACCACATCTCGCTGCCGGTGAGCCTGTTCAAGTCGTACTCGGCCTACTCCGGTGCCACCGACGCGATGATCCAGTGGTGGTACGGCCACAACGCCGTGGGCTTCTTCCTCACCACCGGTTTCCTGGGGATGATGTACTACTTCGTGCCCAAGCAGGCCGAGCGGCCGATCTACTCGTATCGCCTGTCGATCGTGCACTTCTGGGCGCTGATCACCCTGTACATCTGGGCCGGCCCGCACCACCTGCACTACACCGCCCTGCCTGACTGGGCACAGTCGCTGGGCATGGTGATGTCGATCATCCTGCTGGCGCCAAGCTGGGGCGGCATGATCAACGGCATGATGACCCTGTCGGGCGCCTGGCACAAACTGCGCACCGACCCGATCCTGCGCTTTTTGGTCGTTTCGCTGGCGTTCTACGGCATGTCCACCTTCGAAGGCCCGATGATGGCCATCAAGACCGTGAACTCGCTGTCGCACTACACCGACTGGACCATCGGCCACGTCCACGCCGGCGCCCTCGGCTGGGTGGCCATGATCTCGATCGGTGCCGTGTACCACATGATCCCGAAACTCTACGGCCGCGAGCAGATGCACAGCATCGGCCTGATCAACGCGCACTTCTGGCTCGCCACCATCGGTACCGTGCTGTACATCGCCTCGATGTGGGTCAACGGCATCACCCAAGGCCTGATGTGGCGCGCCATCAACGATGACGGCACCCTCACCTACTCCTTCGTCGAAGCCCTGCAGGCCAGCCACCCTGGCTATATCGTCCGCGCCCTGGGCGGTGCGTTCTTCGCCAGCGGCATGCTGCTGATGGCCTACAACGTGTTCCGTACCGTACGTGCCGCCAACCCGGCACAGGCTGAAGAAGCCGCCAAGATCGTCGTTGTGGGAGCGCACTGATGAAGCATGAAGCCGTCGAGAAGAACATAGGCCTGCTGGCCTTCTTCATGGTCATCGCCGTGAGCGTCGGTGGCCTGACCCAGATCGTCCCGCTGTTTTTCCAGGACGTCACCAACAAACCCGTTGAAGGCATGAAGCCGCGCACCGCGCTGGAAGTGGAAGGCCGCGACATCTACATCCGCGAAGGTTGCGTGGGCTGCCACTCGCAGATGATCCGCCCGTTCCGCGCCGAAACCGAGCGCTACGGCCACTACTCGGTAGCCGGCGAAAGCGTGTGGGACCACCCGTTCCTGTGGGGCTCCAAGCGTACCGGGCCGGACCTGGCCCGCGTGGGTGGCCGCTACTCCGATGACTGGCACCGCGCGCACCTGTACAACCCGCGCAACGTGGTACCGGAGTCGAAGATGCCGTCCTACCCGTGGCTGGTCGAGAACAAGCTCGACGGCAAGGACACCGCGAAAAAACTGGAAGTGCTGCGCACACTCGGCACCCCGTACACCGACGCCGACATTGCCGGCGCGCGTGACGCGGTCAAGGGCAAGACCGAAATGGACGCCATCGTCGCGTACCTGCAGGGTCTTGGCACCATCATCAAAAGCAAACGGTGACGCTGATGGATATCGGGATGATTCGCGGCCTGGGCACCGTCGTGGTGATGGTGGCCTTCGTGGGCCTGGCGCTGTGGGTGTTCAACCCACGGCGTAAAAAGGACTTCGACGAAGCGACCCAACTGCCCTTCGCGGATGACCCCGAGGCCACCCGGCACGTCGAGCAAGCAAAAGCTTCTGGGAGCAAACAACAATGACAACCTTCTGGAGTCTGTACGTTACCGTCCTGACCCTGGGCACCATCTTCTCGTTGACCTGGCTGCTGCTGTCCACCCGCAAGGGGCAGCGCGAAGAAGTGACCGACGAAACCGTCGGGCATGCCTTCGACGGCATCGAGGAATACGACAACCCGCTGCCGAAATGGTGGTTCTGGCTGTTCGTCGGCACCATCATCTTCGCCCTTGGCTACCTGGTGCTGTACCCGGGCCTGGGCAACTGGAAAGGCGTACTGCCGGGCTACTCGTACCTGGACAACGACAAGCAGACCGAGTTTTCCAACGGCCAGCCGGGCTGGACCGGTGTGCACGAGTGGGAAAAGGAAATGGCCAAGGCCGACGCCCGCTTCGGGCCGATCTTCGCCAAATTCGCCGCCATGCCCATCGAGGACGTGGCCAAGGACCCGCAGGCACTGAAAATGGGCGCGCGGCTGTTCGCCTCCAACTGCTCGGTGTGCCACGGTTCCGACGCCAAGGGTGCCTTCGGCTTCCCTAACCTCACCGACAACGACTGGCGCTGGGGCGGCGAGCCCGACACCATCAAGACCACCATCATGGGCGGCCGCCACGGCGTGATGCCGGCCTGGGCCGAGGTGATCGGTGACCAGGGCGTGGCCGACGTGGCGGCGTTCGTGGTCAGCAAGCTGGATGGCCGCACCCTGCCGGAAGGCGTCAAGGCCGATGCCGAGAACGGTCAGAAGATCTTCGCCGCCAACTGCGTGGCCTGCCACGGGCCGGAAGGCAAAGGCACACCGGCCATGGGTGCGCCGAACCTGACCCACCCGCAGGCGTTCATCTACGGGTCCAGCTTTGCCCAGCTGCAGCAGACCATCCGTTATGGTCGCCAGGGGCAGATGCCGGCGCAGGAACAGTTGCAGGGTAATGACAAGGTGCACTTGCTGGCGGCTTATGTGTACAGCCTGTCGCACCAGGCTGAACCGGCCAAGGCTGAGTAAGCAGGCCCGGCCCTATCGCCGGCAAGCCAGCTCCCACAAGTACAGCACAGGTCCAGAACCCTGTGGCGGACCTGTGGGAGCTGGCTTGCCGGCGATGAGGCCAGTAAATGCAACACCTGATGACCTGGATCAATTGACACCCGCCATAACACGATTCACACCGCAAACCCAACGCGACTAAAGGTCGCAGTGCGACCCCATACCGCCATCAGCGGCGTATCATGGGCCGTAGAGCGCTAGCAGATTGCGCGAGACTGCGGCCGGCACGCACTGGCCGCGGCGTTTCTCCACTGCCGTGGGACTTGATGATGAGCAAGCAAATTCCGGTACATGACGTCACCCCGCCTGCCAGCAAAGGGAAGGATTCCGTCGACCTCTACGCCTCCCGGGAAAAGATCTACACCCGCGCCTTCACCGGCCTGTTCCGCCGCCTGCGCATGGTCGGTGGTGCCGTGTTGTTCCTGCTGTACTTCGGCACCGTATGGCTGAACTGGGGTGGTCACCAGGCCGTGTGGTGGAACCTGCCCGAGCGCAAGTTCTACATTTTCGGCGCCACCATCTGGCCACAGGACTTCATCCTGCTGTCGGGCATCCTGATCGTCGCCGCCTTCGGCCTGTTCTTCATCACCGTGTTCGCCGGCCGGGTGTGGTGCGGCTACACCTGCCCGCAAAGCGTGTGGACATGGATTTTCATGTGGTGCGAGAAAGTCACCGAAGGCGACCGCAACCAACGCATGAAGCTCGACAAAGCCCCCATGAGCGGCAACAAGTTTCTGCGCAAATTCGCCAAGCACAGCCTGTGGCTGCTGATCGGCTTCGTCACCGGCATGACCTTTGTCGGCTATTTCTCGCCCATCCGCGAACTGGTCATCGAGTTCTTCACCGGCCAGGCCGATGGCTGGGCCTACTTCTGGGTCGGGTTCTTTACCCTCGCCACCTACGGCAACGCCGGCTGGCTGCGCGAACAGGTGTGCGTTTACATGTGCCCCTACGCCCGCTTCCAGAGCGTGATGTTCGACAAGGACACGCTGATTGTTTCCTACGACCCGCGCCGTGGTGAAACCCGCGGCCCGCGTAAAAAGGATGCCGACTACAAGGCACAGGGGCTGGGCGACTGCATCGACTGCACCATGTGCGTCCAGGTCTGCCCTACCGGCATCGACATCCGTGACGGCCTGCAGATCGAGTGCATTGGCTGCGCCGCGTGCATCGACGCCTGTGACAGCATCATGGACAAGATGAACTACCCCAAAGGGCTCATCAGCTACACCACCGAACACAACCTGTCCGGGCAAAAGACCCACATGCTGCGCCCGCGCCTGATCGGCTATGCCGTGGTGCTGCTGGTGATGATCATCGGCCTGGCCACCGCCTTCGCCACCCGCTCGCTGGTCGGCTTCGACGTCAGCAAGGACCGCGTGCTGTACCGCGAGAACGCCCAGGGCAGGATCGAGAACGTGTACAGCCTGAAGGTGATGAACAAGGACCAGCGCGACCACGTCTACGTACTGGACGCCGCCGGCCTGCCAGACCTCAAGCTTGAGGGCCAGCGCGAGATCCGCGTGGCTGCCGGTGATATCGTCAGCCTGCCGGTGCAGCTGTCGGTCGCCCCCGAGAAGCTGCCCTCGACCACCAACGAAATCACCTTCATCCTCAAAAGCGCCGACGACAGTGACGCCCAGGTTGAAGCCAAGAGCCGTTTCATCGGCCCACAGATCCGCTAAGAGAGATAACGCACAATGCCTGTCGCCACCGCCGCCAGCCCCTGGTACAAGCACCTCTGGCCCTGGATCATCATCGGCATCCTCACCACCTCGGTGTGCCTGAGCCTGACCATGGTCAGTATCGCCGTGAACAACCCGGACAACCTGGTGAACGACAACTACTACGAGGCCGGCAAGGGCATCAACCGCTCGCTGGACCGTGAACTGCTGGCGCAGCAGCTGGGGCTGAAGGCCAGCGTGCACCTGGACGAGCTCACAGGCGAAGTGGACCTGCGCCTGACCGGCAACAGCGGCCCGCAAAGCCTGGAGCTGAACCTGATTTCGCCTACCCAGCCGGAGAAAGACCGCAGGGTGCTGCTGAGCCGGGTTGAAGCAGGGCGTTATGTGGGGCAACTGGAGGACAAGGTGGACGGGCGGCGCTTTGTTGAGCTGCTGGGGAGCAAAGGTGGCCAGGTGTGGCGCTTGTTCGAAGAGGAAAAAGTGGAGCATGGGGTGACCTTGCAATTGGGTGACGAAGCCCTGCAAGGTGCCGAGCACCAACAGTAGCAACACCGCAAATCCCTGTGGGAGCGGGCATGCCCGCGAATGCAATAGCCCAGGCAACGGTGTTTTCAGGCCTGACGCTTTCGCGGGCACGCCCGCTCCCACAGGGTTTCATATATGCCTGACCAGTCGTGCTTGCTTTTATGACCCAACCCACCCCCTGCTACCACTGCGCCCTGCCCGTCCCCGCCGGCAGCCGCTTCACCGCCGTGGTCCTTGGCCAGCCTCGGCAGTTCTGCTGCCCCGGTTGCCAGGCGGTGGCCGAGTCGATCGTCGCCGGTGGCCTGGAGCACTACTATCAGCACCGCAGCGACAACAGCGCCAACCCCGAAGCCTTGCCCAAACAGCTGCAAGACGAGCTGGCCCTGTACGACCGTAGCGACGTGCAGCAAAGCTTCGTGCGTCACCAGGGCGAGCTGGCCGAAACCACCCTGCTGGTCGAAGGCATCAGCTGCGCCGCCTGCGGCTGGCTGATCGAAAAGCACCTGCGCAACCTGCCCGGCGTCGCCGAAGCCCGCCTGAACCTGTCCAACCACCGCCTGCTGCTGAACTGGGACGACAAGCAACAGCCGCTCTCGCGCCTGCTGGCCGAGCTGCGCCAGATCGGCTACGCCGCCCACCCCTACCAACCCGACCAGGCCGCCGAACAGCTGGCCCGCGAAAACCGCAGCGCCCTGCGCCGCCTGGGCGTGGCCGGGCTGCTGTGGTTCCAGGCGATGATGGCAACCATGGCCACCTGGCCGGAATTCAACATCGACCTGTCGCCTGAGCTGCACACCATCCTGCGCTGGGTGGCGTTGTTCCTCACCATCCCCATCGTGTTCTACAGCTGCGCGCCGTTCTTCAAAGGCGCAGCACGCGACCTGCGCACCCGCCACCTGACCATGGACGTTTCGGTGTCGCTGGCCATTGGCCTGGCCTTCGGCGCCGGCATCTGGACCGCCATCACCGGCAGTGGCGAGCTGTATTTCGACACCGTTGGCATGTTCGCCCTGTTCCTGCTCACGGGCCGCTACCTGGAGCGCCGCGCCCGGGAACGCACTGCCGCCGCCACCGCGCAACTGGTCAACCTGCTGCCGGCCTCGTGCCTGCGCCTGGACGCCATCGGCCGCAGCGAACGCATCCTGCTCAGCGAACTGCAGTGTGGTGACACGGTGCAAGTCCTGCCGGGCGCCGTGATCCCCGCCGACGGGCGGATTGTCGAAGGCCGCTCCAGTGTGGATGAGTCGCTGCTGACCGGCGAATACCTGCCACAACCGCGCCGGGTGGGCGAGCGGGTCACCGGCGGCACGCTGAACGTCGAAAGCACGCTGAACGTGGAGGTTGAAGCACTGGGCCACGATTCGCGGCTGTCGGCCATCGTGCGCCTGCTGGAACGCGCGCAAACCGAAAAACCACGCCTGGCGGAAATCGCCGACCGGGCCTCGCAGTGGTTCCTGCTGTTCTCGCTGCTGGCCGCAGTGGCCATCGGCCTGTGGTGGTGGTATCTGGACCCTGCGCGGGCGTTCTGGATCGTGCTGGCGATGCTGGTAGCCACCTGCCCCTGCGCGCTGTCCCTGGCCACGCCAACGGCGCTAACCGCAGCCACCGGCACCCTGCACAAGCTCGGCCTGCTGGTCACCCGTGGCCATGTGCTGGAAGGCCTGAACCAGATCGACACGGTGATTTTCGACAAAACCGGCACACTGACCGAAGGCCGCCTTACCCTGCGCAGCATCCGCCCACTCGGCAGCCTGCCCGCCGACCGCTGCCTGGCCTTGGCAGCCGCGCTGGAAAACCGCTCCGAACACCCCATCGCCCGCGCCTTTGGCCGCACCGCCACGCCCGCGGATGATGTGCAGACCGTACCCGGCCTGGGCCTGGAAGGCTTGGTGGACGGCCAGCGCCTGCGCATTGGCCAGGCCACCTTCGTCTGTGCCCTGAGCGGCGCGGAGATCCCCGGCGTGCCGGAACCGCGCGGCCAGTGGTTGCTGCTGGGTGACCGCCAGGGGCCGCTGGCCTGGTTCGGCCTGGACGACCGCCTGCGCGACGATGCCCCTGCCCTGCTCGCCGCCTGCAAGGCCCGTGGCTGGCGTACGCTGCTGCTGTCGGGCGACAGCTCGCCCATGGTCGCCGAAGTGGCCGCGCAGTTGGGTATCGACCAGGCCATTGGCGGCCTGCGCCCGGACGACAAGCTGGACCGGCTGAAAGCGTTGCAGGCCGCCGGAAACAAGGTGCTGATGCTGGGTGACGGGGTCAACGACGTGCCAGTGCTGGCCGCCGCCGATATCAGCATCGCCATGGGCAGCGCCACGGATCTTGCCAAGACCAGCGCAGATGCCGTGCTGCTGTCCAACCGCCTTCAGGCACTGGTGCAGGCCTTCGACCTGGCCCGCCGCACCCGCCGCAACATCCTCGAAAACCTGCTGTGGGCATCGCTGTATAATGGCCTGATGTTGCCGTTTGCCGCGCTCGGTTGGATTACCCCGGTGTGGGCCGCCATCGGCATGTCGGTCAGCTCGCTGATCGTGGTGCTCAATGCCCTGCGCCTGACCCGCATGCCCCCGGCAGCGGCCTTCCCGAAAACCGAAACATCCCTGCCCGGGAGGAAGTCGCCATGCCCGCCCTCTATGTCATGATCCCCGCCGCCTTGCTGCTGGTCGGCGTGGCCGTGTACATCTTCTTCTGGGCGGTGGACAGCGGCCAGTACGACGACCTTGAAGGCCCCGCCCATAGCATCCTCTTCGACGACCAGGACCCGCGCCACCAGGCGGCCGTCAAACCCGAAGAGCCCGCAGCGTCAGACGACAAGGAAGCACCACCCCGTGCCTGACCTGCTTCCCCTGCTCGGCTCGGCACTGGTCCTCGGCCTGCTCGGTGGCGGTCACTGCCTAGGCATGTGCGGCGGCCTGATGGGCGCGCTGACCCTGGCCATCCCCCCCGAACAACGCGGCCGGCGCCTGCGCCTGCTGGTGGCCTACAACCTGGGACGCATCCTCAGTTATGCCTGCGCCGGCCTGCTGTTGGGCCTGGCTGGCTGGGCAGTCGCCAGCAGCCCGGCAGCCATGGCCTTACGCGTGGTGGCTGCGCTGCTGCTGATTAGCATGGGCCTGTACCTGGCCGGCTGGTGGAGCGGACTGACCCGTATCGAAGCGCTGGGCCGAGGGCTGTGGCGGTATATCCAGCCGTTCGCCTCGCGCCTGATGCCAGTGTCCAGTATGCCCCGCGCACTGTTGTTGGGGGCGTTGTGGGGCTGGCTGCCATGCGGCCTGGTGTACAGCACTCTGCTGTGGGCGGCCAGCCAGGGCAACGCCGGCTACAGCGCGGCGTTGATGCTGGCATTCGGGCTGGGCACCTGGCCCGTCTTGCTGGCCACGGGGCTGGCGGCGGAGCGGGTAAACGCCTTGTTGAGACGGCGCAGTGTGCGGGTGGCTGGCGGAGTGTTGGTGATGCTGTTTGGGGTGTGGACTCTGCCCGGGCCGCACCAGCATTGGTTGATGGGGCATTGATAGGCGGCCGCTTTGACGCCCCAATGCCCTTGATACAAATCAACACAGTTTCCTACAGACGGCCATAGACTCCGGTGCACTGCTGCTCTTTCCGGGGACCGCCCTCATGCTCGACGACCTACGTTGGGATACCGACCTGATCCGCCGCTACGATCTGGCCGGGCCACGCTACACCTCTTACCCGACCGCCGTGCAACTGCACAGCGAGGTGGGCTCGTTCGACCTGCTCCATGCCCTGCGCGAGAGCCGTCGAGCCGTGCGCCCGCTGTCGCTGTACGTGCATGTGCCGTTCTGCGCGAACATCTGCTACTACTGCGCCTGCAACAAGGTCATCACCAAGGACCGCGCCCGCGCTGCACCCTATTTGCAGCGCCTGGAGCAGGAAATCCAGCTGATCGCCTGCCACCTGGCCCCTAAACAACGTGTTGAACAGCTGCATTTCGGCGGCGGCACGCCGACCTTTCTCAGCCATGTGGAACTGCGCCAGCTGATGGCCACCCTGCGCCAGCACTTCCACCTGCTGGACGACGATTCTGGCGACTACGGCATCGAAATCGACCCCCGCGAAGCCGACTGGTCGACCATGGGCCTGCTGCGCGAGCTGGGTTTCAACCGCGTCAGCCTGGGCGTGCAGGACCTTGACCCGGCCGTGCAGCGTGCGGTCAACCGCCTGCAAAGCCTTGAGCAAACCCGTACCTTGATCGAAGCCGCACGCACGTTGCAGTTCCGCTCGATCAACCTCGACCTGATCTACGGCCTGCCCAAGCAAACCCCGGAAGGCTTTGCCCGCACCGTCGAAGAGGTGATCCGCCTGCAACCCGACCGGCTGTCGGTGTTCAACTACGCCCACCTGCCCGAGCGCTTCATGCCGCAGCGGCGTATCGACAACAACGACCTGCCCAGCGCGGCGGCCAAGCTGGAGATGCTGCACGCCACCATCGACCAACTGACCGCCGCCGGTTACCGCTACATCGGCATGGACCACTTCGCCCTGCCCGACGACGAGCTGGCCATTGCCCAGGAAGAAGGCACCCTGCAGCGCAACTTCCAGGGCTACACCACCCACGGGCACTGCGACCTGATTGGCCTGGGCGTGTCGGCCATCAGCCAGATCGGCGACCTGTACTGCCAGAACAGCAGCGACCTCAACACCTACCAGGACAGCCTGTCCAACGCCCAGCTGGCCACCCAGCGCGGCCTGCTGTGCAACCACGACGACCGTATCCGCCGGGCCGTGATCCAGCAGCTGATCTGCCATTTCGAGCTAGACTTCGAGCCGATCGAACAGGCCTTCACACTCGATTTTCGCGGCTACTTCAACGACCTCTGGCCCGAGTTGCTGACCTTGCAGCGCGACGGCCTGATCAGCCTGGACGACAAAGGCATCCGCATCTTGCCGGCGGGCCGCTTGCTGGCACGTTCGGTATGCATGGTGTTCGACGCCTACCTGGCCATGCAAAACCGCCAGCGCTTCTCGCGGGTGATCTGAAAACCGAGGCGTTCAACCGCATGGACAAGTTTCCTTGCCGGGCACACTATGGGCACACAAGGACTCCCGGCAGGGCACCTGCCGGGGTTTCGCCAGTGCGCACCAAAAACGCGCACACTGGCCTACACCCTGTGTCGTAGGTTACCCTTACGACTTATGTGTGCTTTCCCACAAGGATCGATTCAAATGTCCGAGCCAGTCAAACTGCGCCCACACAACCAGGCCCACTGCAAGGACTGCAGCCTGGCCCCCCTGTGCCTGCCTCTTTCGCTGAACCTGGAAGACATGGATGCACTGGATGAAATCGTCAAACGCGGCCGCCCGCTGAAAAAAGGCGAGTTCCTGTTCCGCCAGGGTGACAATTTCGGCTCGGTCTACGCGGTACGTTCCGGCGCCCTGAAAACCTTCAGCCTCAGCGACAGCGGCGAAGAGCAGATTACCGGCTTCCACCTGCCCAGCGAGCTGGTCGGGCTGTCGGGCATGGACACCGAGGCCTACCCGGTATCGGCGCAGGCTCAGGAAACCACTTCCGTGTGCGAGATTCCCTTCGAGCGCCTCGACGAGCTGTCGGTACAGCTGCCGCAGCTACGCCGCCAGCTGATGCGGGTGATGAGCCGGGAAATCCGCGACGACCAGCAAATGATGCTGCTGCTGTCGAAAAAGACCGCCGACGAGCGCATTGCCACCTTCCTGGTCAACCTGTCGGCACGCTTCCGCGCCCGCGGCTATTCGGCCAACCAGTTCCGCCTGAGCATGTCGCGCAACGAAATCGGTAATTATCTGGGCCTGGCGGTGGAAACCGTTTCGCGGGTGTTCACCCGGTTCCAGCAGAATGGCCTGATCCGCGCCGAAGGCAAGGAAGTGCACATTCTCGACCCGATCCAGCTGTGTGCGCTGGCCGGTGGTGCAATCGAGGCCTGAGGCCAGCGTTTAGCGGGTATACTTGGGCATTCGTTTTCCCAGGATACCCGCAACAATGCACAGCGACACCTTCGACCTCAAAGCCCTCATCCGCCCGGTAGTGGACTTCCCCAAGCCAGGCGTGATCTTCCGCGACATTACCCCGCTGTTCCAGTCGCCGCGCGGGCTGCGCTATGTGGCCGACCAGTTCATCGAGCGCTATGTCGAGGCCGAGTTCAGCCACATTGGTGCCATGGATGCGCGGGGCTTTCTGATTGGTTCGATCATCGCCCACCAGTTGAACAAGCCGCTGATCCTGTTCCGCAAGCAAGGCAAACTGCCGGCTGACGTGCTGAGCGAGGGCTACCAGACCGAGTACGGCGAGGCCTTCCTGGAAGTGCACGCCGACAGCCTGTGCGAAGGTGATTCGGTGTTGATCTTCGATGACCTGATTGCCACGGGCGGTACGCTGCTGGCGGCGGCCAACCTGATACGTCGTACCGGGGCGCAGGTGTTCGAGGCGGCGGCGATCATTGACCTGCCAGAGCTGGACGGGTCGCGTCGGTTGCAGGCGGCAGGTGTGCCTACCTTCTGCCTGACCGAGTTTTCTCTCAGCGAATACTGAGTCGGTTCTTGGGGCTGCTTTGCAGCCCCGGCAATATTAAATCAGAACGAAATCGGCCGACGTCCCGCAAAAGCATGGGCCAAGGTACCACCATCTACCATCTCCAGCTCGCCACCCAGCGGCACGCCATGGGCAATCCGCGAAGCCACCAACCCCTTCTCAGCCAGCAACTGCGCAATGTAATGCGCTGTCGCCTCCCCTTCCACCGTCGGGTTGGTCGCCAGGATCACCTCGGTAAAGGTGCCCTGCTCCTCGATACGCGCCATCAGTTGCGGAATGCCAATCGCCTCCGGCCCCAGGCCGTCCAGCGGCGACAGGTGGCCCTTGAGCACGAAGTAACGGCCCCGATAGCCCGTCTGCTCCACTGCATACACATCCGTCGGCCCCTCGACCACGCACAGCTGGGTGTCATCACGGCGCGTGTCGGCGCATTGCGGGCACAGCTCCTGCTCGGTCAGGGTACGGCACTGACGGCAATGGCCTACACCTTCCATGGCCTGGGTCAACGCTTGGGCCAGGCGCAGCCCGCCACTGCGGTCGCGCTCGAGCAGTTGCAGGGCCATGCGCTGGGCGGTTTTCTGGCCGACACCGGGCAGAATACGCAGGCCGTCGATCAGTTGGCGGATGAGGGGGCTGAAGCTCATGAGAAAGGCCTGACAATTCAATAAGAGGCGGTTTATACCCAGCGGGGGCAGTGGCGTCAAATCAGTAGACCGCGCCCTGGCTGAAATCTTTGCAAAAAAAACCGCCGCTGGATTCAGCGGCGGTTTTCGGTATCGCAATGCCCTTAGAACGGCATCTTGAAGCCCGGCGGCAGCTGCATGCCAGCCGTCATGCCGCCCATCTTTTCCTGGCTGCTCTGCTCAACCTTGCGCACCGCATCGTTCAGCGCGGCGGCGATCAGGTCTTCCAGCACTTCTTTGTCGTCCTCGTCAGTCGACATCAGGCTCTGGTCGATGCTGACACGCTTGACGTCGTGACGACCGGTCATCACCACGCTCACCAGGCCACCACCGGACTGGCCGGTGACTTCAGCGTTGGCCAGCTCTTCCTGCATCTTCTGCATCTTTTCCTGCATCTGCTGGGCCTGCTTCATCAGGCCGGCCATGCCACCTTTCATCATGGGGGTATACCTCGATTGGGTCATGTGATGCGGCCCGGCGCAGGGCCGGCCGCATGGTTATCCGTTACTGGCCCTGATTGGCCAGGGCCTCTACAGGCTCAATAGTATCCTGCCGCACCTTGGCACCGAACAACTTGATCATCTGCTGGATCAACGGATCCTGCTCGATCGAGGTGACCGCGTCCTGCTGGCGTTCGGCGCGCTTGCGCGCGGCGGCCTGGGCCGGGGTTTCCTGCTCGGGCAGAATCAGCTCGATGCGCAGGTTCAGCGTGCGCCCCAGGTGCTGGTTGAGCGCTTCGTTCAGGCGTCGCTGCTGGGTAGTGTTGAACAACGCACCTTGGCCAGGGTCCAGGTGCAACAGCCAGTCGTCGCCATCGGCGGCAATCAGCGTACAGTTTGCCGCGATGTTGCCTGTCATCCCGGACACAGGCAACTGCGGGAATAATTCGAGCCATTGCAGGGCCAGGCCGGTGGCCGGCTTGGCCGCTGGCAGCGGCTGGGCTACCGGCTTGGGCGCTTCCTCCTGGATGTGCTCGGCCAGTTCGTCCAGATAACTGAAACCGACCGGGTCGCTTTCACCGCCGTAATAGTCTTCGTCCAGGGGTGGCTCATCGTCCCGATCCATGCCTACGGCGGAGTAGGCGGACGGGTCGAAAGGCGGTTCATCATCATGGGCCGGGGCGGCCTGCTGGACTGGAACTGCGGGCGCAGGTGCGGGCACTGGCTCAGGCTCAGGTTGCGCCACCACCGCTGCCGGCGGTGCTGCGGGCTCTTCCCATGGCAGGTCGATCACCTCTACCGCTGGCTCGGGTTCGGGCTCAACCGCAGGAACAGGCTCAGGCTCAACGGCCGCAGCAGGTTCGGCCGCCGGCTGAGGCGGCGGCTCGACTGGCGCGGGGGCCTGAACGGGTGGCGCAGCAGGTTCTACCACAACCGTTGGCGGCGCCACGGCAACCACCGGCGCTGCCACTGGTTTTGCAGAATCAGCTGTGGCCTGGCTGATCCCCGCTGGCTTTAGCACCGGTTTCGGCGCGTCATCGGTATCGGCCGGGCGGAACGCCAGCATGCGCAGCAGCACCATTTCGAAGCCGCCGCGCGGGTCCGGGGCCAACGGCAGGTCTCGGCGGCCGATCAGGCCCATCTGGTAGTAGAACTGCACATCCTCGGCCGGCAGCGCCTGAGCCAGCGCCAGCACCCGCTCGCGATCGCCCTGGCCGTTGTCCACGGCCTCGGGCAGCGCCTGGGCAATGGCCACGCGGTGCAGCACATTGAGCATTTCAGCCAGCACGCCGGCCCAGTCCGGGCCCTGTTCGGCGAGGTTGCGCACGGCCTCCAGCAAGGCCCGGGCATCGCCTTCCAGCAAGGCCTGCAGCACGCCATAGACCTGACCATGATCCAGGCTGCCAAGCATCGCCCGCACATCAGCGGCCAGCACTTTGCCTTCGCCAAAGGCGATGGCCTGGTCGGTCAGGCTCATGGCGTCACGCATCGAACCATCGGCCGCGCGGCCCAGCAGCCACAGGGCATCCGGTTCGAACGGCACGTTTTCAGCAGCCAGTACGTGGCTGAGGTGCTCCACCACACGCTCCGGGCTCATGTTCTTCAGCGAGAACTGCAGGCAGCGCGACAGGATGGTGGCCGGCAGTTTCTGCGGGTCGGTGGTGGCGAGAATGAACTTGACGTAGGGCGGCGGCTCTTCCAGCGTCTTGAGCAAGGCGTTGAAGGAGTGCGTCGAGAGCATGTGCACTTCGTCGATCAGGTAGACCTTGAAGCGCCCACGGCTCGGGGCGTACTGCACGTTGTCGAGCAGTTCGCGGGTGTCTTCGACCTTGGTACGGCTGGCGGCGTCGATTTCGATCAGGTCGACGAAACGGCCTTCGTCGATCTCCCGGCACACCGAACAGGTGCCGCACGGCGTGGAGGTGATGCCGGTTTCGCAGTTAAGGCACTTGGCGATGATACGGGCGATGGTCGTCTTGCCCACACCGCGGGTACCGGTGAACAGGTAGGCGTGGTGCAGGCGCTGGTTGTCCAAGGCATTGATCAAGGCCTTGAGCACATGGGCCTGGCCGACCATTTCGCGGAACGAGCGCGGACGCCATTTACGTGCAAGAACCTGATAACTCATCGAAAAACCATCGTAGCCTGATAGAGCGGAAGAGCGCTAATGCTAGCGGAGCGGGGGCAAAATTGCACCCTGCGCGAGTCGTCTAAGCTTTGAGGCAGGCGCGTTGTTCAGGGAGGATACGCCTTTGCGAAGTTTGCTGGCCCTGCTACTGCTCTGGCCCATGCACAGCCTGGCTGAACAGCCCGTGCTGCGCTTCTCCGTTGCAGAGAGCTGGAGCATGCCGCTGGTCCGCATCGAAGGCGACCAGCCGGTGGAAGGCCTGGTGTATGACCTGATACAAGCGCTGGCCAGGGAAGTGGGCGTACGCCCCCAGTATCACGTCATGGCCCGCCTTCGCCTGCAGGAGGCCATGAACAACGGCGATATCGATGTACGCTGCTATGTCAGCACCCAGTGGTTCAATGACCGCCCCGGGGATTTTGTCTGGAGTATCCCGCTGATACACCAGCGTGACCTGCTGGTAGGCCGCGTGGGCGACAGCAGCCCCATGCCCCCGGAACAACTGCCGCCCCAGGCCATTGGCACAGTGCTGGGCTACACCTACTCGACCCTGCAACCGCTGCTGGATCAGGGCCAGTTGCGCCGTGAAGACAGCCGCAGCCAGTTGCTGGTGCTGCAGAAGTTACAGGCTGGGCGCTATCGGCATGCGGTCAGTAACCAGCTGTCGTTGCAGTGGTTCAACCAAGGCTTGCCGGCGGAACAGCAACTGCAGGGCTTGGCAGTGCTGGAGGAACAGGACCTGGGGTGCATGGTGCGCAATGACCCGGCGATACCGACCCAGGGAGTGCTGCGGGCGCTGGTGCGACTGAAGCAATCGGGGGAGATCGAGCGGATTGTGCAGCGGTATGGGGGAGCAAACGACCCGGGCAATATGTCTGTGGCCCGCCCCTGAAATGCCCAGCAAAATGTCGGCACACAGACAGCGCAACTAACTGCCCGGCTCAATTTTTGAAGGCCTGCGCAAACTCTGTGGGAGCGGGCATGCCCGCGAACACCGGCATAGCCGGTGCCATCCACCGAGTAAAGTTCTTCGCGGGCACGCCCGTTCCCACAGAGTTGTGCGGCACACCCGAAATCTCTACTACAAGCCCAACATCACTGGCCTTTGCGTTCAAACGCCAAGCTGACAGCATCCAACAATCAGACGGGACTCGACGGAGGTCGTAGGATAATTCGCTGCACTTATCTGGCCCGTAAGAGTTTTCTCAGACTGATGTCAGATCCATCTAAAAACGCATCATGCATGCGATTACCAAGGTTGTTGCAGGCATCATGCCCCGACTCTTCGACCCACAAGGAATCGCAAATGCGCCGTACCACCCAAGTTCCCTCAGAGAATATGCAGAGCCACGCCGAAACACTCGACGAGGAATTGCGAAAGCTCAGTGCATATTCACCCTGGACGGATGTGCTCCTATTCTGCCTCGGCGCAGTTTCTACAGCGGGAATGCTGATTGCGGGGATATTCATTGCACGCTGGCTCTGACCGAATTGAACGCCCTCACACCAAAGCCAGCAAACCCGCACTCAAGTACAACCCCACGCCAAATACAAAATGCGTAGCCAAGCTCTTCAGGCAGTTACGCGCAGGCGTCGGTGTCCTCGACGCAAAGAACCCCGCCCCCAACGCCGGCTGCATGAAGCACAACGGCGCCACGACCGTGCACACACCAACAACCACCGCAAGCCACAAGGTGGGCGCCTGTAACCAGCCCTCCCCCGCAATCACAACCAACAGCATCGCGAACAGCACGCCAATCGCATAGTGAATCCCCCACCCCAACGCAAGCTCATGCCGCACCGGCTCCGCCTTGGCAATTGCCTGATGCCGTAAACGCCCGCCCAGCAAATGCCCCGCCCAACGCCCGACCATGGCGAAATTCAGCGTGGCAACACCCAAGCGCCGCAGCAGCAGCCCCCACAGGTCCATGACCACCGTGGCACCAATACCAATCGGCAAGGCAGCAGAAAACATCGCAGTAATCGTCATAGAACAAGCCCTCGAAGATTGACGGTCATCACCATGACGCGCAGCATAGAAGTTGAAGTCAACTTCAAGTCAAGGGCCTTAAATGGACATTGCCGACGTCGCCAAACGCACAGGCGTACCCGCCTCGACACTGCGTTACTACGAGAAGAAAGGTTTGCTCAAGTCACTCGCCGGACGCGGCCAGCGGCGGCAGTTTGCAGCCGATGTGGCAGACCGGTTGGCGCTGATCGCCCTGGGGCAGGCTGCGGGCTTTTCGCTGGATGAAGTGGGGGGGATGCTGGTGGACCTGCAAGTCGACCGGCAGATGCTTATCTCCAAGGCGGACGAGCTGGATGCGCGGATCAAGCGATTGCAGGCGATGAGCAAGGGATTACGGCATGCGGCGCAGTGCCCTGAAGAGGATCACCTGTGCTGCCCGAAATTTCAGCGCTTGATGAAGCTATCGGCAGCTGGCGTGCTGGGTGAAAAACCGGCTTTGGCACCTAGACCAGGGAAGGCTTGAAAAAACGCGAAGCCAGCCACCGCCCCGTACTCAGGCAAACGACCAGCACGGCAACACCCTCAACGCTTAGCAGCATTGCATCAATCCCTAGCTGCGAGATCAAACGGCTGACGACAAAAGGAAAGCCGAATACACCAATGAAATACGACAAGCTGAACAGCAGCAGCGCCTGCGCCGTAAGCCCGGCTGGTGCCTCGTTGGCGGCCAGCCCGTTTATCACCGAGTAATTCAAGCCGTAACCGACCCCCAGGAGCATGGCCGTGGCCAGGTAGCTTTCTGCGCTGTGCACCCATTGATGAAACCCCAGCACGGCCGTTGCCATGATCACGGTTAACACCCAAGAGCTCGCCAACGGTGGCTGCTTCACAACCCAGCCGGCCAGTAGCAGCCTGCAAACAATTGCAGCGCCCATGAACCCGATGAAGAAAATGGAGTAGTCGAGTCCGAGGCGGGCGGCATAGCTGGTCTGAAAACTGCCCATGGTGCCGAAAATAGCCCCACCCAGCCCTACCATCAGGATTGAGAGACCTGAGCGCGAGCTCAACACTTCAAGCGAGGAAGCCATACCTACTTGAACCCTTTCCGTAGGGCGCTGGCCTGCATGCGTCGAACCGAGCCAGGCGAAATAAACACCGGCCAACGCGGCAGCGCATGCGGCCACCCAAAAAGCGAGCGTGGAAGGCAGGGCAACGAAAGCAGCGAGCTTGCCCAATAATGGCCCGGTCCCGATGCCAGTCAGCATGCTGCCGGACAGCAGCGCAAAACTATGTGTGCGCCGTGATGGCTCGACCATCTGGGCAACCATGATGGGGCCTACTGTGTAGAACAGCCCCCAACCGATCCCGAGCATCAGGCCACACGCCAGCAACGCGACCCCCACGCTGGAGGCCAACGCGAAGCCGAGCGACGCAACGACCAGGCAGAGTGCCCCGACAGCAATCGCGCGAGCAGCACCGAGGCGCTGCAACAAATGCCCCGACCCCACGACGGACAGCAACGTGCTCACCATCGCGACCGCGAACACCTGCCCTGCATCACGCTCACCGCCTCCTAACGCCTCCACCCGCACCAGCAACAGGAATGTGGTGCCGTAGCTTATGGACAGCAGAAAGCAGGCAATGCAGAAAACAGTGAACCGCTGCAACCGAGGCAGGGCGTTGGACGATTTCATGGACGCAGTCCTTGCTGACAGGTCTTGCTTTCTATCACGGCAAGGCAAAAGCAAAGGCAAGCATTCGCTTGAGTTGAGATCGTCAAATAAGTAACTGAACGCCAGGCAGCACTGGCTGGAGGTGAAGGAAAACGCGACAGGCGAGGAGGCTTTGAGAATTCAAGGGCCTGAAATGGAGGCGGCCCCACCAGCCACACCCCGGCACTCGATGTTCCCGCTATGGCTGCTCCCTTCCGGGCCTGACCAGGTTAACGGGTAATCAATGCGGGGGGACCGATGGGGCCACCACTACATGCCTCGCTGAGCAGCGAGTGGCGCCATTGTACCGGTCTTGGGGGCAGATACAACCTCTAGCGGGAGAAAAAGTCATCATTTCTCAATGACTTGACGGGAGTGGGTGGCGGGCCCGGCCTCTTCACGGATAAACCCGCCCCCACAAGAAACGCGCGCCGGTCTTTAAACCGTGATCCCCTGCCCGGCCAGGAAGGTGACAAAGGCATCTTCGTCCAACACCTTCACACCCAGCTCGGCAGCCTTGGCCAGCTTGGACCCCGCCCCTGGCCCGGCCACCACGCAGTGGGTCTTGCCAGACACCGAACCCGCCACCTTGGCCCCCAGGCTTTCCAGCTTGTCCTTGGCGATGTCGCGGCTCATGCGCTGCAGGGTCCCGGTGAGCACCCAGGTCTGGCCTGCCAGCGGCAAACCTTCAGCCACTTTCTTCTCGCTGGTCCAGTGCATGCCGAACGCCAGCAACTGCGCTTCGATGTCCCGCGCCAGCTTCTGGTTCGCTTCATCCTTGAAGAACTCACGCACGGCATCCGCCTGCTTGGCCGCAAGGGCCTGGCGCAGGTCGATGCCGTCGGCGGCGATGATCTTGTCCAGGGTGTCGAGCTTGGCCACCAGCTTTTCGGCACCGGTGGGGCCGACCGAGGCGATGTCGAGCTTGGCAATCATGCCCGCCAGGGTGGTACTGGCGGCGAATTCGGCAGCCAGTTCGCCTTCGTCCTGAAGTTGCATGCCGCTGGCCAGAAGCTGCTCAATCACCTTCTGGTTGTGCTCGTCTTCAAAGAAGTTGTGGATCTCGTAGGCAACCTCCAGGCCGATGTCCGGCAGGTAGGTGAGCACCTGCGGCAATGCCTGCTGCACGCGCGCCAGGCTGCCCAGCGAGCGGGCCAGCACCTTGGCAGTCTCTTCGCCTACATCCGGAATGCCCAAGGCGTAGATGAAGCGCGCCAAGGCCGGGCGCTTGCTGGCCGCGATGGCATCCAGCAGCTTCTTGCTGGACACTTCGGCGAAACCTTCCAGGCCAACGATCTGGTCGAATTCCAGCTTGTACAGGTCTGCCGGCGAGCCGATCAGGCCTTCGTCCACCAGTTGCTCGACGCTCTTCTCGCCAAGCCCATCGATGTCCATGGCACGGCGCGACACATAGTGGATGATCGCCTGCTTGAGCTGGGCGCCACAGGCCAGGCGGCCAACGCAGCGATACACCGCGCCTTCGCTGGTGGTTTCCTTGCCCTTGCTGCGTTTGACCAGTTGAGTACGCTCGACCTGCGAGCCACACACCGGGCACGCGCTCGGCACTTCGACCGGGCGGGCATCTTCCGGGCGACGTTCCAGCACCACCTGCATCACCTGCGGGATCACGTCACCGGCACGGCGGATGATTACCGTGTCACCGATGCGCAGGCCCAGGCGGGCAATTTCGTCCATGTTGTGCAAGGTGGCGTTGGACACGGTCACACCCGCAACCTTGACCGGCTTCAGGCGCGCTACAGGCGTTACCGCCCCCGTGCGGCCAACCTGGAACTCGACGTCCAGCACCTCGGTCAGCTCTTCCATGGCCGGGAACTTGTGGGCAATCGCCCAGCGTGGCTCACGCGCACGGAAGCCCAACTCGCGCTGGGCGGCCAGGCTGTTGACCTTGAACACGACACCATCGATTTCATACGGCAGGCTGTTACGTCGCTCGCCGATGTCGCGGTAGTAGGCCAGGCATTCTTCGATGCCTGCCGCATGCTTGAGCTCGCGACTGATCGGCATCCCCCAGGCTTTGAGCTGCTCAAGGATGCCGATATGGCTGTCGCCGATGCTTTCAGACACCTGACCAACGCCATAGCAGCAGAACTCCAGCGGGCGGCTGGCGGTGATTTTCGAATCCAGCTGGCGCAGGCTACCGGCGGCGGCGTTGCGCGGGTTGGCGAACGTCTTGCCACCGGCTTCGGCCTGGGCTGCATTGAGCCGGTCGAAACCGGCCTTGCTCATGTACACCTCGCCGCGCACCTCCAGCACCGACGGCCAGCCCTCACCCTGCAGCTTGAGCGGGATGTTGCGCACTGTGCGCACGTTGGCGCTGATGTCTTCGCCGGTGGTGCCATCGCCACGGGTAGCGCCCTGCACCAGCTGGCCATCGCGGTACAGCAGGCTCACGGCCAGGCCGTCGAGCTTGGGTTCACAGCTGAAGTCGACCGCGCCGGGCTGATCGAGGCCTTCTACAACGCGGCGGCCGAACTCACGCAGGTCGGTTTCTTCGAAGGCGTTACCCAGGCTGAGCATAGGGACTTCATGGCGCACCTGGCTAAAGGCGGCCAAGGCAGCGCCGCCGACGCGCTGGGTGGGCGAGTCGGGGGTTACCAGGTGCGGGTGTTCAGCCTCAAGCGCCTTGAGCTCATTGAACAGGCGGTCGTATTCGGCATCCGGCACGCTGGGCTCATCGAGCACGTAGTAGCGGTAGTTGTGCTGGTCGAGCTCGGCACGAAGTTCGTGGATACGGGTTTCGGCGGTCATTTTCAGGTTCTCTTGCATAGCAAAAGAGCAGCCCTTGGCTGCTCTTGCGCTTGAAACAGGGTGGACAGAGGTCTGCCCACTTGGGCACATCAGCGCTTCTGGGTCAGCGCGCGGCGCTCGAACTCGACGATACGCTGACGGTAGTGCTCAATCGTCTGGGCGGTCAGCACGCTGCGCTGGTCGTCCTTGAGTTCACCGTTCAGTTCATGGGCCAGCTTGCGTGCAGCAGCCACCATCACGTCGAAGGCTTGCTTCGGATGACGCGGGCCCGGCAGGCCGAGGAAGAAGCTGACGGCACGGGTGCTGAAGTGGTCGATGTCGTCCAGGTCGAACACGCCAGGCTTGACCGCGTTGGCCATGGAGAACAGCACTTCACCGTGGCCGGCCATGCTCTCGTGGCGGTGGAAGATGTCCATTTCGCCGAAGCGCAGGCCGCTTTCCAGAATGTTCTGCAGCAGTGCCGGGCCCTTGAAGCCGCCCTCGTCGCGGGAGATCACGCTGATAACCAGCACTTCCTCGGCCGGCGGCAGGTCCTTCACGCTGCTGCTGGCAGGCGCGGCACCGCTATTGCGGGTGTTGTCGGCGGCAAAGTCGTCGTCGCTTTCGGCGAACAGATCCGGCTCACGCGGCTCGGCGCTGAGGTTCAGGTCGCCCTGCTGTACGTCGGCGGCCGCACGCTTGCCGCGCTTGCCGGCCTTGACCGGCTTGGGCTCGCGCTCGCGATCCCGCGCAGAAGCGCTGAGCGACGGCAGGTCGCTTTCGTCCAGCTCAGGCTCCTTGTGGGTATCCAGCACCCGCGACGGGCCGAGCACTTCGGCACTGCCGCCCTCTTCGTCCGGCAGGTTGGAGTAACTGCGATCCAGACGGAATTTCAACTTGCCTTTTCCGCCGCGCATGCGGCGCCAGCCGTCGAAAAGAATCCCGGCAATGACAATGATGCCGATGACGATCAGCCACTCGCGCAGACCGATTTCCATGTAATCCCGTGCCTCTATAAAAATATGCTTGAAAACAAAGGGTTCAAAGCCCTTTAACACGTGGCGCCAACTCTATGTTCTGACAGGCGTTTTACCCACGCAAAAAACGAGTGACATTAAGCTAGCACGACCAAAGACAACTTTACACCGTCTGTCGCACATGGCGGGGGCATTTCGCTACAGAATGTGCCCCCATCGTCGCGTATCACGCATCGACCATGGCCATGGCCGCCTCCACATCAACTGCAACAAGACGTGAACAACCGGGTTCATGCATGGTCACCCCCATCAATTGATCCGCCATCTCCATGGCAATCTTGTTATGGGTGATGTAGATGAACTGCACGCTTTCACTCATTTCCTTGACCAGACGGGCGTAGCGCCCGACGTTGGCATCGTCCAGCGGCGCGTCGACTTCGTCGAGCATGCAGAACGGTGCGGGGTTCAACTTGAAAATGGCAAACACCAGCGCCAAAGCGGTCAGTGCCTTCTCGCCGCCGGACAGCAGATGGATGGTGCTGTTCTTCTTGCCCGGTGGCCGTGCCATGATCGTCACCCCTGTATCGAGTAGATCTTCGCCCGTCAGTTCCAGATAAGCGCTGCCGCCCCCGAAAACTTTTGGGAAAAGTGCCTGTAATCCGGCATTTATCTGATCAAAGGTATCCTTGAAGCGGTTGCGGGTTTCCTTGTCGATCTTGCGGATGACGTTTTCCAGGGTCTCCAGGGCTTCGACCAGGTCGGCGTCTTGCGCGTCCAGGTAGCGCTTGCGCTCGGACTGCTGCTCGTATTCTTCGATGGCCGCCAGGTTGATCGCACCCAAGCGCTGGATGCGCGCTTCCAGCTGTTCCAGCTCCTGCTCGGTACCCTGCTCGCTGGCCTCGGCCTCAAGGGTGGCAAGCACGCCTTGCAGGTCATAGCCATCGGCCAGCAGCTGCTCCTGCAAGGTTTTGCGCCGCACATCCAAACCTTGGCATTCAAGGCGCAACTGTTCCAGTTGGCCACGCAACACCAGCGCTTGTTGCTCGGCCTGGGTGCGGCGTTTTTCGGCATCGCGCAGTTCGCGGTCGGCTTCGTCCATGTGCAGGCGGGCCTTGCGCATTTCCTCGTCGACGCTCATGCGCCGCTCCAGCAGCTCTTCCAGCTTCAGGCGCAGCTCTTCCTGCGGGGCCTCGCCCTCCTCCAGGTTCAGGCTCAGTTGCTCCTGGCGCTCGGTCAGGCGCGCGGCCTGCTGTTCCAGGCGTTCCAGAGCCTGACGTGTGGAGTCGTGCTGGGCACGCAGCGAGCCCAGGCGCACGGCCAGCTGGTGGGCGTGGTCCTTGTGCTGACGGGCTTCCTGGCGCACCCGATCGAGGCTTTCACGCAGCGTGTCGCGGCGCGCCATCAACTGCTCGCGCTGCTCGGTGTCCTGGGCCATCAGCTCCAAGGCTTCTTGCAGCAGCAGGCGTGATTCGCCCAGTTGCTCATGTTCCAGGGCACGCTGCTCTTCCAGCTCAGCCAACTCCTCCTGCAGCCGCCGACGCCGCAGCTCGACCTGTTCGGCACGAGCACGGCTGGCAGACAGGCTGGCATTCAGTTCGCCATGCAGGCGGTTTTCTTCCTGGCTGCGGCGGCGCAGTTGTTCGCGCTGCTCTTCCAGGTCCAGCTGCTGCTCGCGCAGGGTTTGCAGCTGCTGTTCCAGTTGCTCCAGCGCCGCCGCCTGCTCCAGCTGCTCCTGACCTAACCGTTCGATTTCCTGGCCGCGTGCCAAAACCCCGCCTTCGGCCTCACCACCACGACGAACCCGCAGGAAATGCCGGCCAACCCAATAACCATCACGACTGACCAGGCTTTGCCCTTCAGCAAGGGATGCGCGCCGGGCAAGCGCCTCGGCCAGGTTTTCTACCGGTTTGACCTGGCCAAGCCAAGGCGCCAGGTCGATAGGGCCTTCAACTTTTTCCAGCAGGCTGCCGGGCAAGGATGCGTTGTCAGCGCTGGCCAGAAGCAAGCGCAACTCGCCTTGCTCCAGGCCGGCAAAATCGAGCTTGCCGAAGTCGTCCACCAGTACGGCTTGCAGATCGGCGCCAAGCACCGTCTCCACAGCCAGCTCCCAACCCGGCTCCACTCGCAGGCCTTCTGCAAGGCGCGGCTGCTGCTCCAGGCCTTGGCCTTGCAGCCAGTCAGCAGCACCTGCACCCGGCTCCAGCGCGGCCTGCTGCAAAGCCTCCAGCGAAGCCAAACGGCCGCCCAGGCGCTGCAGGTCACCTTGCGCCTGTTGCTGCGCCTGGGTGGCCTGTTGCAGCTGCTCGCGCACACCTTCCAGTCGCTCGACCACCTGCTCTTCGGACAGTTGCAGTTCTTCCAGCAGCATTTCGCTGCTGGCCAACTGCTCAGCCAGTTCGAGCATGGCGGCATCCTGCGGGTCGCTACCCAGTTGCTCACGCTCCTCGCCCAGCTTGCGCTGGCGTTCGGCCAGACGTTCCAGGCTGGCTTCCAGCTGCTGCAGACGCGCCTGTTGCACCTCGGCCTGGCGGCGCGGCTCGGCGGAGCGGCTGTTGAAGCTGTCCCACTGCTCCTGCCAGCCGTGCATGCCCAACTCGGCTTCTTCCAGCGTGGCGGCGGCTTCTTCGGCAGCGGCCAAGGTCAACTCCTGCTCGGGTTCGAGCATGGCCAGCTCTTCGCCAAGGGTGGCCAGCAAGGTGCGGTCGTGGCCCAGGTGCGACTCGGTTTCCAGGCGCGTGCGCTCGGCCTCCTTGAAGTCGTCCTGCAACTGGCGCAGGCGCTGCTGGCCATGCTGGATGCTCTGCTCGACCCGGGCAATATCACCGGCCACCGAATAGAAGCGGCCCTGCACCTGATTGAAGCGCTCGGACAGTTCGTGATGGCCGTCGCGCAAGCGCTCGATGCTGGCATCGGCGTTGCGCTGCTCGGCCACCAGCGCCTCATGGGACACGTCCTGGTCGCCAATCACCGACTCGCGCTGGCGCACCCGCTCATCCAGATCACGCCAGCGCAAGGCCGACAGGCGTGCCTTCATCTGCCGTTCCTGGGCCTTGTACTCACGGTACTTCTCAGCTGCCTGGGCCTGGCGGTGCAGGCGCTCCAGCTGGCGTTCCAGCTCTTCGCGCAGGTCGGTCAGCCGGGCCAGGTTTTCCTGGGTGCGGCGGATGCGGTTTTCGGTTTCGCGGCGGCGTTCCTTGTACTTGGAAATGCCGGCAGCTTCCTCAATGAAGTTGCGCAGTTCCTCGGGCTTGGCCTCGATCAGCTTGGAGATCATGCCCTGCTCGATGATCGAGTAGCTGCGCGGCCCCAGGCCGGTACCCAGAAAGATATCGGTAATGTCGCGCCGGCGGCACTTGGTGCCGTTGAGGTAATAGCTGTTCTGCCCGTCGCGGGTGACCTTGCGGCGGATCGAAATCTCGGCGTAGGCGGCGTACTCGCCGACCAGGGTGGTTTCGCTGTTGTCGAACACCAGCTCGATGCTGGCCTGGCTGACCGGTTTGCGGCCACTGGAGCCGTTGAAGATGACGTCGGTCATCGACTCGCCGCGCAGGTTCTTCGCCGAACTCTCGCCCATCACCCAGCGCACTGCGTCGATGATGTTGGACTTGCCGCAGCCGTTGGGGCCGACCACCGCCGCCATGTTGCTGGGGAAGTTGACCGTGGTCGGGTCGACGAACGACTTGAACCCGGCCAGGCGAATGCACTTCAGGCGCATCGGTCAGCCTCGGGCCAGCGCCGCCAGCACCAGTTCGCAGCTGCGCTGGCCGTAGGCGGTGAGCACCTCGCGAATGCGCGGCAGGTCGCGGGCGACCACGGCTTCGAGCAGGCGGGCGAACAGGTCGAGGTAGTCGATCATGTTGGCCTGGCGCTGGTCCAGCGACAGGTAGTAGGCACGGCTCATGGCGGGCTGGAGGTTTTCCACGGTTTCCTGCAGGAACGGGTTGTCGGCGAACGGATAAGCCGCACGCATGACCGCAAAGCTGTCGGCGACGAAGGCCTTGATGTCGAGCTGGTCATGGGCACGCTGCAGGCGCTGCTGGATCTCCAGAAACGGGCGCAGGTCGGCTTCGGTGCGCCATTTTTGCGCAACCGCGTTGCCCAGCAGGATGTAGAACTCGCCCATCAACGAACACAGGCTGCGCACGCTGCGCTCGTCCAGCTCGGTTACGTGGGCCCCTCGGCGCGGCAAAATCGCCACCAGGTGGCGGCGTTCGAGGATCAGCAGCGCTTCGCGCACCGAGCCACGGCTGACATTGAGCGCCTGGGTAACCTTCTGCTCCTGGATACGCTCGCCTGGCGCCAGCTCGCCGCGGATGATGCGTTCGGCCAGGTAATCGGCAATCTGCTCGGAGAGGCTGTCCGGGGCCTTGAACGTCATGGTTTTCCTTCAAAATCATTGAACTGGGCACAAGGGGCGGATTGTAGCGTACTTGGGCGGTAATCGCGCAGAGGGGCCAGGCGGTTTATTTGACCTGCCAGACAGCCGCGCGCCCGGCGCGATCTATGCTTGTTCCATAGGCAATGTGTTCGGCCGGACGTAGACATGAGCAATTTCTTGACCTTTGAGTCAGAAAAATATTGACCTGCTAGACAGGTCTTGCTTAGAGTCCGCCCAACAACAATAAAACCATTGCGAGGCCATCCCCGTGATCCAGTTTCTCGTCAACCAGGAGTTGCGCAGCGAGCACGCCCTGGACCCGAACATGACGGTGCTGCAGTACCTGCGCGAGCACTTGGGCAAACCCGGCACCAAGGAGGGCTGCGCCAGTGGTGACTGCGGTGCCTGCACCGTGGTGGTCGGCGAACTGACCCAGGACGACCAGGGCAACGACAGCCTGCGTTATCGCAGCCTCAACTCGTGCCTGACGTTTGTCTCGTCGCTGCACGGCAAGCAACTGATCAGCGTTGAAGGCCTCAAGCATCAGGGCCAGCTGCACAGCGTGCAGCAAGCCATGGCCGATTGCCATGGTTCGCAATGCGGCTTCTGCACCCCCGGCTTCGTGATGTCGCTGTTCGCCCTGCAAAAGAACAGCAGCGGCCCCGACCTGCACCAGGCCCAGGAAGCCCTGGCCGGCAACCTGTGCCGCTGCACCGGCTATCGGCCGATTCTCGACGCTGCCGAGCAGAGCTGCCGCCAGCCCTGCCGCGACCAGTTCGATGCCCAGCAGGCGCAAACCATCAGCCGCCTCAAGGCCATTGCACCCACCCAGACCGGCGAACTGAACAGTGGCGACAAACGCTGCCTGGTGCCGCTGACCGTGGCCGATCTGGCCGACCTTTACAGCTCGCACCCCGAAGCCCGCCTGCTGGCCGGCGGTACCGACCTGGCGCTTGAAGTGACCCAGTTCCACAAGACACTGCCGGTGATGATCTACGTCGGCCACGTGGCCGAGCTCAAGCGCATCGAGAAAACCGCCAGCCACCTGGAAATCGGCGCTGCCACCCCGCTCACCGACTGCTACGGCGCGCTGAACGAGGAGTACCCGGACTTCGGTGCCTTGCTGCACCGTTTTGCCTCGCTGCAGATCCGCAACCAGGGCACCCTCGGAGGCAACATCGGCAACGCCTCGCCGATCGGCGACTCGCCACCCCTGTTGATCGCCCTGGATGCGCAGGTCGTGCTGCGCCAAGGCGAGCGTCAGCGGGTAATGCCACTGGAAGACTACTTCATCGATTACCGCATTACCGCCCGCCAGGACAGCGAGTTCATCGAGAAGATCATCGTGCCGCGTGCCACCCGCGACTGGGCGTTCCGCGCCTACAAGGTGTCCAAACGCCTGGACGATGACATCTCCGCCGTGTGCGGGGCGTTCAACCTGAGCATCGAAGACGGCGTGGTCAGCGGTGTGCGCATCGCCTTCGGCGGCATGGCGGCCATCCCCAAGCGCGCCCGTGCCTGCGAAGCGGCGCTGCGTGGCAAGCCGTGGGACCAGGCTGCCATCGAGCGCGCCTGCCAGGCCCTGGCCGAGGACTTCACCCCGCTCAGCGACTTCCGCGCCAGCAAGGAATACCGCCTGCTGACCGCACAGAACCTGCTGCGCAAGTACTTCATCGAACAGCAAACGCCGTACATCGAAACCCGGGTGACCGCTTATGTCTAACCATCACGTAGCCAAAAGCCAGACCGAGATGGCCGAGCTGTTCAGCCAGGACCTGACCACCGGGGTTGGCCGCAGCGTCAAGCACGACAGCGCCGACAAGCATGTGTCCGGCGAGGCGCTGTACATCGACGACCGCCTGGAGTTCCCCAACCAGTTGCACGTCTATGCACGCACCGCTGACCGTGCCCATGCGCGTATCCTGCGCATCGACACCACGCCGTGCTATGCCTTCGAAGGCGTGCGCATCGCCATCACCCACGAAGACATCCCCGGCCTGAAAGACATCGGGCCGGTGGTGGCCGGCGACCCGCTGCTGGCCATCGACAAGGTCGAGTTCTTCGGCCAGCCAGTGCTCGCCGTCGCAGCCCGCGACCTGGAAACCGCGCGCCGTGCAGCCATGGCCGCCATTGTCGAATATGAAGACCTGGAGCCGGTGCTGGACGTGGTCGATGCACTGCGCAAGAAGCATTTCGTGCTCGACAGCCACACCCACCAACGCGGCGATTCCGCTGCCGCGCTGGCCAGCGCCCCGCACCGCATTCAGGGCACCCTGCACATCGGTGGCCAGGAACACTTCTACCTGGAAACGCAGATTTCCTCGGTGATGCCCACCGAAGATGGCGGCATGATCGTCTACTGCTCCACGCAAAACCCCACCGAAGTGCAGAAGCTGGTGGCCGAAGTGCTCGACGTGCCGATGAACAAAGTGGTGCTGGACATGCGCCGCATGGGTGGCGGTTTTGGCGGCAAGGAAACCCAGGCTGCCAGCCCCGCGTGCCTGTGCGCGGTAGTGGCCCGCCTGACCGGCCAGCCCACCAAGATGCGCCTGCCGCGTGTCGAAGACATGACCATGACCGGCAAGCGCCACCCGTTCTATGTCGAATATGACGTGGGCTTTGACGACACGGGTCGCCTGCACGGCATCAACTTCGACCTGGCCGGCAACTGCGGTTACTCGCCCGACCTGTCCGGTTCGATCGTCGACCGCGCCATGTTCCACTCCGACAACGCCTACTACCTGGGCGATGCCACCGTGCATGGTCACCGCTGCAAGACCAACACTGCCTCCAACACCGCCTACCGCGGCTTCGGCGGCCCGCAGGGCATGGTTGCCATCGAACAGGTGATGGACCACATCGCCCGTCACCTGGGCCGCGACCCGCTGGCGGTGCGCAAGGCCAACTACTACGGCAAAACCGAGCGCAACGTCACCCACTACTACCAGACCGTCGAGCACAACATGCTCGATGAGATGACCGCCGACCTGGAAGCCAGCAGCGACTACGCCGAGCGCCGCGAGTCGATCCGCCGCTTCAACGCCAACAGCCCAGTGTTGAAGAAAGGTCTGGCACTGACGCCAGTCAAGTTCGGCATCTCGTTCACCGCAACCTTCCTCAACCAGGCCGGGGCGCTGATCCACATTTATACCGACGGCAGCATTCACCTGAACCACGGTGGCACCGAGATGGGCCAAGGCCTGAATACCAAGGTGGCGCAGGTAGTCGCCGAGATTTTCCAGGTCGATTTCAGCCGCATCCAGATCACCGCCACCAACACCGACAAGGTGCCCAACACCTCGCCGACCGCAGCCTCCAGTGGCGCCGACCTGAACGGCAAGGCGGCGCAGAACGCTGCCGAAATCCTCAAGAAGCGCCTGACCGAGTTCGCGGCGCGGCATTACAACGTGACCGAGGAAGACGTCGAGTTCCGCAATGGCCATGTGCGTGTACGCGACCAGATCGTCAGCTTCGAGCAGCTTGTGCAACAGGCTTACTTTGCCCAGGTGTCGCTGTCCAGCACCGGTTTCTACCGCACGCCGAAGATCTTCTACGACCGCAGCCAGGCGCGCGGCCGGCCGTTCTACTACTTCGCTTTCGGCGCCGCCTGCGTGGAAGTGATCGTCGATACCCTGACCGGCGAATACAAGATGCTGCGCGCCGACATCCTGCACGACGTGGGCGATTCGCTGAACCCGGCCATCGACATCGGCCAGGTGGAAGGCGGCTTCATCCAGGGCATGGGCTGGCTGACCACCGAAGAACTGGTGTGGAATGCCAAGGGCAAGCTGATGACCAATGGCCCGGCCAGCTACAAGATCCCGGCGGTGGCCGACATGCCGCTGGACCTGCGGGTGAAGCTGGTGGAAAACCGCAAGAACCCGGAAGACACCGTGTTCCATTCCAAGGCCGTGGGCGAGCCGCCGTTCATGCTCGGCATCGCCGCCTGGTGTGCGATCAAGGATGCCGTGGCGAGCCTTGCCGATTACCGGGTACAGCCGAACATTGACGCGCCGGCGACACCGGAGCGGGTGTTGTGGGGGTGTGAGCAGATGCGAAAGGCGGTGGCTCAGCAACAGACTGCCGAACAAGAACTGGAAACCGTCACCCACTGACAGCGAGGAACCTTGTGGGAGCGGGCGCGCCCGCGAAGAAGGCAACACCGTGAATGGCACCGGCTCTGCCGGTGTTCGCGGGCACGCCCACTCCCACAGAGTCTGCGGCGCAACATAGAGAGGTTGCATCATGCACCAATGGATCAACGCCCTCGCCGACCACCAATCCCGTGGCGAAGCCTGCGTACTGGTGACCATCATCGAAGAACGCGGCTCCACCCCGCGTAACGCCGGCTCGAAAATGGTCGTCAGCGCCAATGGCCTGTTCGACACCATCGGTGGCGGCCACCTGGAATACAAGGCCCTGCACATCGCCCGGCAGATGCTCGAAGAACAGCGCACCACCCCACACCTGGAGCGCTTCAGCCTCGGCGCCAGCCTGGGCCAGTGCTGCGGCGGCGCTACCGTGCTGTTGTTCGAGCCCATGGCCGCCGTGCAAGCGCACATCGCCGTGTTCGGCGCGGGCCATGTCGGCCGTGCTCTGGTACCCTTGCTCGCCGCGCTGCCCTGCCGGGTGCGCTGGATCGACTCGCGCGAGCAGGAATTCCCTGAACTCATCCCCAACGGGGTGACCAAGGTCGTCAGTGAAGAACCGGTAGACGAAGTCGCAGACCTGCCGCCAGGCTGCTACTGCATCGTCATGACCCACAACCACCAGCTCGACCTGGAACTGACCGCCGCCATTCTCAAGCGCAACGACTTCACCTGGTTCGGCCTGATCGGCTCGAAGACCAAGCGGGTCAAGTTCGAGCATCGCCTGCGCGAACGCGGCTACGACGATGCCGTGCTGGCACGCATGCGCTGCCCGATGGGCCTGCCCGACGTGAAGGGCAAGCTGCCCATCGAGATTGCCGTGTCCATCGCCGGTGAAATCATCGCCACCTACAACGCCTGCTTCGGCCAGCACGATGCTGCCGCCAATGCCGGCCCCATTGCCCAGTTGCTGCCGCCCTCCCGGCGCAGCCAAGCCATTTGACGAGTGTGTTATGACCGTTACCCGCAAAGCCTACCGTGCCGCCATCCTGCACAGCATCGCCGACCCGGCCGAGGTGGGTCTGGAGGCTTCCCATGAGTACTTCGAGGACGGCCTGCTGGTGGTCGACGATGGCCGCATCAGTGCCGTTGGCCACGCCAGCGACCTGCTGCCGACGCTGGATGCCGGCATCCCGGTCGAGCATTATCAGGATGCGCTGATTACCCCAGGCTTCATCGATACCCACATCCACTTCCCGCAAACCGGCATGATCGGCTCCTACGGCGAGCAGCTGCTGGACTGGCTGAACACCTACACCTTCCCGTGCGAAAAGCAGTTCGCCGACAAGGACCACGCCGACCAGGTGGCGAAGATTTTCCTCAAGGAACTGCTGCGAAACGGCACCACCAGCGCGCTGGTGTTCGGCAGCGTGCACCCGGAATCGGTCAATGCCTTGTTCGAAGAAGCCGAGCGCCTGGACCTGCGCCTGATCGCCGGCAAGGTGATGATGGACCGCAACGCCCCGGACTACCTGACCGACACCGCCGAGTCCGGCTACACCGAAAGCAAGGCACTGATCGAGCGTTGGCACGGCAAGGGCCGCCTGCACTACGCGGTCACCCCTCGCTTTGCTCCGACCAGTACGCCAGAGCAGCTGGCCCTCGCCGGTCAGTTACTCAAGGAGCACCCAGGCGTATACATGCACACGCACCTGTCGGAAAACCTCAAGGAAATCGATTGGGTGAAGTCGCTGTTCCCCGAGCAGAAGGGTTACCTGGACGTCTACGACCACTTCGAGCTGTTGGGCGAGCGCTCGGTGTTCGCCCACGGCGTGCACCTGTGCGATGAGGAATGCCAGCGCCTGGCCGAAACCGGCTCGGCCGTGGCCTTCTGCCCCACCTCCAACCTGTTCCTGGGCAGCGGCCTGTTCAACCTGCCGCAAGCAGAGCGCTTCAAGGTCAACGTAGGCCTGGGTACCGACGTGGGCGCTGGTACCAGCTTCTCGCTGCTCAACACCCTGAACGAAGCGTACAAGGTGATGCAGCTGCAAGGCGCGCGCCTGCACCCTTACAAGTCACTGTACCTGGCCACCCTTGGCGGCGCCCGTGCGCTGCGCCTGGACGACCGCGTCGGCAGCCTGCGCCCGGGCAACGATGCCGACTTCGTGGTGCTGGACTACAAGGCCACGCCGCTGCTGGACTACCGTATTCAGCAGTCCAACAGCATCGAAGAGACCCTGTTCGTGCTCACCACCCTGGGCGACGACCGCACCGTGCGTGAAACGTACGCTGCCGGGCGTTGCGTGCACCAGCGCTAAGGCTCTTTCGCCAGGCCCCGGTACAGCGCGCCGCCGATTGCAGCCCCGATCAGCGGCGCCACCCAGAACAGCCACAGCTGTTGCAGGGCCCAACCGCCGACGAACAAGGCCGGCCCCGTGCTACGCGCGGGGTTGACCGAGGTGTTCGTCACGGGAATGGAAATCAGGTGGATCAGGGTGAGGGCCAGGCCGATGGCAATCGGTGCGAACCCTGCCGGTGCCCGGGAGTCGGTCGCCCCCATGATCACCACCAGGAACATGGCGGTCATCACCACTTCACTGATAAAGCCCGCCCCCAGCGTGTAGCCGCCGGGCGAGTGGTCGGCGTAGCCGTTGGACGCCAGCCCCGAGGACAGCTCGAAACCGGCCTTGCCGCTGGCGATGAGATAGATCACACCTGCAGCCAGGATGGCGCCGATCACTTGTGCGATGACGTAGGGCAACAGCTCCTTGGCCGGGAAACGCCCACCCACAACCAACCCGAATGAGACGGCAGGGTTGAGGTGACAGCCGGAGATATGACCGATGGCGAAGGCCATGGTCAGCACAGTGAGGCCGAAGGCGAAAGCAACACCGAGAACGCCGATACCGACAGGGGAACTGGCTGCGAGTACCGCACTGCCACAGCCGCCGAGGACCAGCCAGAAGGTGCCGACCAGTTCGGCCCCCATCCGTTTACCGAGGGACATGCTCATGAATCCATTCCTCAAGAAGTTGAACGCAACGAATGCGCAAGCCCAACTGCTTGATGAAGGTTTGCTCACAAGAATTTAGCAGACCTTTGGCTGATGGCCAGTAACGACCGAGGGCCGCAAAGCGGCCCCCTCTCAATCACCCAGGCAAACGATCAACCCTTGGCGGAAGCCTTGGGTTTTTTCAGCAGGTGCGAGAACACTGCATGCAGATCGTCCGAGGCACTTTCCTCGTCCAGGTTCAGCTTGCTGTCGATGTGGTCCATGTGGTGCATCATCAGGCTCACGGCCTGTTCGGCATCGCGCGCCTCGATGGCATCGATCAGCTGCATGTGTTCGTCATACGAGCAATGCGAGCGGTTGCCGCTTTCGTACTGGGCGATGATCAGCGACGTCTGCGACACCAGGCTGCGCTGGAAGCTTACCAGCGGCGCATTGCCCGCCGCCTCGGCCAGCTTGAGGTGGAACTCGCCGGAAAGACGAATACCGGCACCACGATCACCACGCGAGAAACTGTCGCGCTCTTCACGCACCATCTGCCGCAGCTCGTTGAGCTGGTCCAGGGTGGCGTGCTGCACGGCCAGTTCGGTAATGGCCCGCTCCACCATGCGCCGCGAGAAGAACACCTGGCGCGCTTCTTCCACCGTCGGGCTGGCCACCACCGCACCGCGGTTTGGCCGCAACAGCACCACGCTTTCGTGGGCCAGGCGCGACAGCGCGCGGCGGATGATGGTACGGCTGACGCCAAAGATTTCGCCCAGCGCTTCCTCGCTCAACTTGGTGCCCGGCGCCAGGCGCTGTTCGAGGATGGCCTCGAAAATGTGCGCATAGACGATGTCGTCCTGGGTACCGCTGCGGCCGGCCTTGCCGACACGTGCAGGTTTTTTCAGAGGTTGCAGCTGTTCGTTCATGGGCTCTCGAGGCACGAAGAGAAAGTATGGCGCCATTGTACACAGGCTGAGGCGATTCCGCAGGGGGCGTTTTACCTATATAGCCGTTGTACGACGCATTGCGCACACAAAAGATAAAACATTATTTGCATTCTTTGTACACAAAAGCATAATCCACCAAGCGACTTCTTGACCCATTAGTCAACAAAACGGTCAGATGTCTGCCTTCCCTCGCGGAGCCGCCAAGTGCATTGCGCAGGACAATGGCTCCATAACAACAAGAAAGACTTGAGGAGTACTCGCTGTGGAAAGCCGCAAATCCGAAGCCCCTACGCTGGATCTCGCCCCACCGCTCGAAACGAGCTGGCTGGAGCGGATTTTCAAACTCAAGCAACACGGCAGCACCGTAAAAACCGAAATGATCGCCGGGGTGACCACCTTCATCACCATGGCCTACATCATCTTCGTCAACCCCAACATCATGGCTGACGCCGGCATCGACCATGGTGCCGCCTTCGTCGCCACCTGCATCGCCGCCGCGCTGGGCTGCCTGCTGATGGGCCTGTACGCCAACTGGCCGGTGGGCCTGGCGCCGGGCATGGGGCTTAACGCGTTCTTTACCTACACCGTGGTCGGCACCATGGGCTACAACTGGGAAACGGCGCTGGGGGCGGTATTCGTCTCGGGCGTGCTGTTCATGTTCCTGACCTTGTCGAAAGTGCGCGAATGGCTGCTGAACAGCATCCCGGTCAGCCTGCGCCATGCCATGGGGGCCGGCGTCGGATTGTTTCTCGGGCTGATCGGCCTGAAGACGGCAGGCATCATCGTCGACAGCCCCGCCACCCTGATCAAGCTGGGTTCGCTGCATGAGCCAGGGCCACTGCTGGCAGCCGTGTGCTTCCTGCTGATCGCCATCCTCAGCTACAAGCGGGTGTTTGGCGCGATCCTGATCAGCATCATCGGCGTCACCCTTGCCGGTTGGGGCCTGGGGCTGGTCAAGTTCGGCGGGGTGATGTCGATGCCGCCGAGCCTGGCTCCGACCTGGATGGCCATGGACGTGGCGGGCGTGTTCAACGTCAGCATGATCAGCGTGGTGCTGGCGTTTCTGTTCGTGCACATGTTCGACACTGCCGGTACGTTGATGGGCGTGGCGCAGCGGGCCAACCTGGTGGCGCCGGACGGGCGTATCGAGAACCTGTCCAAGGCGTTGAAAGCAGACAGTGCTTCGAGCGTGTTCGGCGCAGTGGTCGGTGTGCCGCCGGTGACCAGCTATGTGGAGAGTGCAGCGGGCGTCGCGGCGGGTGGCCGTACTGGCTTGACGGCTGTAGTGGTCGGCCTGCTGTTCATCGCCGCAATGTTCTTCGCCCCGCTGGCGGGGATGATCCCAGCCTATGCAACTGCCGGCGCGCTGATCTACGTAGCAATGCTGATGATGGGCAGTATGGCGCATATCCACTGGGACGAAGCCACCGACAGCATTCCGGCGATTGTCACGGTCATCATGATGCCGCTGACTTTCTCGGTAGCCGATGGTATTGCCCTGGGCTTCATCAGCTATGTGGCATTGAAGGCGGGTACTGGCAAATACAAGGAAATCTCGGCCAGCCTGTGGGTCCTATGCGCAATCTTCATTGCGAAGTTCGTCTTCCTCTGACGCCTAGCCTGCGCAATGGGTGCTTAGACGCCCATTGCCAAAACTCAGTTTGCACCGCTCATTACGCGGACAAGGCGCTCGAAGCGCAGCCGGCTGCCTAATGAAGTTTCAAGAGCCAAAGGCTCGGATGAAATTCGCATCAACATTGAGCTTTTCCAAGACATCATTCAATTCATACAGGTTCTCGAAGCGGGGCTGAAAGTGGCCAGAATGATTACTGAAAGAAATTTGACCACCGTCACCCACGACGATGTACCCTGCGCTTCTCACGCTCTCGCCAAGACCCTTCGTGCCAAAACCCCGCCCAGAAAATTCGGCGAGGCTGCCGTGACTTGGCATCGTGAGGTCATCCTTGCTGCTGAATACGACCAACCTATTCTCTTTGGTGAGTGCAAATTTGTGGTTCCACCCCGGCTCGAGCTGCTCGAAGCCGTTTTTGCTGGTTATCTCCCTGAATAAGGTCGTGCTCTGTTTTACTTGCTTATTCGCATAGTTCATCTCTTCGCCCATATTCCAGTATTGATTGTTCGTGAGCCCAGCCTCCACGGTAAGCGCTTTAAAGCGGCTGGCTGCCTGCTCAACAACACCCCAAAACTTTCTAGCGACTTGCCGGAACAAGGGATTTTTTCCACTGGGATCCTGCCCGTTGACAGGATCATTCAGGCAGTACGCATAGGCGTTGATTCCGCCTTTGTTAAAAGGGCTCAAGCCATCCGGGCTGATAAATCGCATGAGGCGAGGGCTGTATACCCGGTGACCATTTCCGAGCGCATAGCCTTCCAGTGCAGCCTGAAAAAACTGACCATTGAAGCCTAATGCGTCGGTCGACGCCGCTTTAGCGCTTCGGTAACCATAAGGCGAATACACGTTGCTTGTGTTCATCGGACGAACCCTCAGGCGCCACACGAAGTCCGATCTTTTCAACTGAGCCCATGAATGGCTACTGGCAAAAATGTCAGTCGAAGGGCCGATTTCAAATGAAAATACAAAAACAGCAGACGAAAAAAAGCCCGCCAGTGTGAGAGCGGGCCAAAGGACCTACGAAGATTCTTCTAGCGACCAACTAGCTTCCACGATAGGTCGAATAGCTGTACGGCGAGATCAGCAGCGGCACGTGGTAGTGCTCCTGTTGCTCATCGATACCAAAGCGCAGCACTACAACATCCAGAAACGCCTGTGCCGGCAGTTGCACGCCACGGGCGCGGTAGTAATCACCCGCGCTGAACTGCAACTGGTAAACGCCAGAACGGTAATCGTCACCCTGCAGCAACGGCGCGTCGACGCGGCCATCGCTGTTGGTCAGGGCAGTGTTCACCAGCTCCAGCTGCTGGCCTTCGACACGGTACAGCTCGACCTTGATCGAGCTGCCCGGGCAGCCATGCGCGGCATCCAGTACGTGTGTGGTCAAACGTCCCATTGCGTGTCGCCTCTTGTTCACTGTGGGCAAGAAATACTCAGCCTATGCACCCAAACAGGGCCTGCGGTAGGCGGGAATGACGCCATTAAGACATTCCATCGCAAAATTGTACACAATTTTTTGTACCCATCCGTCGCACCCGACGTTTCCTGCCTATAAACGACCCATCGGTCGCAAATACAGGCGCTGTAACGACCCCAATGTCATTAGCTGACCAATCAGGCAGGTTTCTTGCACTGTATTTCCAGGTCGCTGCGAAGCGACAAAAGGGAAGAAATGCGGAAAAACAGGCTTACAAAAGATTTCAGAAGTTGTATACAATCAGCCCATCCGGTGGTGCGACATCCCGACGCGGCCCGCCCACCCCCCGCACAAACGCACAAAAAGGAAGACTGCAGTGAGCGCTGACTACCCTCGCGACCTGATCGGTTACGGCAACAACCCTCCTCACCCGCAATGGCCGGGCAACGCTCGCATCGCGCTGTCTTTCGTCCTCAACTACGAAGAAGGCGGCGAACGCAACATCCTGCACGGTGACAAGGAGTCCGAAGCCTTCCTGTCCGAAATGGTAGCCGCCCAGCCACTGCAGGGCGCGCGCAACATGAGCATGGAGTCGCTGTACGAATACGGCAGCCGTGCCGGCGTGTGGCGCCTGCTGAAGCTGTTCAAGGACAGCGGCGTCCCGCTCACCATCTTCGCCGTGGCCATGGCCGCCCAGCGCCACCCCGACGTGATCCGCGCCATGGCCGAGGCTGGCCACGAGATCTGCAGCCACGGCTACCGCTGGATCGACTACCAGAACATGGACGAGGCCCAGGAGCGCGAGCACATGCTCGAAGCCATCCGCATCCTCACCGAACTCACCGGCGAACGCCCGCTGGGCTGGTACACCGGCCGCACCGGCCCGAACACCCGTCGCCTGGTGATGGAGGAAGGTGGCTTCCTGTACGACAGCGACACCTACGACGACGACCTGCCCTACTGGGAGCCGAACAACCCTACCGGCAAGCCGCACCTGGTGATCCCCTACACCCTGGACACCAACGACATGCGCTTCACCCAGGTACAGGGCTTCAACTGCGGCGAGCAGTTCTTCCAGTACCTGAAAGACGCCTTCGATGTGCTGTACGCCGAAGGCGCCGAAGCACCGAAGATGTTGTCCATCGGCCTGCACTGCCGCCTGGTCGGCCGCCCGGCGCGCCTGGCCGCCCTGAAGCGCTTCGTCGATTACGCCAAAAGCCATGACCAGGTCTGGTTCGCCCGTCGCGTGGACATCGCCCGCCACTGGCACACCACCCACCCGTACAAGAAAGAGAACGCCTGATGACCGCCTTCAACACCCTCAAGCCATCCGCCCTGGGCCGTGACGCCTTCGTCAGCGCCTTCGCCGACATCTACGAGCATTCGCCGTGGGTGGCCGAAAAGGCCTATGACCTGGGCCAACTGGGCGAGCTGGACGAAATCGAAGCCCTGCACCAACGCATGAGCGACATCCTGCTCAGCGCCAACCACGCCGACCAGCTGGCACTGATCAACGCTCACCCGGACCTGGCCGGCAAGGCCGCCATCCAGGGCGAACTGACCGAATCGAGCACCAACGAACAGGCCGGTGCCGGCATTCACCAGTGCACCGCCGAAGAGTTCGCCCGCTTCACCGAGCTGAACGACGCCTACAAGGCCAAGTTCCAGTTCCCGTTCATCATGGCGGTAAAGGGCAGCAACCGGCACCAGATCCTCGCCTCCTTCGAGAAGCGCATCCACAACGATGCCGATGCCGAGTTCAAGGAAGCCCTGGCGCAGATCAACCTGATCGCCCTGTTCCGCCTGCTGCAGCTGTAAGCAACAGCCGAACCTTTTTCAGTACAACGAATAGATAAGAGAGACCCGCATGCGCACCCTGATGATCGAGCCCCTGACCAAAGAAGCCTTCGCCCCCTTCGGTGACGTGATCGAAACCGACGGCAGCGACCACTTCATGATCAACAACGGCTCGACCATGCGCTTTCACAAGCTCGCCACGGTCGAAACCGCCGAGCCTGAAGACAAGGCGATCATCAGCATCTTCCGCGCCGACGCGCTGGACATGCCGCTGACCGTACGCATGCTGGAACGCCATCCGCTGGGCAGCCAGGCTTTCATTCCGCTGCTCGGCAACCCCTTTCTGATCGTGGTCGCGCCCGTTGGCGATGCACCTGTATCAGGCTTGGTCCGGGCCTTCCGCAGTAATGGCAGGCAGGGCGTTAATTACCATCGCGGCGTCTGGCACCACCCGGTGCTGACGATCGAAAAGCGGGATGACTTCCTGGTGGTTGATCGCAGCGGTTCTGGCAACAACTGCGATGAGCATTACTTCACCGAGGAACAGATGCTGATCCTCAATCCCCACCAATAAGAAAAGGTCGGTCATCGTTCACGGTGATCGGCAGAGGTACATACTGTGGAAGCACACCTTCACGAATGGCTGAACCTGAGCATTCGCTGGGTTCACATGATCACCGGTGTCGCCTGGATCGGTGCATCGTTCTACTTCGTCTGGCTGGAGAACCACCTGAACCGAAGCAACCCGCGCGATGGGTTGTCGGGTGATCTCTGGGCGATTCACGGCGGTGGTATCTACCACCTGGAGAAATACAAGCTCGCACCCCCGAAAATGCCCGAGAACCTGCACTGGTTCAAGTGGGAAGCCTACTTCACCTGGATGTCCGGTATCGCCCTGCTGTGCGTGGTGTTCTACTGGAACCCGACCCTGTACCTGCTGGCCCCTGGCAGCACCCTGAGCGGTGCCGAAGGCGTGGCCATCGGGATCGGTTCGCTGGTGGCCGGCTGGTTCATCTACGACTTCCTGTGCGATTCGCCACTGGGTAAAAAACCTGCCCTGCTCGGTGCCGTACTGTTCGTCCTGATCATTGCCGCCTGCTTCGGCTTCAGCCTGGTGTTCAGTGGCCGTGGCGCCTACCTGCACACCGGCGCGATCATCGGCACCATCATGGTGGGTAACGTGTTCCGCATCATCATGCCGGCCCAGCGCCAGCTGGTGGCGGCGATCGAGAACAACCAGACGCCCGACCCGGTACTGCCGGCCAAAGGCCTGCTGCGTTCGCGTCACAACAACTACTTCACCCTGCCGGTGCTGTTCATCATGATCAGCAACCACTTCCCGAGCACCTACGGTAGCCAGTACAACTGGCTGATCCTGGCCGGCATTGCAGTAGCCGCGGTTCTGATCCGCCACTACTTCAACACCCGCCACGACAGCAACAAGTACGCCTGGACCCTGCCGGTCGGTGCCCTGGCAATGATCTGCCTGGCCTACGTCACCGGCCCTAAGCCGATGGCTGTTTCGCCTGAGCAAGCCGCAGCGAAAGTGGAGTACCAGCCACTGCCGGCCACTGCCGTAGGTGGCAAGACCGCCGCCGAACTGCGTGCCGAAGAAGCAGCCAAGCCTGCCGAAGCACCGGCTGAAGCACCTGCCCAGGCGACGGCCCAGGCTGGCGGCGACAGCTTCGACAAGATCCACAACGTCATCCAGGAACGCTGCACCGTGTGCCACTCGTCCAAGCCGACCAGCCCACTGTTCAGCGCCGCCCCTGCCGGCGTGATGTTCGACACCCCGCAGCAGATCCAGGCCCAGGCCGCGCGCATTCAGGCGCAAGCGGTCGCCAGCCAGATCATGCCGCTGGGCAACATCACCCAGATGACCACCGAAGAGCGCAAGCTCGTCGGCGACTGGATCGCCAAAGGTGCCCCGGTCAACTGAAACACCGCAATCGGGTCAACACAGCTCCCCTGTAGGAGCGGGTTTACCCGCGAAGAGGCCGGCAACCCCGGCCTCTGTTTCAAGCCATACGCAACAAGCAAGCATCGAGCGTTCAGCCTAAAGCGGGAACCCCAGCCTCTCTTCACCGAGAGCCTGCCGCTTGAAGCCGACGCTTGGATCCGAGAATAAAAACAAAACTCGAGGTGCTGCATGTCCGAGTCACGCAAGGCGTATATCCCCATTGCGCCGCCGCGCGAGCCCTTGCCCCTGTTCCAACTGATCCTGGTTGGCCTGCAACACGTTCTGCTGATGTACGGTGGCGCCATCGCCGTGCCGCTGATCATCGGCCAGGCCGCCGGGTTGTCCCGTGAAGAAGTCGCTTTCCTGATCAACGCCGACCTGCTGGTCGCAGGCGTCGCCACCATCATCCAGTCGTTCGGTATCGGCCCGGTGGGCATCCGCATGCCGGTGATGATGGGGGCCAGCTTCGCTGCCGTCGGCAGCATGGTGGCCATGGCCGGCATGCCCGGTGTGGGCCTGCAGGGGATCTTCGGCGCGACCATCGCCGCCGGGTTCTTCGGCATGCTGATCGCGCCGTTCATGTCCAAGGTCGTGCGCTTCTTCCCGCCGCTGGTCACCGGCACGGTGATTACCTCGATTGGCCTGTCGCTGTTCCCGGTGGCGGTCAACTGGGCCGGTGGCGGCCATGAAGCAGAAACCTTCGGCTCGCCGATCTACCTGCTGGTAGCCGGCCTGGTGCTGGCGGTCATCCTGCTGATCAACCGCTTCATGCGCGGGTTCTGGGTCAACGTGTCGGTACTGGTGGGCATGGGCCTTGGCTACATCCTGGCCGGTTCCATCGGCATGGTCGACCTGTCGGGCCTGAAAGACGCACCGTGGTTGCAAGTGGTCACCCCACTGCACTTCGGCATGCCGACCTTCAGCCTGGCGCCGATCCTGTCCATGTGCCTGGTGGTGGTGATCATCTTCGTCGAGTCCACGGGCATGTTCCTGGCCCTGGGCAAGGTGACCGATCGCGAAGTCACCCCAGGGATGCTGCGGCGCGGCCTGCTGTGCGATGCCGGTGCATCGTTCATCGCCGGCTTCTTCAACACCTTCACCCACTCCTCGTTCGCCCAGAACATCGGCCTGGTGCAGATGACCGGGGTGCGCTGCCGCTTTGTCACCATCGTGGCCGGTGCACTGCTGATTGTGCTCAGCCTGCTGCCGAAGGCGGCCTTCCTGATTGCCTCGATCCCGCCTGCGGTACTGGGCGGCGCGTCCATTGCCATGTTCGGCATGGTGACCGCCACCGGGATCAAGATTCTTCAGGAAGCGGACATCGGCGACCGCCGCAACCAGCTGCTGGTGGCGGTGAGCGTCGGCTTCGGGCTGATCCCCGTGGTGCGCCCGGAGTTCTTCGCCCAGATGCCACAGTGGATGGAACCCATCACCCACAGTGGTATCGCCATGGCCACGGTCAGTGCCCTGGTGTTGAACGTACTGTTCAACATCCTCGGTGGCGCCGAACGCGCGGTGCACAACGACGCTTGTCACCAGCATTGAGCCAGACGGGGCGGCGCATGGCCGCCCCGCATTCACATAAGCAGTAAACGCAACACCGTCGGCCCGCCGGAATGGGCCGCCCGGGGCGCCTGCGCGCCAAAAAAACCGCCAACAAAAACAATAAGTCCGGGAATCACAACATGAAGCGCATCACCACGTCCCTGTTGCTGGGCAGCAGCCTGCTGGCCACCCTCCCCTCGCATGCAGGCGAATGGCTGCAATGGCATGGCGAAAGCCTGACCTACCTGTACGGCAAGGACTTCAAGGTCAACCCTGATATCCAGCAGACCATCACCTTCGAGCACGCCAACAAATGGAAGTACGGCGACACCTTCATGTTCGTCGACAAAATCTTCTACAACGGCAAGGCCGACCCCGGCAAAGGCGTCACCACCTACTACGGCGAGTTCAGCCCACGCCTGTCATTCGGCAAGATCTTTGACAAGAAGCTGGCCTTCGGCCCGATCAAGGACGTACTCCTGGCCATGACCTACGAGCGCGGCGAAGGCGACAACGAGGCCTACCTGATCGGCCCCGGTTTCGACCTGAACGTCCCCGGCTTCAACTATTTCACCCTGAATTTCTACGTGCGCAACACCGAGGGCAGCCGCCCCGGTGACAACGTCTGGCAGATTACCCCCGGCTGGTCCTACACCATCCCCGTAGGCAGGTCCGACATTCTGATCGACGGCTACATGGACTGGGTCACCGACAACGACCAGACCCGCCGTGGCACTTACCACGCCAACCTGCACTTCAACCCGCAGGTGAAGTACGACCTGGGCAAAGCGCTGAACCTGGGCGCCAAGCAGCTGTACGTGGGCTTTGAGTACAGCTACTGGAAGGACAAGTACGGCATCGACAGCCGCGGCAATCTGGACAGCAACCAGAGTGTCGCCAGTGCGCTGATCAAAGTGCACTTCTAGAAAACTGACCAAACGCACAAGTTTGTACCACCCCGCTCCAGGACGGAGCACTTGAGGCCCGGCGCGCAAGCCAGTAATCTGCGCGCCCCCTCGATCAGGGCAGAACGGATTCTGCCTGCGTTTACTGACCGCTCAGTCAATGAATACGGGCGGTTGGCCAACGTGTTGCCAGCCTGAAAGACCCTTTTCATCCGTTCAGAACGAAGTCGAGCAGGAAGGTTTTGCCAACCCGGAAAAGTTGGCCCAACCCTTGCCAAACAGCTGTGGCCTATCGAAAAAAGCTGACTCAAAAGACAAAAAAGCGCCAACAACGAGCGCTGACAACAGATCAATCAAGGGAGCGACACTTTCAATGCGTACCATCAACAGCCTGATCCTCGCCGGCGGCCTGCTGGCCTGTGGCACCACCTTCGGCGGCGACCTGCTGCAATGGCAGAACAACAGCCTGACCTACCTGTGGGGCAAGAACTTCAAGGTCAACCCCGAGACCCAGCAAACCTTCACCTTCGAGCATGCCGATGCGTGGAAGTACGGCGACAACTTCTTCTTCATCGACAAGATTTTCTACCAGGGCAAGAAGGACGCCAGCAACGGCCCCAACACCTACTACGGCGAGTTCAGCCCACGCCTGTCGTTCGGCAAGATCTTCGACCAGAAGCTGGAGTTCGGCCCGGTCAAGGACGTGCTGCTGGCCATGACCTACGAGTTTGGCGAGGGTGACACCGAGTCGTACCTGATCGGCCCGGGCTTCGACCTGGCCATCCCGGGCTTCGACTACTTCCAGCTGAACTTCTACAACCGCACCACCGACGGCAGCCGCGCCGGCGACAACGTATGGCAGATTACTCCGGTGTGGTCGTACACCATCCCGGTCGGCGATTCCGACGTGCTGATCGACGGCTTCATGGACTGGGTGGTGGACAACGACGAGAACCGTCGCGGCACCTACCAGGCCAACCTGCACTTCAACCCGCAGATCAAGTACGACCTGGGCAAGGCATTGCACCTGGGTGAGAAGCAGTTGTACGTGGGTGTGGAGTACGACTACTGGAAGAACAAGTACGGCATCAAGGACAGCGATGCGTTCACCACGGACCAGAACACCATGAGTTTCCTGGTGAAAGTGCACTTCTGATGCGCTGAAACGTGACAGCGCGTTGCATTAACAACGCGCTGTCATGTGCAATAGGCTGCGCAGCATGTAAGTAATTTCCTACAACTTATTCAGATCAATCCTATTCGCATTTAAAGTTGCCTTGAAAGTCAGGGCAAGCAGGCAAGGCAACAACCCACCAAACAGCAACAGCCCCGCTTCTACCTGCCAGTGTTCTATCACTCGAAAGATGTCCAGCACCAGCATGATGCTGCTGATTGTCAATGCCAGGCCGAACATGGCACAGCACTTGTACAACGCCTCGACGCCCGCCCCGCGCAGCAGCAGCCACAGGCCCAACGCCCCCCAGGCCATGACCGTACCCAGGTAGAGCGCCAGGTGGTACACATCGTAAGTTAATACTTTACCAAACATGGTTTTCCCCCCCTGAGCTGTAGGAAAAAGCAAAGTACTGACTATAGGCCCAGGCTTTCCACTTTAACACCGCAAATTTTTGACAAAATTTTTGCACTTTGCCCTTTAGCATGCTTGGATTCTCGCATTCAAAAAAGAAAACAGGCCTACTTAATGCGCACGTCCCTCGCCGCCCCGTGGCGGTATCTTCTGTTAGTTTGTTCACTGTGGTTCGGCATCTTCCTGCTGACCCGCCTGGTATTACTGGTCACCCATCTGGATGAAGTACATGGCGACTACGTCTCATTGTTCTTCAGTGGTGCCCTGTACGACCTGAGCTTCCTCACCTACGCCGCCCTGCCGCTGGGGCTGTACCTGGCCGTGTGCCCGGCAGGCTTATGGCGCACGCGCTTGCATCGCCGGCTGATGGGCGGCGTACTGGTCGTCAGCCTGTTCGTGATGCTGTTCGTCGCGGTGGCCGAGTGGCTGTTCTGGGACGAGTTCGGGGTACGCTTCAACTTTATCGCGGTCGATTACCTGGTGTATTCCAAGGAAGTGCTGGACAACATCCGCGAATCGTACCCACTGCCCACCCTGCTGGGCAGCATCGCTGTGGTCGCCGTGTTGCTTGCAGTGGTCTTGCGCAAGCCCCTCGGCCAGGCGCTCGCAGCCCCCGGTGCCAATCTGCGCCAACGCCTGGGCGGCATTGCGCTGTTGGCTGTACTGGGTGGGCTGAGCGGTTTGCTGGTCGACCAGCAATTCCCCCGCGGCCAGGGTGGTAACGCCTACCAACGCGAACTGGCCAGCAACGGCCCGTACCAGTTCTTTGCCGCATTCCGTAACAACGAACTGGACTACAGCCAGTTCTACGCCACCCTCGATGCCAGTGAAGCCGGCGCGCAGATGCACCAGGAGCTGGCTGAGCCCAATGCCCGGTTCCAGGCCAGCGAGCCCGAGGATATCCGCCGCCATATCAACGCCAGCGGCGAGCCACGCACGCCCAACATCATCCTGGTCACCATCGAGAGCTTCAGCGCCAAGTACATGGGCAGCAACGGCGACCCGCGCAACCTCACGCCCAACCTGGACGCCCTGCGCCGCGAAAGCCTGTACTTCAACAATTTTTACGCCACCGGCACCCGCACCGACCGTGGCCTGGAGGCCATCACCCTGTCGATCCCGCCAACACCGGGCCGCTCCATCGTCAAACGCATCGGCCGCGAAAGCGGCTACGGCAGCCTCGGCCAGCAACTGGCTGCTGTCGGCTATGACCCCGTGTTTGTCTATGGCGGGCGTGGCTACTTCGACAACATGAACGCCTTCTTCAGCGGCAACGGCTACCGTATCGTCGACCAGAGCAGCGTGGACGAAAGCGAAATCGGCTTCAAGAACGCCTGGGGCATGGCCGATGAAGACCTGTACAAGCAGGCCCTGAAACTGGCCGATGCCGACCATGCCAAGCAGCAGCCATTCCTGCTGCAACTGATGACCACCTCCAACCACCGCCCATACACCTATCCGGACGGCCGCATCGACATCCCCTCGGGTGAAGGCCGTGAAGGTGCGGTGAAGTACACCGACCATGCCATCGCCCAGTTCCTGCGCGAAGCGAAGCGCAAACCGTGGTTCGACAATACCTTGTTTGTCTTCGTGGCCGACCACACTGCGGGCAGTGCCGGTGTGGAAGACCTGCCGGTGAACAACTACCAGATCCCGCTGTGGATCTACGCCCCCAAGCTGATCGCCCCGCGCGAAGACGCGCAACTGGCCAGCCAGATCGACCTTGCACCGACCTTGCTCGGCCTGCTGAATCTCAGCTACACCTCGACCTTCTTCGGCCGCGACCTGCTGCGTGAAGCCACCCTGCCGCCGCGGGTACTGATCGGCAACTACCAGCACCTGGGCCTGTTCGACGGTAAGGACCTGGCGATCCTCAGCCCGCGCGGCGGCATGCGTGTGCATCAGGATGCACTGGGTAACAGCCGGGAATTGAGCGTGGGTAGCGATAACCCGCTGGTACGTCGGGCGATTGCCTACTACCAGAGTGCGGCCAACGATTTCAGCAAAGGCCTACTCGCCTGGAAACCGGCAGCCAGCGATGAGGAAAAAGGCGTGGCGGTCAGCCCCTGACGGCACGCCAAACCTTAGAGACCGCGCTGACCACCGCGAGCACCACGGCACCGGCCACCACCCCGGCCACGCCGTTGAGCAGCGCACCGGTCAGCGCCCCACCGCGCCCTTCGCTGAACGCCTCGATGGCATGATGCAAGGGCGCGATGCCATGTACCAGAATGCCGCCACCCACCAGAAACATCGCCGCCGTGCCAATCACCGACAGGCTCTTCATCATGTACGGCGCTGTCTGCAGGATGCCGTTACCCAACACCTGAGCCAGACGCGAAGCCTTCTGGGTCATCCACAACCCCAGGTCATCCAGCTTGACGATACCCGCCACCAACCCGTAAACGCCGATGGTCATGACAATGGCAATGCCCGACAGCACGATGATCTGCTGGGTCAGCGGCGCATCGGCCACGGTGCCCAGGGTGATGGCGATGATCTCCGCCGAGAGAATGAAGTCGGTGCGCACCGCGCCCTTGATCTTGGTTTTCTCGAACGCCACCAGGTCGACATTGGCATCGGCCACCGCCTCCTTACGGGCTTCGTGCTCAGCCTCATCCTCTTCTTTGCTGTGCAAGAACTTGTGTGCCAGCTTCTCGAAACCCTCGAAGCACAGGTAGGCACCGCCCACCATCAGCAGCGGCGTCACCGCCCAAGGGATGAACGCGCTGATCAACAGCGCCGCCGGCACCAGGATGGCCTTGTTCACCATCGACCCTTTGGCCACCGCCCACACCACCGGGATTTCGCGTTCGGCACGCACACCGGTGACCTGCTGGGCATTCAGCGCCAGGTCGTCGCCCAGCACGCCTGCGGTCTTTTTCGCTGCCACTTTGGTCATCACCGAGACGTCATCGAGCACCGTGGCGATGTCGTCGATCAGTACCAGTAGACTGCTTCCTGCCATGTTTGCCTGTATCCAGATGTGTATGTGCCATCGATTCTAGCCCAAAGCCGCTGCCTTGAGCCCCCGTCGAGCCCGGTGCTACCATGCCCGATCCCTCTTAGAGGTGGCCAGACACGAGGAAGATCCCTGACCATGAGCACCATTCGCGAGCGCAACAAGGAACTGATCCTGCGCGCGGCCAGCGAGGAATTCGCCGACAAGGGCTTCGCCGCCACCAAGACCAGCGATATCGCGGCCAAGGCCGGCCTGCCCAAGCCGAACGTGTATTACTACTTCAAGTCCAAGGACAACCTCTACCGCGAGGTCCTGGAAAGCATCATCGCGCCAATCATGCAGGCGTCGACGCCGTTCAATGCCGACGGCGATCCGAAGGAAGTGCTCAGTTCATACATTCGTTCGAAGATCCGCATTTCGCGTGACCTGCCGCACGCCTCCAAGGTGTTCGCCAGCGAGATCATGCACGGTGCCCCGCACCTGTCGCCGAACCAGGTTGAGCAGCTGAACGAGCAGGCCCGGCACAACATCGAGTGCATCCAGCGCTGGATCGACCGCGGGCAGATCGCCCATGTGGATGCGCACCACCTGATGTTCAGCATCTGGGCGGCGACACAGACGTATGCGGATTTCGATTGGCAGATTTCTGCGGTGACCGGCAAGGCCAAGCTGGCCGACAGCGATTACGACGCGGCGGCCGAGACCATTATTCGCATGGTGCTCAAGGGCTGTGAGCCTGAGGTGGCCTGATAGGGCCAGTGGGGCTGCTATGCAGCCCATCGCCGGCAAGCCAGCTCCCACAAGGTTGGACTGCCCCCCAAAAGTTGGACAGTTTTAGCCAGTGGTCTGAGTCCTGTAGCTCACAGGGCTCAGGCCATTGAGTTTCAGCCTGATGCGGTCATGGTTGTAGTAGTGAATGTACTCATCCAGTCCCGCTTTTAGTTCCTCGACACTCTCAAAGCGATTCAGGTAGAAAAACTCCGACTTGAGCGTGCCGAAGAAGCTTTCCATCGCCGCATTATCCAGGCAATTGCCTTTGCGGGACATGCTCTGCTTCACACCTCGTGCGGCAAGTTTGTGACGGTATTGAGCCTGCTGATAATGCCACCCTTGATC